>NZ_OY763931.1:0-335000 GCF_963667685.1 Maridesulfovibrio sp. | reverse complement strand
ACTCTGTGTTGTTGATTGCGGCATGTACTTTAGGAATCATACCCATGATAGACATAATTTTGTATGCAACATCAACGTTATCATAATATCCGTTAAATGAAGATGAACCGACACCCATGGCGGAAGTTGCCACCGGAACACCGGTATGTTTGTATGAAGTCCAGCCAAGACCGGCATTGTTATTAAGGATATGTGTGATCGTCACGGTTAAAGGATCGTAACCGCCGTAGAGATTGTAAAGTTCCGGATCATTGGAATCCACTTCACCTTTCATAGTGCGCTCATAAGCATCTTTGAGCATGGCAAGCTGATAGCCTTTTACGACAAGGGGATTCTTCCTGGCATCACCAGCAAACTCAAGACCGAAGAAATGGGTAATGGTAGGCTGGAAAGATTCAAAGCTTGCGTTCCCTTTATGCTCTTCTTTCCAGAGCTTAACGATATCATCGGAAAACTGCTGGAAGGAAATAGACTGATTCTTGAGCGCATCGTAGTAAGAGCTGTACTTGGTGCCTGCGAAGCCAAGGGTCAAGCCACCACATTCGTGGTCCCCGGTAACAACAATGAGTGTTTCTTTGGGGTGTTTTTTAGCAAATTCCACTGCTTTTTTAATGGAATCATCAAAAGAAATGGTATTCTTGATGAAAGCGGTTGCATCGTTAGCGTGACAGGCCCAGTCAATTTTACCACCTTCAACCATCAGGAAAAATCCTTCAGGATTGTCGAGCATTTCAATTGCCTTGGCAGTAAATTCAGGAAGAGTGATATCCTGAGGACGCATATCCATAGCATAAGGGAGAGCTTTGGAATCCTGCAGCCATGCGTTCCATGAAATAACCTTACCGTCGGCAGGCTTAAGCGCCATAAATTCTTCTTTATCAGTAACTACTTTATAACCGGCTTTTTGAATCAGATCGAGAGCGTTCCCTTTAAAGTTCTTGGAATTCTTTTTCTTGTTGTTGATGTCTTTCAAACCTCCACCGCCGAAGAAATCAAAATTACTCTCGGAGAGGGCAACATCGATATCATAGTACTGACCGCGGGTGGGAACATGGGCATAGAAAGCAGCTGGAGTTGCGTGGTCAATAGATACGCTTGATACGATACCGACTTTCTTGCCTTCTGCTTTAGCCATTTCAGCAATGGATTTTACATGCATCTGGTTGGGAGCCATACCGAGCATACCGATATTTGTTTTCTGACCGCTGGCAAGAGATGTAGCGGAAGCAGCGGAACCGGTAATGAACCTGTCTGCTGCATAAGTGGTGGTCATTCCTTGTGCGGGGAAGCTGTTCATAGCAAGCTGTTTGCCCGTGAATGCCTCGGTAGCTCCTTTCTGGGGCAGCCCCATACCATCACCAATAAAGAGAAATACGTACTTGGCAGGATTGCCTTTGTATACGCGGACCGTTTTGTCCTTGGCGTATGCAGGTGCCGCGGCCACGATCATGACGCAGACCATACAGACAATCAATAACCTTAATTTGTTGGAAAATCTCATCACTTTCTCCTGATAGTTAGTTTTGAATTCTGAATTGGGAACCACGCCCGTTTCAAATGGGATACTTATCAGCAGAATGTGTCTATCAGGTCACAGTAAAAAGTAATTTATGAAACTAAGATATCAAATTGATTAATTAATTTGTTTAGAAAGTATAATCTGAAAAAACAACAAATCAAAACAAAAAACACTGACTTATATATGCTCATGAAGCAGCAATAAAAAAACCGCAATATCAATGCATTATAGTGTGTAAAATCTCTCACTAAATTTTAGGAAATACTTTCATCTTTTAACGGGATAAGATTTTATGACTAGACAAATTCCTCCACATTAAGTATACAATATCCACTTAATATTGTTACACAAAGTAAGGATCATTTCGGTGCGCAAAAAATTTCTCCCCATTATTGTTATACTTACCATTCTCTTCGGGCTGACTGTTGCCGGATATGTCACGCCTGAAAAAAAAGAGAAGATGCCAGTCCGGATTTTATTTAAGAACAGTGGCGGCAAAGTTATTTTTACACATATTCGCCACCACCGGGACTATGCAATCCCCTGCGAGAAATGCCACCACGAACGTGAAACCAGCGATCAGGAACCACTTCCTTGCGGATCATGCCACCCGGAGTCCTTTGATAAAGACTATGTACGTGAACACATTCGTTCCTTCCCTGACACCAGCTATTGCAGCAAATGCCACCACGCGGAACTTGGTAAACTCAACTTCAATCATGAGGCTCACGAAGAGTATGCTGAAGATGACTGCCAGACCTGTCACCATGATACGAATATAGAAAAAGAACCGCAAAAATGCGGAAACTGCCATACCAATGCGGGAACGAAAGACGTTCCAAGTGTACGCGATGCTGCTCATAAACGTTGCATAACCTGTCATGACGATATGTTTGAGGAAGGCCTGAAAGGTTGTTCACCCTGCCACAAAATGCATGATATGAAGAATTACTCAGGTGACTATACCGCTTGCGGACAGTGTCATCAAAAAAATGAGAAAGACCTTGTTCTTAACCGCACCAGCGCCTTCCATGACAAGTGCATGGAGTGCCATAAGCAAATGAAACGCGGCCCATATAAAGACAACGAATGCAGCAGATGCCATTTAAAATAAATTGGGAAAGCCTGATATGAATCCTCTTTTTTCACTTACCCCTTCTGAACTCGGTCCCATGATCAACACATGGGAACATAAAATTGGCGGCACGTTGGAGGTCTGCCTTGAGATCACAGGTCTAAAGCCCCTGGTTCAGCTGGATACTCAGGTAGCCAAAGCACAACCGGTAGCATCAGACCCGGACTGCCGGAGACCTGCCGTCCACAGCTCTATTTCAGGAACTGTGACCGATATAAAGAAAGATTACATTACCATAAGGGAAGAAGGCACCAGAGTAGCCCCGCATGTTGATTTTCCCGAAGCAGACTCAAGAACCATGCTGGAGAACCTGCGCCGCAACGGGATAGATATACGGGGGATGAAACAAGGCTGCACCCTGATAGTAAACGCAGTTCCACGTGAAGCCGGAATGGATGGACACAGGATTCTGATTGAAGAATTCAATGATATAATGACTGTCGGACTGAATTACTTGAAAAAAGCCATTTCCCCCAAGGAATGCGCACTGGCTATTCCAAAGGGTGTGGACTGGACAATCCAGGGATGCACTGGACATGAAATTGAACCTGTATACCCGAACAGCCTGCCGGAGTTGATCACTAAGGCTGTGACAGGCAGGGAACTTCCCCCGCAAGTCTGTGTAATTGACGCAGCAACCCTTTACCGTATCGGGCGGACTATCCATGGGCGGCACCCGGTAACTCTGGTCATTGTAAAAATAGGTAACACACCTTTCCTTACACCGATAGGAACCCCGGTGGGCCTGCTTTTAAAAATAGCTGGATTCCGCCCCGGCGAACATGACCGGGTCATTCTGGGCGGCCCTTTGACAGGCCGGACCATTTACAATCTTAAACAGGGTGTAAATCCGAATACACAGGGGATTGTAGTGCTGCGCTCACCCAGTGGAACTACCCTGAAAGATAATCCCTGTGTCGGTTGCGGAGAATGCGTAATCCGCTGCCCGGCCCGGTTGATGCCCAACATGATCTCACGCCATGCAGAGTTCAGACTTTATGAAAACTGCCTCAGCTATAATATCGCATCATGCTTCGAGTGCGGGCTGTGTGCATACTGGTGCAAGGCACAGCGCCCCATTCTGCAGTACATCCGACTGGCCAAAAAAGAACTGGCCGCACAACCGATAATTGAAGATCTCCGGGAGCAGCAATGAAACCATTAAGCGGATCCCCCGTACTGACTGTTTCCATTCCACCCCATACGCATTGCGGGCGGACCATAAAAAAAGACGCGCTGGAAACTATTGTTGCCCTGCTTCCGGCTACATTTTTTGCGGCATATCACTACCATTTCCTTGCTCTACGGGTACTTGCCCTGTCTTCATTCACGGCGGTAATTACGGAAACCGTCTGTTTATATTTCATGAAACGGGAAATTGAAGCCGACAACTATACCGCCCTGCTCTACGGCATCATGTTCGGTTTTCTGCTTCCTCCGTCCGCACCATGGTGGCTGGTTACAACCGGAAGCGGCCTTTCAATATTCATTGGACGCATGATTTTCGGCGGAATCGGAGCAAACCCGCTCTGTGTTCCGTTAGTGGGCTGGGCCATTCTGACGGTTTCATGGCCGGACCTCATGAATTTCGATGTATCCATGCTGGCTTCGGAACTCACGTATCCCTTGAGCGGACTTAAAAACTTCGGGCCGGAAACTCTAAGTGAATACTCCTTAAAGTCCCTGCTGCTGGGGTTCCAGCTCGGCGGAACCGGGGCTGCCCAGCCGGCAGCAATACTGCTGGGTGGCGTCTACCTGCTTGCACGCAGAATTATCAGGCCGGACATCCCGCTGGCATTCATCGCCGGGGTAACAGTTACCGCTGCAATCTACTTTTTTCTCGATCCGCTGGAATACGCTTCACCGGAATATCACCTGCTTTGCGGTTCCACTCTTTTCGGAGCTTTTTTTCTGGCAACGGATGGCCCTTCTTCCCCTGCTGGGCACATTCCAATGATGCTATACGGATTTCTTGCCGGAGCAATGCTCATCATTATCAGAGTTTATGGAATATATCCTGACGGTGTTCCCTTCGCCATCCTGATTGCAAACCTGATGACTCCGCTAATCGACAAAATCCGGCCCGCACCGTTTGGCGGCATCACCAATATCCACCTGCGGAGCGGATCATGAAAGAAAGCATAAAAATGATTGCAGTACTGACCCTCATCTGCGGTATGTTCAGCGTAACTCTTGCATCGCTCAAAGAAACCACTGAAAGCCGTATAGAAGAACAGGTACTCACTTATGTTCAAGGTCCGGCTATCAGCAAGGTACTTACCGGATACGATAATTCCCCGGTTAAAGACCGCATGAAATTCACCATTCCCGGTTCGTCACGTAAGATTACTGTCTTTCCCGCGCTGCAAAACGGCAGACTACGTGGTCTGGCCATTGAAACTTTTGCCAAAGGGTACGGCGGAGATGTCGGAGTTATGGTAGGATTCAATGTCGGCCGGGAAAGCCTTTCCGGCATCGGGATAACAACGATGAAAGAAACTCCCGGAGTAGGAGCCAAAGTTGCCAGACACGGATTCACCAGCCAGTTCAAAGAGCATTCCTATTCCGTTGAACTATCGGCCAAAGGTGGCAGCATAGACGGCATTTCAGGAGCTACGATTTCGTCCACGGCAACAGTTGAAGCAGTCAAGCAGGCTATAGAAATATTTAAAAAAATTAAACCGCAAATAAAAGCCGCATGGCAGCTGGAGTCCTGATATGAGCTTATTGTGGAAAGAATTTTCAAAAGGACTGTGGAAGGACTTACCGCCGTTCAAGGTAGTACTCGGGCTCTGCCCGGTGCTGGCGGTAACAAAAACAGCTGACAACGGGCTGGGCATGGGGCTGGCTGTTATCTTCGTGCTGACCATGTCCAACATCCTTGTTTCCATCTTCCGCAAAATCATTCCACCCAAGGTTCGTATCGCCTGTTTTATTGTTATCGCTGCCTCGCTTGTTGTTTCAGTGGAGCTGCTTATGCAGGCTTTTGCCTATCCCCTCTACCAGCAGCTCGGTATATTCGTCCCGCTTATTGTGGTAAACTGTATTATCCTCGGCAGGGCCGAAGCTTTCGCATCCAAAAATCCCATACTACTCGCGGCCGCGGACGGATTGGGCATGGGTATGGGCTTCACCATGTCCCTCACCCTTCTCGGCGGATTGCGCGAACTCCTCGGCTACGGAACCCTTTTCGGCCACCAGATTATGGCAAGAACATATAAGCCTTTTGCTTTCATGGTTGAGGCCCCTGGTGCTTTTGTCTGCCTTGGACTGCTACTCGCATGCATGAATATTTTCACCAGCTGGCAATCACGGCGCAAGGGACAGGCTGTACTGGACAACCCCAGCCACGAATGCAGATCCTGCGGTATATGCAGCCGCTAGAAGGGATAACCCATGAAAGAATACTTCCTGCTCTTCATCTCCGCCATATTTGTAAACAACATTGTGCTGGCTCAATATCTGGGAAACTGTCCGTTCATCGGTACTTCCAAGAAAATTTCAGTGGCCGTCGGCATGGGCAGCGCAGTTGTTTTTGTTGCCACCATGTCCGCTTCCATTACATGGGCGGTACAGGAGTATCTGCTTGATCCTTTGGGACTGCAATATCTGCAAACCCTGACTTTCATTCTGGTTATAGCCTCCCTTGTACAATTTGTGGAAATGTTTCTCAAAAAGACCATCCCTCCGCTCTACAAATCTCTGGGGATCTTTCTACCGCTGATCACCACAAACTGTGCGGTAATGGGGATCGCCATTATCTGTCAGCGAGAGGAATTCACTTTTATTAAAACCGTTGCCTTTTCCTTTGCCTCCGGCCTGGGATTCATGCTTGCGCTGATTGTCCTTTCATCTATCCGTGAGCGGATTACGGTTTCACGCACACCCAACTCCATGAAAGGAACGCCCATCGCGCTGGTCATGGCCGGATTAATGTCATTGGCATTTTTTGCTTTCAAGGGGATGATTTAAATATGATCCTTTCATCACTTTTTGTACTCATGGGACTGGGTTTTACTGCCGCCACTATTCTCGCGGTTGCTTCCAGAATCCTGCACGTGAAGGAAGATCCGCGAATTGCTCAGGTTGAAGAGGTTCTGCCCGGAGTTAACTGCGGCGGGTGCGGATATGCCGGATGCAACGGTGCGGCAAATGCGGTGGTGGAAGGTAAATCAGGCGCCAATGTCTGCGTTATAGGCGGAACGGAAACCGCCAAGGCCGTAGGTGCAGTCATGGGCCTTGAAGTTATGGATATGGAGCTGGAGCTTGCGTTCAGGGATTGCACAGGCGGCGAACGGGCTGAAGAACTTTTCAATTACGAAGGGGCCGGAGACTGCCGGGCCCAAGCCCTGCTTTATGATGGCGCAAAAACCTGTCCCGAGGGCTGTCTCGGTCTTGGAACATGCGTCGCGGTCTGCCCCTTTGATGCCATTCATATGGGAGAAGAAGGTCTGCCCATAGTAGACCCGCTGGCCTGCCGTGCCTGTAGAAAATGCGTTGAGGCATGCCCGCGTGGCGTACTTTCCATTGTTTCCATGACTTCCAGACTACTGCACTTGGAAGAAGTCACAGACTGCCTTGCTCCGTGTCAGCAGAGATGCCCTGCCAATATCAATATACCTCGCTACATTGAAGCCGCCAGCAAGGGAGACTATGCCGGAGCGGTAAACATAATACGTGAACGCAACCCGCTGCTGCTGGTTTGCGGACGGGTCTGTCCGCGCCCATGTGAGCAGATATGCCGCCGCACCCATGTGGATGAACCGGTGGGCATCAATATGATCAAACGGTTCGTGGCTGACTGGGAAATGAAAAACAACCAGCGCCTGCCCATCCCCTGCGCCAAAGATACAGGACACAAAGTGGCGGTTATCGGCGGCGGCCCGGCCGGCCTTTCCTGTGCCTACTACCTTCGCCGCATGGGACACAGCCCGACCATTTTTGAAGCCATGCCGGAACTCGGGGGCCAACTGCGATACGGTATCCCTGAGTACAGACTGCCGAAAAAAGATCTTGCCTGGGAAATTCAAGGTATTTTAGATCTTGGAATAGATGTACGACTGAAACAGCGCTTCGGCTCCCGCTTCACAATAAACGATCTTGAAGAGGAAGGTTTTGAAGCCTTTTTCATGGGCATCGGGGCATGGTCCAGCGGTCATCTGCGTATTGCTGGCGAAGATGCTTACGGCGTTCTTTCCGGAACTGAATTTCTAAGCGCGATCGGTCTGGGCCAAACCCCTTCGGTTGGACCTAACGTTATTGTTGTAGGCGGCGGTAATACTGCCATCGACGCAGCCAGAACCTGCATCAGACTAGGCTGTGACGTTACAATGCTCTATAGACGCACCCGTAATGAGATGCCTGCCAACACTGAAGAAATTGATGCTGCTGCCGACGAAGGCGTTAAATTCGTTTTTCTTTCAACCCCAACCAAAGTAATGATTGATGACAAAGGCAGGGCAACCCATCTGGAGTGCGTCCGGATGGAACTTGGGGAAGAAGATGAGTCCGGCAGACGCCGCCCGGTTCCTGTGGAAGGCTCAGAAACCCGTTATCCGGTTGATACAGTGATATCAGCCATTGGACAGAAACCGCAAATGTCCTGCTTCTACACTGGCGGTGAAGAACAGTGCAATATCGACTTCACCCGTTGGCGCACCATTCAAGCCGACCCGCATACCTTGCAGACTTCAGTTCCGAAAGTATTTGCAGGCGGAGATTCAGTTTCAGGTCCTGACCTGGTGATTTCCGCAGTTGGTGCCGGACGTAAGGCAGCACGTTCAATACACTACCTGCTGACCATGGGCGAAATACCTTTAGCGGACAACCTCCTGCTCAATACGATTCCTTATACACTTTTTAAAGATGTAGACGGTTGCAGACATAAAACACGCACACCAATACCGCACAAATGCACCGGTTCCACACGAACGACGACATTCAAAGAAATAGAAGGTTGTCTAACCGAAGACGAACTCCGATACGAAACTTCACGCTGTCTGCGTTGCGGACTGACCTGCTACGACCGCGACGTTCCGTTGGGAAATATTTTCACCTCACGGGTCGGGGAAAAAGTGGAATAGTAGACATTCATTTGAGAAAAATGTAACCCCAAAGTATGTTAAAAATTAATTCAATCAGAGGACAAAAGCCACGCATCCTGTTTATTACACATAACTATTTCGTAGTTCCTGAACTAACCAGAGCCATGCAGCAGAGTGCTGTGGAACTTTCCACTATTGATATTGAACCACAAAACGATTTTCTGAAAAGAATGTTCGATAGAATAGAGACATTCAAGCCTCATTTCATACTAAGTATAAACCATCTCGGCCTGGATGCCGAGGGACAAGTCTTAGGGCTGCTAAAGCGTTGCAACATTCCTTTTGCGAGCTGGTTTGTTGACCGTCCAGAAATATATATGGAGACCCCTGTAGACTCCTCAGCACTGCTGGCGATTTTCTGCTGGGACCCAAAATCAATTCCTTTTTTCAAAAAAAGAAATGTCAAAGAAGCTCACTACCTGCCGCTTGGTGCTGACCCTTCGATTTTTTATCCTAAAAAAAATGTTGCACCGGAAATATCTGTATCATTTGTGGGCGCGAGCTGGACAACACTAATAGTCCTTCTTCTTAAAGCCGGCAGATTCAATGCTCCACTGCTTCAGGAATATAAAAAACTCGGGAGCTTGTACGAATCCAGTTCCAATCCCGAACTTACTGCAATATTGGGACAAATGAAACCCTCTGCCCTCGAAGCGTATGCAACACTCAGCACTCATGAACAAAATCTCTTCCACAACCTGATCGCATATGAAGCGACAAGACAAAGACGGGTGAAAATAGTCTCAAAGATATTGAAATTCCGACCAGTCATTGTCGGAGATAGATATTGGAAATTAAGATTTGCAGCGAGCAACGAAGAGTTCTCTTGGTGGAGCAGCCTTGATTATGAGCAGGGGCTTCCAGACTTTTACAGAAACTCGGCAGTTAATTTCAACACAACCAGCCTTAAATCCAAGTTGGCCATGAACCAGCGAATTTTTGATGTTCCCGCCTGCGGTGCTTTCCTGCTGACAGAAGCCTCCAAACCTCTTGAGAACCTTTTCGAGCCGGGAAAAGAAGTTGCGTGCTACACCGAAACCAGCAGTATTCCTGAAACTGTCGCACGATGGCTCAGAAGCCCTGAAGAAAGGGGAAAAATAGCTCAGGCGGGGCGTAGAAGAGTGCTTGCAGAACATACATATCAGCACAGACTGGCTGAACTTATCCAGAAAATGAGAGTTTTTTACTAAAATAAAAAAGGCGCACCGGGGAATCCCAATGCGCCTGAACTTTGATTACTCAAAGCTATTATTTCTGGAGGCCGGACTGTACGTCCTTGAGGAGCTCCTGAACCTTGGCAAGTTTTGCCTGCTCTTCTTCGCCGAGCTGCGCTCCGACGTAAGCTGCTTTCTGGTTCATTTCTTCGATAATGCCGTCCATAATAATATGTCTGGTTTTCAGGGGGAGCTTTTCGAGTTCTACCAGTCTGCCGTCTACGACGTCCATCTGGGAATTCAGGGCTTCCACTTCACCGCGTACGGCCTGCAGATCTTTGACTTCAGCGGTAAGGCTGGTCAGGTTCTGGTTCAGGCCGTAGAAAAATACAACAAGAAGAACTACTGCCATAAAGGAAATGATAATTGCTACCTTTCCCATGTCCTTCTGAGCAGTTTCAGTAACGCCTACAGCGACGTTTTCACCCAGCACTTTTTCGTCCTGCTGGTAATCTTCCATCTGGTGCACTTTTTCAGTTGCTGCGCTCATTTTTTTCCTCCTAAATGATCGTGTTTATAACGAAAATGGACTATACTCCAGGGACGACTTCAAATCAAGAATTTAAACCTCTTTTAAAATTTTTGATCCAGCCCCCCTGCAAACACTCCGTGATTCTCACAAATACACAGCGTGCGCAACCATATTGAAACAAAAACATGCTCTTTAAATCAGACTAATACAAAAAACACATTAAAATAAGACACTTACTATACTTAAGATCGAACAACCAAGCATGGCATTAATATTGCTTATATTTAGAAAACTTAATTTTATGGAAATAATTTCCTAATAATATCTTTATTTTCTAGGAGCCTGCCATGTTCACAAGCTCAATATTAAGCGGCCAAAGCACAGCCGGAAGCTACTTCTCAAATATCGCCAACAACACCCAGAGTGCCAGAACTCCCAATATAAACAGCAGTATGAGCCGTACACAGATCCGTAGGCAGCTGCAAATGCAATTCGCTACCATGAGCTTCGGCTTATCCTCTGATGAACAGCAGCAGGTCAACGGTTACTACTCCCAGCTCAATGATATTTATGGTGTCAATGATTCGTCGGTGCGAGAGGAACAGGAGAAAAAATTCAAAGAATTAAAAGCTGAACTCGACAAACTATACGGACTTGACGGAGACCCCAAAGAACTGACCGCTGACGAGCAGAAGAAAGTGGATGAACTCCAGAGCAAACTTGACGAGCTTTATGAGATTGTCCCCACCAAAGACCCGCAGGGAGCAGATCGCCAAAGAGCGGAAAGCCTGAAATGGGAACTGAAAAAGATGTATTACCCTGAGGGTAAGGTCCTAAGCGCTGCTGAAAAGAAAAAAGAGCAGTCCATCCAGAAAGAGCTCAAAGAACTGTTCGGCATAACAGGACCCAAAACATTGACCAAAGAAGAACAGGCCAAAGCTGATGAACTAAATAAACAGATAGACGAAATTCAGGGCACAGCTCCCAAGGAATTGACCGCTGAAGAAAAGAAGCGCGCCGATGCAATTCTCGATGAAATGGAAAAAATCGCCGGGAGTCTGGCAACGCATGGTCTGAGCAAAGCCGAAAAAAATCTTTACTATCAACTCGACGATCAGGCTGATGCCCTTAGAGCCAAAGCAAAACAGGAACCGCTCAGTGAAGCTGAGCAGGATGACCTTGCAAAAATTACCAAGAACATCAATATCCTTCTGGATAAAGCCGCTGCTATTCAGGAACAGCAGGACAAGCAGGCCAGTCAGGTGCATGGACAGCTTAACGGCTTCTTCTCCCAACTGGGTATGATGGGGGGCGGAACGCTGCTTTCAACTACTATATAAATTTAACTTGAAAAGCGCGTGATTTTCTCTTACCCCTGACTCCGGTAATACTAAACAACGGAGCTTTGCTCCCACTACATATAAAAGGAGTCAGCAAATGCCTATTTATGAATTCAAGTGTCCCAAATGCGGTAAAGAATTTGACGAACTGGTCATGCCCGGCAAAGAAACCACAGCAGATTGCCCCGAGTGTGGACAGAAAGGGTGTGAAAAGCTGCTCTCCATAGGTAATGTCCGCCCCAACGGTATCCCTAAGGGCATGGGCGGTTATAGAGTTCCCCCCTGCAAAATGGGCGAGAAATAAGATATCTCCGGCAGCTTAAAACCTTTTGCAAGATTGATAATAATCCCAAAAACATTTATTAGGCTGCGCGAATAGATTCCCGAAACACAAATGTTTTTAACCCTTGGTATCCCAAAGATACCAAGGGTTTTCTTGTTGGTTGTTTTAAGGCTATGGGGTGAAACACTAAATATCGATCTCGAATACCTGCGCATCACCTGCGTGGCGATATTCAAAGCAATTATGCCTGCTAATACCCAACCTTTCATGAATCCCCCCAATCCACTGGGTGCGTCCCAGCGCGTGGGTTGGAACAAAAACCTGCGCCTGTACGGTCTGAGCCAGTTGCGGACCGCCAGCTAGACTCTTCAGCCGCCTGTCTACATTAGAAAACGCCACATGAACGGAGTATGCGCAGACTTTATCAACTGCCGTATTGAAAAACGCCCGTGTAAAATCCAATCCGTTCTGAGAAGACGTTTCCCAGTCCCAGCAGGCAAGGTCACCGCCATTGTAAACCTTCAACCCTTGTGGAGTGCGAAAAAGGAAAGCAACGCCAAGATCATTAGACATCAATGTTTCAATTTCCATCCCGGCGAACTGATACATTTCATCAGGCTCCACAACCAGCGCATCCCCAAAATCAAGCCCGGGATACATCTCTTCGATATCATCGGAAATTATGGCCTTCAAAGAGGAAGCTGAGCAACAGACTTCCCTGAAATCAGGTGCAAAATGATCCAGATGGCTATGAGAAAAAAAAGCAATAACATCCCGTCCGGCAATAGTTTCCTGCAGAACGGTTTGTACTTTTTTACCCCTGAACCTTTCTGCGGGGATGTCAAAAACATAACAGCACTGCCCAGCTTCAAGCACAAAACAATTATGAAAGATATGAGTTAAACGGACCTGCATCTTATTCTTTGCACTTTGCGGCTTCCATTTTTTCAACCAAAGCACGACTGATCGGAAGATAGATATGAGACCAGGAAGTGAGATGCCCTGCCAGAAATTCTGCTTCAGGACCTGACCCGCAAAAAAGATCAATCCGTGTTCCGTTAATAGCTCCGCCACGGTCCTGCGCCATGACCATACGTGCAAACGGGAGCTTTGTCTCATCATCCTGCTGCGGAAGACGGGTGGTAAGCAGCGCAAGCGATCCAAGCGGCAGGACTTTACTATCAACCGCGACACTGGTCATTGGGGTCAACGGTGCACCCATGGAACCGAAAGGACCTTCATCATCAAGCCTGAAAAATACATAACTGGGGTTGGTGGTAAGCAGCTCCTCAACCAGCTGCGGATTTTCTGAGAGAAAAGTCCTGATCTTCTGCATGCTCATCCCCTCTTTGGGAAGCAAACCGCGGTTGATCAGCACCTTGCCGAGGGATACATATTTCAGGCCGTTCTTTCCGGCATAAAGCACATGCTTCACGCTACCATCGGGGAGCACCAGACGCCCGGACCCCTGAATCTGTAGGATAAACACATCAACCAGATCCTTAACCCATGCAATCTCCAGTCCCTTATTTTGCAGAGCACCCTCAAAATCAATTTCTCCACGGTCATGATAAGGCACGACTTCCCCGTTTTCCTGACGGTAAATCAATTTCTGACCTTTCCACCGATGGTGGAATTTGCCAAGATCGAGTGTCTTAAGATCCGCCGGGATGCTGTAAAGCGGATAAGGATAGTCGGGATCAGGCGTGAGAGAAGCTTCAAGATACGGCTCATAATATCCGGTCAAGAGAGTACGCGGAACCATTGAATACCAGACGAACCTTTCATTCAGCAACTCAGGGGAACCATCAAGTAAAGGCAGCAGCTCCAACATTTCTTCATTGGTCTGCTTGAGCATCCCCCAGGTAAGATGCATGCGTCCGTATCTGGCTGCCACACCGTCTTCCGGCTTGGATGAGAGATACCGCAAATTATGCTCAATACCTTTCTGCAAATCATGCCACGAAACCCCACCTTCTTCCTGATTCTGGAGACGGTTGATTAACCCGGAAACTTTTGCTGAATCAATGCGATAATACCCTTTAGGTCTGTTGTCCGCATAAGGTTTTGAGGTGTATAGGGAGCACCCGCAGACAAGAGAACCCAAAAAGACTCCCAAAAAAAGTACAGAAATAAATTTGCGAAAAGTCAAAAATAACACCGGGACATGCCTCGTTAATATTATATTGAACACGGTTATACTGGATAAAAAGGAAAAACTGACTTATATTCTGCCATATTTACAATATTAATCACTGCTAACATAATTATTTTTTTGTGACACTAACTGCAACCACGGAATCTGTTATGCGCATACTTCCAATTATAGCAGCTCTACTTGTCGTTCTGATAACATCTTCACATGCACTTGCTGATCGTTGGGACCTGATACTTTTAACTACATCAGGACTCAATGGGCAACTCCTCCCTGCAGAAGAAAAAAATTATCAACACGCCAGCAGCATGGTACGTACTTTCGGTGGATTTGCAAGAATTCAGTCAATATTTGAATTGTATAGAACAAAGTATCCTGGCATCACAATCACCGTAGCGACAGGTGATGATCTCATGGGAGAGTCCCTGGGTAATACAAAATGCTCCACTGTCCTCGGCGCTATGCACATGATGGGATTCGATATCTCAACTCTCGGCAACCTCGAATTCAACCGTGGTTCCAGATCATTGGTAAACTGCTTAAAAAATAAGCATTTTCCAACTGTAATCAGCAATATCAAATTATCAAAAGGCAATCCGCTAAAAAAATACATAAAACGAACCGCCGTAATCGAAAGAAATTTTGTTAAAGTAGGCTTCATGGGTATGATTTTACCTGAACTGAAGCTGATCTCGAATCCGGGATCTGGGATAAGAGTCTCCGCTGATATCGTTCAATCTGCTCGTAGCACGGCGCTCGAATTAAAAGAAAAAAAGAAAGTTGATTTGATCGTATTATTAAGCCACATGACTATTGAGCAGCAAAAGCTTATTCTACAGGAAGTCCCCCAGATTGATATTATTTGCGGCGGCCAAAGTTACAAGGAAATTTTACCGGGACAGGAAGTCATAGCACGGGAAGGCCCCACTCCGGGCCTAATGGTCCAAAGTGGAAGCCATGGACGTTATGTAGGTGTTCTAAAAATCAAGATGAATGCCAATATGATAAAGAACCACGAATGGACCATAATTCCGATTACCGACAATACTAAAGGAGATTCCAGAATAAGGAGCTTCATTTTCGATAAAATTCATAAAACAGAAGATGGGTCCGCCACGCTTGCCATTGCCCCCTCGCCTCTTGATACCAGGACGGCATCAATAAGGACGGGAGAAACATTAGCAGGCAATATTATCAGCTCGATTCTTCGCGAAAAATTCAACACAGACATCGGATTTCAAAATGGCGGAGGAATAAGGGGTGACAAAATTATTCCAGCCGGACCACTCACAGAACAAGATCTGGAAACCATGTTTCCTTTTGGAAACAATGTAAGCATATTGAAAGTCACCGGGAAGACATTGAAACAATTACTTGAACGCTCAGTTCATAATCTGCCGGAGCCATCCGGGGCTTTTCTACAGCTTTCCGGAATCCATTTTGTAGTTGACTTAAAGGGACAGGCGCAGGTGCTTGAGTTGGATAAAGAAGGACAGCCGATTAGAATAAAAACCGAAGGCAAACGAGTTTCCAACATCAAGGTTATGGACAAAACAGGAAGATACAGGCCTATACAAAACAACAGCAAATACTCTCTGGCGACAAATTCATATCTGGCACATGGCGGAGACGGCTACATAATGCTCCAAAATGTTCCCGGAAAAGTTGAAACTTTTGTAAAGATCAGGGAAGTCATCAAGGCCGGCATGCTCAAAGAAAAAAGACTTAAGTCCAAGTTTACTCCGGCAATATTGCGACCTGATAAAACTCCATACAAAAGCGGGAAATGATCCTCATTTGCGCTGCGTGCAGCTTTCTACCCGGGTTAGAATCTAACTTTTATGATTAAGAACGTCCCGGAATTCTACACCGTAGATATGGAGCATGACCATGAGAAAAGTAAGGATAAGCGGGCCGTAAAGAATTCCTAACGGCCCGAAAGCATTAATACCACCCAATATAGCGAGAAATACATAGATTGTTGAAACACGGGAAGCCTCACGAACTATGATCGGACGAAGCACTGTATCAATCCCTGTTACAAGCACTCCGCACCATAGCATCAGGAAAACAGCAATCTTAACCTTGCCCACAATAGCAAGGTAAATTGTAGCCGGCAGCCAGATCAATCCTGTGCCAAGGACCGGAATCAGTGAGGCGAAGCTCATCATTGTTCCCCAGAAAAGCCCCGGAATACCGGCTATAGCCAGACCTATTCCACCTACAACACCCTGCAGAACAGCAATAAAAAGACTTCCGATAAGTACAGACTTTGACACTTTTCTGAGGCTTTCTATAATAAAATCTTCCTGCTCCCAGCGCAAAGGAGAAAGGTACCGTAAACGTTCAATGAAGCGATCCCCATCCTTGAGAAAGGAAAATACAAGGAAAATCATGATTAAAAAATGCGCCACGAGACTGGCCATGTTTCCTGCCAGCCATGTTCCAGAAGTAAGCAACGCCTGTCCGAAACTTCGCGAAATTTCGAGGATTCTGGCCTGTATATCGCTTGAGCTGATTTCAATAAACGGAAACTTCTGCTCCAGCCACAAGAGATAGCTGTTATAATGATCGGAGTTAAAAAAAGTTGAAAAATCGGTAGTACGCAACCATTCATTAATTGCTGAAACCGAATCAACACCTTGCCCGATAAGCCCTAGAAAAAAAACAACCGCCGGAATGATTATGGCAAAAACAATAATAAGGACTGTCAGGAAAGCCCCAATTTTAGGACGCCCCCCAAGTCTGCAGCATATTTTTTTATTTAAAGGATAGAAAATTCCGCATAAGACAACTGAAATGATTATCGTATTTATGAAAGGTTTAATAACGGAATAGCCAAGCGCGATGGCTGAGATAAGCAGTAAGATCAAGAAAAATGTATAGATAGCAGGTGATTTAATGATCTTTTCATCTGAGGGAGTCATGCTCAATATCCTTAAATATAATTAGTTTCGCTGAGAGACGCCCATACTTCCAGATAAGCAAAAGCAGCACAATTAAAATCAGTTGGATTTAAAAAGATAATCTGACATTTCAGTAAAAGTATTCTCAGCCTCACTCTTCAAATGAGAGATAAGACAGCCAATTTCCGTCAGCTTGTCTTCTTCGAGCAACGCTTCAATTTTCTGGGTCAAGGATGAAAGTTTATTGGCACCAACATCGAGGGACAGGCCACGCAAAAAACAAATCTCGCTTCTAATCAGATCAATATCGCACTTGCCGACAGCCTCATCCATTTTGACAAGATGAGCAGGAACCAGCCGCATAAAATGCCTGTATATTTCACAAAGCAAAGTATCATTTCCATCCAGCCTGACTATAGTTCCTTTAAAGTCGAGACTGGATGTGTTTTTAACTTCGCCCTTATCATGATCACTGGCAGTGGCGCTGCTCTTGCCGCCACTTACAGCCGCCAGCAACGCATTCATCAATCCCAAAGAATCAAAAGGCTTAGAAAGATAACCGTTCATACCGACGCCCAGACAGCGCTCCCTATCACCTTTCATGGCGTGGGCTGTTAGTGCTAAAATCGGAACTTTCGGATTAACATTTTCGATATATCCACCACGAATAAGGCGAGTAGCCTCCAATCCGTCCATGATCGGCATCTGAATATCCATGATAACCAGATCAAAATGCTTACTGGTTAGAAGCCTGATCGCTTCCCGACCATTCTCGACAACTTCAAGATCGCAATTTGCGTTCTCCAGAAAAGCAGTAACAACCTTACGGGTTATAATATTATCATCGGCGAGCATAATGCGCACGTGCTTAGGAAATTTGAGCTGATTATCCACTTCACGGAATTCCTGTTCAGGGGACTTTTCAACACACTTAAATACAGCGGTAAAATGAAAACTGCTGCCGAATGAAGGCTTCGTATCGACCCAGATGGCACCCTGCAGCATATGAACAAGATTCTGCGTAATGGCTAATCCCAAACCTATGCCCCCGTGCTTGCGGGTCATATAATCTTCAAGCTGGGTGAAACTTTCAAAAATAGCATCCGACTCATGACGGGAAATACCGACTCCGGTATCCGAAACTGTAAAAAGAAGCCTCACGCATCCTGCCGGATAAGGGTCAGAATCACTGGCGTCAGGAACAACTTCAATGGAAATTCCCCCAGTTTCGGTATATTTAATCGCATTTCCAACAAGATTATTCAAAATTTGTGTCAGTCTTCCGGAGTCACCCTGCAAATCTTTAGCAACATCAGGATGAACAAAACATTCCAACTGAAGCCCCTTGTTAGCAGCGTTGGGTTGGTGGGAATTAAGTACCAGAGCAAGAGTCTGGCGCAAATTAAAAACACCTTCGCGTAATTCGAGAATTCTCCTCTCAATTTTTGAATAATCAAGCATGTCGTTAAGAACTCTCAACAATGACGACGCAGAAGCTTTTATCAACTCAACATACTCCTGCTGCTCAACAGCCAGCCCTGTGCTGAGAAGGATTTCACTCAGACCAAGAATTCCATTCATGGGAGTACGCAATTCGTGACTTATTGTTGCCAGAAACGAACTCTTGGCCTCGTTTGCCGCTTGTGCATCAGCCACAGCCTGCCGGTATTCCTGCTCCATTGCATGTTTATAAAGAGCAATCTCAATGGCAGAACGGACCTCCCGCTCTTCAAATGGTTTCAGCAGATAACCGAAAGGCCCGGACAGTTTGGCCCTGCTGAGGGTCTTTTCATCAGAAAAGGCTGTAAGAAAGACAATGGGAATGTCATATTTTTTTATAATTATATTGGCCGCTTCAATCCCATCCATATCACCTTTCAGCTTAATATCCATCAACACCAGATCCGGTCGGGAAGCAGCGGCTTTATCGATAGCTTCAGGTCCGGTAACAGCGTCACCGGCAATAACGTAGCCCAAACGCTTTAAAGTGGCCTGAATATCAAGATTCACTATTTTCTCATCGTCAACTACAAGAATCCGCTTCCCAGACATCAACACTACCCCATGAACGTGTATTTAAGAATTAATTTAGTAATTCATATAATAAATTATTATAGAATTGGGAACATATTCCATTTACTAAATTATGCAACTTAAACCAGAAAGCCGACCCTCAAATCGAGAGCCGGCTTAAAAGACAAGAGATAAATCCCCAAATTACAAAATCTGATCCAAAAACTTTTTGAGACGGGGATGTTCCGCGCTATTGAAAAACTCTTCCGGTGGAGCACTGGCAATGATCCTACCGTCTTCCATAAAGACAATCCTATCTGCAACCTCACGGGCAAAACCCATTTCATGGGTAACTACAACCATGGTCATACCTTCAAGGGCCAGATTCTTCATTACATCCAGAACCTCACCGATCATCTCCGGATCAAGAGCGGATGTAGGTTCGTCAAAAAGCATGATCTTAGGGTTCATAGCCAGCGCACGTGCAATTGCCACGCGCTGCTGCTGTCCGCCGGAAAGTTTAGATGGATAAACATTGGCCTTCTCACGGATACCGACCTTTTTGAGAAGATCAACAGCTATGGCGCGTGCTTCCTCTTTTTCCATCCCTTTCAACCGTATTGGAGCCATAGTCAGGTTTTCCAAAACTGTTTTATGCGGAAACAGGTTGAACGACTGGAAAACCATGCCCAGTTCCTGACGGATGGTATTGATGTTGTTTTCCTTGTCATGAACATCCATACCGTCAACAATAATTGAACCTCTATTGATTTCCTCAAGACGGTTGATGGAGCGCAGCAAGGTACTTTTACCGGAACCTGAGGGTCCGATAATTACAACCTTTTCACCCTGCTGAATATCCAGGGAAACATTACTCAAGGCTGCCAGATCGCCGAAAAACTTGTATACATCTTTGATTTCGATAATGGGTTTAGCGGTCATAATGATTCAACCTCTCTTCCATACGACTCACCGCTCTTGAAAGAATCAGGGTTATCAGCAGATAAACAAGTGCGATCATTGTGTACGTTTCAAAATACTGAAAACTCTCCGCAGCGAACTCCCGTCCCCTTCTGAGAATATCCGCAACGGCCAGAATTGAGACCAGCGAAGAATCTTTAAGCAGTGCAATAAATTCGTTACCTACAGGAGGCAGAATAGTGCGCCATGCCTGAGGCAGGATGACCAGAAACATGGTCTCCTTCTTGCTGAAACCAAGAGAACGTGCCGCTTCAGTCTGGCCGTCATCAATGGATTCGATTCCGGCGCGGAAAACTTCACCCATGTATGCGCCGTAGCAGACACTCATGGCAATTATGGCCGAAAGCATATCAGGCACCTGAAGCACCCGGCCCATTGCATAGTAAATATAAAACAACTGTACGAGAAGCGGGATTCCCCTGACCACTTCAACATAGGTAGAAGCTATCAGATTGATAACCCTATTGCTTGAAATCCTGCCCAACCCTGTAAAAAGGCCGAGAATCAAAGCCCCGAAAATAGAACAGATGGTAACCTCGAAAGTAACCACAATTCCATCAGGGATGAAAAGCAGAATGTCTCTGTATGGGTCCGGCTTAGCGATGATCAAATATGCAATGATCCCGACCGCACCAATAAAGGAAACCCACCAAGCATTCAGTAGACCTTTATCGGCGCTATCAGGAATGCTTGCCCCGTCCGTAACCTCAATCTTAACTTTTTTTTCTTTCATATCAATATTATCCGGGCTGCATGAAAAAACCGGAATCGGTTAATCTGAGATCCGATCCCGGCTTTCGTTTTTCACACTCAAGCCTGCTGGTTCATGCTATTAATTGCCGAACCACTTGGCTTTGATTTTATCGTAGGTGCCGTCAGCACGTACTGCTGCGATACCTTTATTGATCAGGTCGAGAACTTCAGCATTACCTTTTTTAACGGCAACACCGAGGTATTCAGGCTTATCATTCTTTACGGTAAAAGCAATTTTAAGCTTTTTGGAGTATTCTTCCTGCTGCAGAGCAAAGTCGGCTGCGATGGGGTCGTCACAAACAACCGCATCCAGACGGCCGTTGAAAAGGTCTTCCATTGCGAGACCGATCTCATCGTAAGATTTGGGGATAGCTCCATCAATTGCTTTAATAGCGAAGTATCCGGTAGTTCCTATCTGTGCGCCGACAGGCTTGCCTTTGAAGTCAGCAAGAGTTTTAGCATCGGAAGCTTTATTGGTAACGACAGCCTGCTTAACTTCGAAATAAGGTTCGGAGAAGTCCATTACTTTCTTGCGCTTTTCGTTAATTGTAACTGAAGAGCAGATAGCATCATATTTACCGGCAGCGAGTCCCGCGAAGATTCCGTCCCAAGCAACGTTCTTGATTTTCACTTCATAGCCGGCTGCTTTAGCGCAAGCCTTCATGAGATCGACGGAAAAACCTACAATCTGTTTATCTTTATTAACAAATTCCATGGGCGGCCAGGTGCAGTCGGAAGCAATGCTGATCACTTTTTTTCCGGCAAAAGCAGGTGTTGCAGCAAGAATAGCCAACAGCAAAGACACTATAATCTTCTTCATAAATATTCCTCCAAATAAGTTTAAATACCCTAAAATCACAAACATGAAAATTATATAAAAAAGTAACCATGTCAACAAAGGTTTCCATGGACAATATTGTTTTCCTTGAATTATAAGGGTAGTTAAAAAATGTTTTCTTGAACTTTATTCAAAAAAAAGTTAATTTTCCAGATTCTTTTTTTCAAAGGGGCTCTACTAAATGAAAAACAAAGTCAAACAGGAGCGGCAGGAAGCTGTGGAAGTAATCTGCCCGAAATGCCGTGACACCCGTATTGTGTACTTCCCTAAAGAATCAATGCCGACCTGCCCTGTCTGCAAGGTTGAAATGATTGTTAAGGAAGTTCTTACAGAAGGTAAATACGGTTGATCGCCTTCTGCCATCAGGTATTTTGACTTAAATGCAGACAAGGACTTTAAAGGAGAAAGATATGAAAAGAATTTGCATGATGCTGATCATGGTGCTGGCTCTATGTTTTGCAGCCACCGCTAATGCATCCGACATCGATCTGGCCAAGAAATCCACCCTCAACACCATCCTGAAAAACGGTGAGCTCCGTTGCGGTATCGCATCCGGCTACATTCCTTTTCAGATGACTGACAAAAAAGGCCGCATTGTCGGTTTCGAAATCGACCTCGCCCGTGAAATGGCTAAAGCCATGGGTGTTAAATTTGTTCCGGTCAACATGGAATTCGACGGCATCATCCCCGCTCTCCTGACTGACAAAATTGACATCATTACAGCAGGTATGACTGTCAACCAGGAACGTAACCTACAGATCAACTTCGCAGAACCTTTTATGGTTGTAGGGCAGACTGCTCTGGTCAACAAGAAACTTGAAGGTAAAATCAAATCCTACAAGGATCTGAACAAACCCGAGTACACAATTGTTTCCAAGCTTGGAACAACTGGCGAGCAGGCTGCTAAACGACTTCTGCCTAAAGCAAACTACAAGTCTTTCGATCTTGAGACCGATGCTGCTCTCGAAGTTCTGAACGGCAAAGCAGATGCTATGATCTACGACCTGCCCTTCAACGCTATCTTCATGTCCGAGCAGGGTAACGGCAAACTGTTCTTTCTGGATAAGCCCTTCACCTATGAGCCTCTGGGCTGGGGTATCCGCAAAGGCGATCCCGACTTTTTGAACTTCCTGACCAACTTCCTGCATCAGCTCAAAAACGACGGACGTTACGAAAAGCTTTACCACAAGTGGTTCGAAAGCACCGCGTGGCGTAAAAGCATCCAGTAATAAGCAAAACATCCAGGGACGGTCTTGAACCGTCCCTGCTTCAGGTTGTTGAAATATGATCGGTTCCAAGCGCCAATTGGCCGATCCTTTATCAACAATCTGTTTTTGTTTGTAAGAACTTAAATTTTAAAAAATCGGCTTGATCAATTATGAGTGGAACATCAATGAGAGCTCCCGGCAAAGGCCGGAACTACGTAATTTTCTGGAAGACTGTTTTTTTCATCGGCCTGTTTGCCACCATATTCGGACTTTACTGGGCTACACAGCAGGTTGACTACGTCTGGCGTTGGGAGCGTATTCCGAACTACTTCTACTACCAGGATGAAATCAGCATCAATTCTGCGATTGAAGGTAACGTCACCTCTATCAAAAAACAGGGCGACAACGCTATTGTGACCGTGAAAGGTGAAAACCATGAATCAGTGCAGTATGAAGTTCCGGTGTCCGGATTGCGCGTGTATGAAGATGATTCAGTGTTCGTGGGAGACGCCATCGGCGTGGAAAAAGAGTGGAAACCGGGTGTTATCCTTGACGGTTTATTTGTAACCCTCAAGGTCAGCGCCATAGCCATTGTTTTCGGTATCCTGCTTGGACTTTTCACCGGACTGGCCCGTATTTCCCAAAACCCGGCCCTGAAACTCTCCGCCATTACATATATTGAGCTTATTCGCGGCACACCGCTGCTTGTGCAGATGTTTATCTGGTACTTTGTACTGGGAACACTGGTAAACAATATGCTCGCTAAATATGATATTCCCCAGATACCGCCGCTCTGGTTCGGTATAGCATCTCTTGCTATTTTTGCCGGAGCATATGTTGCTGAAATCGTCCGGGCTGGAATCCAATCAGTGGCCCGTGGCCAGATGGAAGCTGCCCGCTCTTTGGGGATGTCTAAATATTATGCAATGAAACATATCATCCTGCCGCAGGCGTTCAGAAGAATTCTTCCTCCGCTTGCAGGACAGTTTATCAGCATGATCAAGGACTCCTCTCTGCTTGGAGTTATTGCCATTAGAGAACTGAC
Source organism: Maridesulfovibrio sp. (assembly GCF_963667685.1). Lineage (NCBI taxonomy): Bacteria > Pseudomonadati > Thermodesulfobacteriota > Desulfovibrionia > Desulfovibrionales > Desulfovibrionaceae > Maridesulfovibrio > Maridesulfovibrio sp. The sequence continues at coordinate 311,034 of NZ_OY763931.1, read as the reverse complement.
TAAAGGAACAAGGGAAGCTGTTTCCACCAGCCTTCAACCTTTTGAGCTGTGGTTTCTTTGTGCCCTGCTCTACCTGCTGCTGACCTTTGCTTTCTCTATGTTTGTCCAGTATCTTGAAAAGAAAATGGTGCAGAGATAATGATCGAAGTACAAAATATATATAAAACTTTTTACGTTCCCCACGAAGTTCAGGCCCTTTCCAACGTGTCACATACAGTGAACAAGGGGCAGGTAGTTGTTGTCATCGGACCTTCCGGGTCCGGCAAATCAACTTTCCTGCGCTGCCTGAACAGACTCGAATACGCTGATTCCGGCCATATCTACATCGATGAAGTTGATATTCTATCTCCAAAGACAAATATCAACAAAATCCGTGAAGAAGTAGGTATGGTATTTCAGTCGTTTAACCTTTTCCCGCACAAGACAGTGCTGGAAAACCTGACCATCGCCCAGACTGTGGTTAGGAAAAGATCAAAAAAAGAAGCAGGTGAGATTGCCATGGAACTGCTAAAAAAAGTAGGCATCCATGACAAGGCCGGGGTATATCCGACCCAGCTCTCAGGCGGCCAGCAGCAGCGTGTCGCGATAGCCCGCTCACTGGCGATGGGCCCCAAGGTTCTGCTTTTTGATGAGCCGACCTCTGCGCTTGACCCCGAAATGGTGGGTGAAGTTCTCGAAGTAATGAAAAGAGTAGCCAAAGAGGGCATGACCATGGTCGTCGTAACCCACGAAATGGGATTTGCCCGGGAAGTTGCCGACGAAGTCCTCTTCATGGACCAGGGCATGATCATAGAAAAAGGCGATCCTGAACATTTCTTTACCTGCCCGGAATCTGAACGGACTAAGGCCTTTTTAAGTCAGATTTTATAGATTTATACCCATAAAAGTAAAGACCGTCCTGCAGCTGCAGGACGGTCTTTACTTTTATGGAATAATATTAAAACTAATCTTCCTTATCCCTTTTATCGCGAACATTTTTCATGGTCAGTCCGGCAACGCAGCCAACCAGCATCCCCAGCAACAAGGCACGCTGAATATCCATGAAAAACCATCCGGCAATGGCCCCAACCGATCCACCAACCAGAATTCCTCGGGCCATGCATTCCAGCAGCCTCTCAAAATTCTTATCTTCTTTCAGCTCACCCACATTACACCTTCTTAGCACGAATTATTGCTTCAATCTGATCAGCCTGATCTTCAGATAAAGACAGGAAGTTGACCCCTATACCCGGCATCTGGGATTTAACACCCCAAGGAACAGCCCACTGCACTTCAGATTTTATCGGAGTTTTATCGTTCAGCTCCATAATGGCAATCCAGAGAGTATCACCTTTCCTCCACCTTGAAACCGAATACAGAAAACAGCCTTCTTCTGAAAAATTCAAAGCCACGCTTTTTTCCATGTGGCTGTTCTTGGAGTTGATATCCCGGTTCAACAGTACATTCAATACCTTATTAGCCCTTTTGGTACCGCGCAAAGACCTTGCGGTAAAGTTCTGGCAGCTTTCTTTGAAAAACTCGGCCAAAGTTGATCCGTGTCCGGAAAATTTACCTGTCGGTATACAACGAATTCCATCAGCTGATTTGTGACTCAAACGCATTACCGGAAAATTATCACTAAGCAGGTTAGCCTCGGCCTTATCTGCAGCCGACGACCTGAGCAGCGTTGGTATATCAATCAAAAACCCGCTATATTTAACCTTGCTATGTTCGCGAACGACGTCATGAAGCGATTCAGCAACATCACACTCCACATCGAAGCCCTGCAAAACCTGTAGGTATGCCCCCCTGCTTTCTCCGGGAGCCGCTATCAGTAAGATCCGTATTCTCTCCACCCTAAACCGACCTCCAATATCAAAATCTCTGCTTGGCTAATACCAATTATCAATATATACTCACAAAATCAAAAATTTCACAGTAATAACAGTTTTCAAATACTAATGTAACTTAAGCAATATATTCACACAATAAAATCAACTTAGTTTAAACAAATTATCATTCAATAGTGATTCAAACAAAGCTGGAAATAACATGGACGACATCCCCCAAATTTTAACCATCGATGACGATGAAAGTGTCAGACTTTCAATAGCCCATTACCTTGAAGACAGCGGATATGAAGTCCTGCAGGCCGGAAACGGTCATGAAGGACTCAGAATATTTAGGGAGAAGCAGCCTGATGTGGTACTGCTTGATCTACGCATGCCGGAAATGGACGGATTGTCTGTCTTACGCCAACTGGGACAGGAAGCACCGCAGACACCGGTTATTATTGTTTCAGGAACCGGATCATTCGAAGACGTCATAGCTACAGTCAGACTGGGCTCCTGGGACTATATCCCCAAACCAATAACAGACCTTAACGACCTTGAAAATGCCATCAGCCGCACTCGCGAAAGAGCAAGACTTCTTGTTGAGAATGAAAGATACAAAGAAGAACTTGAACGCAAAATACGCGAGAGGACCGAAGAACTGCAACTTATGAACAAAGTTCTTTCAGAAGAAATTTCAGCCCGGAAAAAATCAGAATCATTGGTCCGGGCTTCCTTAGCTGAAAAAGAAGTGATGCTCAAGGAAATCCACCACCGTGTGAAAAACAACCTGCAGGTTATCTCAAGTCTGCTTAGCCTGCAAAGCGGTTATACAGATGATGCGGAAGCCACCAATCTTCTGCGGGAATGCCAGCACCGCGTTCGGTCCATGTCCATGCTGCATGAAAAGTTATACCGCTCAGAAGATCTGTCCCGCATAGATATGAGCGAATACGCTGTGACACTTATCAGCTTCCTGATCCGCTCCTATTCGGTCGACAGCAGGGTAAAACCGACCTATGAAATTAAAGATATCCATATGGGTATTGATTCCGCCATCCCCTGCGGCCTGATAATTAATGAACTGGTATCCAATGCCTTGACTCATGCCTTCAACCAAAAGGAGGAAGGTGAGCTCACCGTTTCAATGCACCGTGAAGGCGAGAATATCAAGTTGATTGTTTCTGACAATGGATGTGGATTACCCGCTGATTTTAACATCAGTGAATCAAAGACATTGGGAATGACCCTTGTTGAAACCCTCGCCCAGCAGTTAAGCGGGGAAGTCAATTTCTTCAGCGATAGCGGGGCCACATTTCAAATCAGTTTTCCGGGCTAAACTACAGACTTGATAAGAATGAAAAGGCGGTGTAGCTTACACCAGTGCTCCTTCAATAGAACTACAGAATTAAGGAACAAAAATGGAACTCAGCATAAAACAAATAGATGAAATTACCGTTGTCAAAGTGGAATCTCCTGAACTGAACCACGTCGTCAGCCACGATTTTCAGCGCCAGATAAGCCCTATCTTCGACGAAAGGAAGTTCAACGTTGCACTTGATTTGCAGGATGTGGACTTTATGGACAGCATGGGCATTGGAACCTTGATTACCCTTCGCAATAAGCTGATGAAAGAGAAAGGCTATATTGCCATGTTCAATATCAGTAACCGCGTCAAAAAAATCATCGACATCGCCGCCTTACACAAAGTTTTTGATCTTTACGACACCGAAGAAGACGCAGTGGAAGGCCTTAAAGGAAAAATACTTTCCTAAACAGATCCGATTTTCAAGCCGGGCAGACTTCATACGTCTGCCCGGCTTTATTTTTCATCCCGAACAACCCGCCGCAGCCATGAATCTTGCCAAAATCCTCTTCACTCCCGCGCTCAACACAGTGAAAGATGCAGTCCGCATCAGCCTTGACCTGTTCAAAATTATGGTTCCTGTAGTTATCATCGTTAAGATATTGCAGGAATTAAATTTAATCGGCTACCTAGCCGCTCCCCTAGGACCGGTAATGAAAATGGTGGGGCTGCCGGGTGAAATGGGACTGGTCTGGGCCACGGCACTGGTCAATAATATCTACAGCGGGCTGATTGTTTTTCTCAGCCTTGCTCAGGACCAACCGCTAACCGCAGCACAAGCAACAATTCTGGGAACCATGATTCTGGTAGCCCATTCAATGCCTGTTGAATTGCGTGTCGTACAAAGTTGTGGTCCGAAACTCGGATTTCAGCTTCTGGCCCGCATGGGCGGAGCACTTCTGATGGGGCTTGTTCTCCACCTCATTTATCAAAATTTTCATCTGCTCCAAGGTCCGGCAAACATTCTGCTCACTCCTGATAACTCAGCCATTGATAAAACAATTCTACAATGGGCCACTGGAGAAATACGCAACCTGATTTCCATATTTTTCATCATCTTCTGCCTATTGGCAGTTATGCGCATACTTACCAAAATTAAAGTTATTGCTGCTATGGACTTCATATTGCGCCCTTTCCTGACCATGATGGGTATAGGTTCCAAGGCTTCCGCTTTGACCGTTGTAGGCCTGACCATGGGGCTCTCATATGGCGGCGGCATGATCATTCACGAATCAAAATCAGGAAATATCAACAAAAAGGATGTCTTCTATTCCCTGACCCTGATGAGTCTCTGCCACAGCCTGATTGAAGACACTCTGTTACTGATGATGATTGGCGGGCATGTTTCAGGACTGTTCTGGGGACGATTGATTATGTCCTGTCTGCTGGTAGCCGGACTGGTACAGCTTACAAAATTTATTCCGGAGTACCTCTCCGATAAATATTTATGGGGACTTCCCAAAAAATCTTAAAACAGAAGGAAAAATTATGATAGTTACCACCGTTAATACTGAAAACGCACCTGCAGCAATCGGCCCATACTCACAGGCTACCATCTTTAATTCTCAGGCTTTCGTCAGTGGACAGCTCGGACTTTCTCCGGCTACCTGCGAATTCGTTGCTGATGACGTAGAAGGACAGGCTCGTCAGGCTCTGGAAAACCTTAAAGCCATCCTCGAGGCATGCGGAAGTGCTCTGACCAAAGTTATCAGCGTGGATGTATTCCTCACCGACATGAACGACTTTGCAAAAGTTAACGCTATTTATTCCGAATTCTTTTCCAGCCACAAACCAGCACGCGCTGCAGTTGAAGTCAGCGCTTTGCCCAAGGGCGGCCTCGTTGAAATTAAATGTGTTGCAGCCATTTAATTCATGCGTGAACTCTTGTGCCTGTATTAAGTCTTGCCGCTTAGGTAGGAAAATTTTGCTGTTTCTAAAAAGGGCCTCATGGCCCTTTTTTCATATCTACTTTTTTGTATTTTTTACTTAACAATTTCAGCCAATACAATACATAAAATCTGTCTGTTTTCCGACACTCCTGCGAATCCGATTATTAACGACAACAATCCTTAAAAATAAAACACTGTCATATTGAGCAATTACAAGCGAAGACTACTTTATGGCATCTTTGATGCATATAAACAAGCAAGACGGACAAAAAGAACAGACTAAACAAAATAAAAATACAGGCGCAAGCCAATACAATTAAGAGTCGTTCTTCAGCCCATCTGTAAAAAAGTGTTCTGGACTGATAGGCGAGTGCAGGAAACGGTAGAAACGAACAGCTTAGAATATATTTATACAAAAGCGCTTCTGCCTCCCTCCCGCGATTGATCCGGACATTTTTTTATGCCCGGATTTCAACCCTTGTAAGGGATTGCTCTAACTCCTTTCTCCTGATATCGATTCCGCCATGACACAGGAAAAATTCACCAATCCTTTCAGTATAGTTCTCTTTGAACCGGAAATCCCGCCAAATACCGGAAACATTGCACGCTTATGCGCCGGCACAGATACCGAGCTGCATTTAATTGAGCCGCTGGGGTTTTCCATTTCAGACAAACATTTGAAACGCGCAGGACTGGACTACTGGCCTAAGGTCAAACTTTCGGTCTGGAAAAACTGGCAGGAATATAAGGAAAACACCAAGCCCAAACGGCTGGTCACTACCAGTGCGAAGCGCGGAACCCATCTTTTCAAATTTGAATTCCAGCCGGGAGATCATATTGTTCTCGGTCCGGAAACTCGAGGATTGCCTGAATGGATGTTTGACGAATTCAAGCATGCGGTAAATATCCCCACTACGGATAACGTCCGCAGTTTGAACCTTTCCACCTCCGCGGGGATTATTCTGTATCAGGCCCTATCCTGCCTTGAAGAGGAAGTCTCTTTTAAATAGGCGACGCTAATGTTCCGTTTCTGCACATCAATTTGGACCTGCACTTTCTTGCATAACACTGCGGCTAGGGTTATGTTCGCCCTTGTAAATTAATCTTCAGCGGAGACCATATGCGACTTCTCATAACCGGCGGATGCGGTTTTATCGGTACCAACTTCATTTATCTGATGAAAGAACGGCACCCGGATTGGATTCTTTTCAACCTTGATAAACTGACCTATGCCGGGAACCGCAAAAACCTGCTCCCATTGGAACAGGAGAACAATTCCGACTACACATTCCTGCACGGTGACATCTGCGATAAAAAATTCGTCACATCCGTGCTGCACGATTACAAAATCGACGCAGTAGTCAACTTTGCTGCAGAATCCCATGTTGACCGCTCCATCAATGATCCCGCTCCCTTTCTGACCACCAACACCCTCGGTGCCCAGAACATGATGGAATGCGCCAGAATTGCCGGAATAGAAAAATTTGTCCATGTCTCTACAGACGAGGTATACGGCACACTGGGTTCAAGCGACCCTGCTTTCAGTGAAAAAAACCCACTGGTACCAAACAGTCCCTACTCCGCTTCCAAAGCAGGCGCAGACCTAATGGCCCGGGCATACTTCGAAACCTACAAATTTCCTGTGTCCATCACCCGCTGCTCCAACAACTACGGTCCCTATCAATTCCCGGAAAAACTTATTCCGCTTATGTTCATCAAAGCATCTGCCGGAGAGAATCTGCCTATCTACGGCGACGGCTCCAACATCCGGGACTGGATCTACGTCGACGACCATTGCGCCGGGGTAGAACTGACCCTGCTCAAAGGCGAACCTGGTAAGGCCTACAACTTCGGTGGTGCCGCTGAGAAAAGCAACCTCGATCTGGTCAAAGAGTTGTTAAATATTATGGGTAAAGATGAGTCACTCATAACTTACGTTAAAGACAGGCCCGGCCATGACATGCGATACGCAATGGATTTTTCAATGGCCGAAAAGGAACTTGGCTTTTTTCCGACAGTGACCTTCGATGAAGGAATCCGCAAAACCATTGAATGGTACCAGAACAACGGTGATTGGCTTGAGGAAGTTCGCAGCGGAGCTTACCGAGATTTTATGGACCAATGGTACGGAGAAAGAAAATGATTGATTTAGCAGGCAAAAAGGCGGTTATTCTCGGCGGACGCACGGGCCTTCTTGGACAGACTTTAACTGAAAGACTGAAGCTGCAAGAAATCATAGCCGTTCCACTATCGCGATCCGACTTTGATCCTTTAAGCGAGGCTTCATTAGTAGCCATGTTGGAAAGGGAAGAGCCAGACTTCGTATTCAACACAGTGGCCTACACCATGGTAGACCAAGCTGAAGACGAGGAAAATAAAGCCCACCTGCTAAACACTACCCTTCCCGCAACGTTGGGAAGACTCTGCAAGCAGTTCGGGATAAAACTGATACACTTCAGCACAGATTTTGTCTTCGACGGTAAAAAAGATTCCCCTTACACCGAAGAGGACCAGACAAACCCGCAATCAGTATACGGGGAAACCAAGCTGGCCGGCGAAGAACGGATAATGGGACTTGGCTATGAAGATTTCCTTATCATTCGCACCGCGTGGCTGTTCGGTCCTCACAAAAGCAATTTTGTCTATAAAATTGTGAATATGGCTGAAGAGCGGGATAACCTGACAGTCGTTCATGACCAGAACGGTTCTCCGACATATACCCCTGACCTTGCGGATTATTCTATCGAACTACTCAAATATGAAGCCCGTGGTATTTTTAATGTAGTCAACTCCGGCAAAGCCAGCTGGTGCGAACTGGCCACTGAGGCAGTGGACAGCTGCGCAATCAACTGCCGAATCGATCCCGTTCCCACATCCGCCTATCCAACCAAGGCCAAACGACCGCCCTACTCAGTTCTCGATACCACCAAATTCAGTGAGGTAACGGGAATAAAACCGCGTCCTTGGGTTCAGGCGCTGCGGGACTATGTTTATAACGACCTGAAAGACCACCAGGAAGATTAAACTTCCCGACAAAGGAAAAATGAAAAAAATATCCCCAGAATTAGTGCGGGATTCTATCCAGTTTGCAATGACCTTGTTCTGCATCTGGGTGGGATACCGCTTTTATCTTTTCTACCAATGGATGGTCGGTAATTCCGACATAGCTGTCAGCAAACCGGGGGCAGTGGAAGGATTCCTGCCTATAAGCGCACTGCTATCCCTGAAACAACTGTTTACGAAAGGAATATTTGATGAAGTTCACCCGGCCGGATTAACCATCTTTATCGCTGTGCTGGTCATAAGCCTGCTCATGCGCAAGGGGTTCTGCGGCTACCTCTGTCCTGTCGGCTTTATTCACAACCTGCTCAATAGAATAGGACGCAAAATAGGCGGAATAGTTACAGTCAAAGGTAAAGTTGAACTGGCATTGCTCATTCCCAAGTATATTATCATGACCTCTCTCCTGATATCCGTCCTCTTCAAAATGAGCGGACAGGAACTGGATGCTTTCATTCATTCTCCGTACAACTTCACAGCCGAAGCACGAATGATGTTTTTCTTCATCGATATAAGTACCACTGCGGCCTTGATAGTCGGTACCATACTCTTACTGGGAATCTTCATACCTTACTTCTGGTGCCGCTTTATCTGCCCGTACGGAGCGTTGCTGGGACTTATTGCCAAGGCTTCCCCGTTAGCCATTAAACGTGATGAAGATAAATGCATAAGCTGCGGAAAATGCAACAAAGCATGCCCCGGAGGAATTGCGGTAGACATCAAAACAACAGTCAATTCCGCTGAATGTGTTGGATGCACCCAGTGTATCAACGCCTGCCCGGTAGACGGCTGCCTGAGTGTTACTGACCGCTTGAGCCGCATCAAGCTACCCTGGTACGTGATCGCTGTCGGATCATTGAGTATTCTGCTCATATATTACGCCGCTGCAAAATACACCAACCACTGGGACTCTCCTTACCCGCTGCAAATGCTGCGCAAATATTATATGATGATGTAATAGCCATTTAACAAAGAACAAAAAACAAGAGGCACGGAATCATTCTGATTCCGTGCCTCTTTCAATTTTTCAGGAAAAGCTTATATTATTACTAAATATTAATTCCATCCCAGAATGGAGGTACATATGTCAGTTAAAACCATATTATGGCCGACCGATCTATCACGCTATTCGCGTGAATCAATAGATGAGGTAGTTTCCCTATCTACCCTCAACAACGCCAAGGTTATCGTATTATACTCCACTGTTGATCTTTGCTCTTACTTCCCTGCCTACGGCAACTACCCGGATCAGGACAGACTAAATGACTTTCGCGATTGGGAGATAGAAAGAGCCAGAAAAGCCCTCAACAAACTCTGTGAAGAAGAATTACGAAGTTGTCCACTGATTGAAATCAAACTGACAATGGGAGATCCGGTTAAAAATATACTTGAACTCGCTAAAAAGGAAAATGTAGATCTAATAGTCATTTCCAGCCACGGTCTAGGACGGGAAAAGAAAAGCTCTCCCCATGACGTAATCGGAAGCATAACCGATCAAGTCATCAAGCTGTCCCCTGTGTCTGTGCACGTAGTTAAGAACAAGTAAAAATTAAGCCCGGTCAAGAATTTCTCGACCGGGCTTAACTCATTCTGTATTAAGCGACCTTAGACTTTAGCAGCCTGAAGTTCTTCGACAGTGTATTCCCATACTGTGTTGTGAGGCTCAAGCTTTTCTTCGCTGAAGAAACGGGGCAGCTGGTCATCACTCTTGGTGAAACCCGCTTTGCGGTTGAAATCAAGCTCATCCTTCAGGGTATTTACGCCGAGAGCAATAAAGTCATCAGTAGTAAATTCAATTCCATGTGTTGCTGCAACGAGGTCGCACATGCACTGAACTGCATCTTCGGTATCCAGAACAGCGAAGGCTACAAACAGGCAGAGGCCTAGACCGTCAATGGTTGCAGTAGCGATCTGGAGGTTTTTGGAAAGTTCGATCTGACCTTCTTTGGAAAGAGGATCAACATCACCACCGACTTTCAGGATGTTTGTGGCTACAGCGTAACCGGCAGTGTGGTCACCGCCCATGGGAGTAGTTGCGTAGGTAACGCCGACACCCTTTACAGAGCGGGGATCATATGCGGGGAGACCCTGACCTTTAACGGTGGGGATGCGGTCTACACCGAAAGCCTGACCTGCGAAATCGGCACCGTTACCAATAATACGGCCCATTGCGTCACTGGAACCGACCTTTTTGAGCAGCTCTATACCTGCCTTACTGTCGCCCCATTCGAGAATACCGCCATCCATGGCAACAGCCATGGTACAACCCATTTCGATTGTGTCGATACCTTTTTCATCGCAGATGCGGTCCATGGTTGCGATATCGTCAATGTCATTGATCAAGCAGTTTGCGCCAAAACCCCAGACAGTTTCATATTCAAAACCGGAAGTCAGGTAGTTACCGTCTTTGTCATTGTAACGCTGGGAACACTGGATAACACAACCGGTGTGACAACCTTCTTTAGTCTTACCACCACGGGATTCGATAACTTCAGCGATCTTTTCACCGGAGATATCCGCGACATCGTCAAAACGGCCGTAGCGGAAGTTCTTGGTAGGCAATGCTCCTGCTTCGTTAATGATGTTAACAAGGATAGCAGTACCGAAAGCCGGCAGACCTTCGCTGGTTACAGGATGACCCATGAGAATTTCAAGCCAGCGCTTACGGGCAACTTTAAAGGCTTCTTCGTCTACGGGCTTGACGCGGCCCTTTGCTTCAGGATCAAGAACAACGGCCTTGATCTTTTTGGAACCCATAACAGCACCCATACCACCACGGCCAGCAGAACGGGCAGGGTTCAGGTGCGGATCGGAAAACTGAATAGTTGAAGCAGCGAGGCACTGTTCGCCGGCAGGTCCTGCCAGAGCGGTAACAGCTTTAGCGCCGTACATTTTCTTGAGTTCTTCGTGTGCAGGATAGTTGTCCATGCCCACGATGGGGGTTGCGTCTTTGAACTCAACGCGGTCAGCATAAATTTCTATAATGGAGAAAGGAGAGTCCATCTCAGGCTTATCTTCAAAAATAATCGCCTGAATATCAAGACGGGGTAAAACTTGTGCAAACTGCCCGCCGGAGTTGCTTTCTTTGATACCGCCAGTCAAAGGAGACTTTGCACCGCAAGAAAGTCTACCGGAGTTTGCAGCACCGGAACCTGCGAGGATACCGGCAGCCCAAACAAGTTTGTTTTCCGCGGAAAGAGGATGACAATCGCCGGGAACTTCGGTGTTAACAACTCTGGAAGTTAAGGCGCGTCCGCCAAGCCCTGCCAGATCTCCGAGTTCTTCAAATTTAAACTCTTTAGTGCGGGTATTAATTCTAAGGATTCTGGGCATAACAACCCCCTATAAAATTTAAAAATTAGTAAAACCAACCTTCGTTCTTAAAAAAAGCATCTCCGTTAATAAGTGGGTCGATTATATACTTGGAGTCAACATTGTCAAAGATTTTAAATTATATCGCTACAAGCACATAACTTTTTATTATATCATTTATGACATATTAACATAATTTACTGCAATATAGCACCATACACAGCCAATAATACATAATATAATACGTGTAAATTTCTTTTACTGCATTAAACTCCATCCATATAGTAAATTATACATAATATGAGCCATACAAAATATTTTTTACATACGACAACACATACATTGACGCTGCTCACATTTTCAGAATATTTATTAAAATAATCAGAACTACCCCCAACGACAGAAAGTGGAAGGTATCCAGATGAGTATTGAACTAAAAATTCGCTCGGCGTTGTCTGAACCTGAAGAGCTTGAGCAACTTTATAGAAATAATCCAAAGTCTTTTATAAAGGCTTACCGTAATGCTTTCGATTCCGATCAGAACAGCATACTTTTCCGGGCATGGCAGGCCCGGCTGGAATTCACTGCGGCAAAAACCGAATCACTATCAACACGCGATATAATGGTTATGCTGCTGCTTTGTTTTTGTTCCGGTACTATTTTAAAAATTCCTGATTGGACTCACACTCACAATATTGAACGATTTGCGTGGATGATCTCACTTATTCCATTGACCGCTATGTTCCTATTCACCATGCACATGCGCGGCTGGCCCCGCAAAATAACCGGCTACGGAATCTGTTGCAGCGTAATTACAGCTGCCGTCATGCAAATTACACCGGTTGAATGGGAAGACGTATACACGCTGGCCAATTTCAACCTGCCGTTGTTTATCTGGTGTTTGTATGGTTTCAGCCGCACAGGTCTTGCGAATGGATACAAACATAAGCGCATAGAATTTCTGCGATTCAGCGGAGAAATGGTCATTCATAGCGGACTGCTTTTCCTGGGAGGTGGAATTCTGCTGCTGCTCACCTACGGCCTGTTTGACCTGCTGAACATCCGAAACGACTGGATTATTGAAGATTTAGCCGTTTACGGACTTGCGTCCATCCCGCTGGTTGCTGCATGGGCTACTGACACGTATTCGGCCGCAAGAAAAATGGTGCCTTTGCTGGCCCGGATATTCTCACCACTGCTGCTGGTACTCATCTTATGTTATATGGGGGCCATGGCTTGGAATATGCCGGAACTATTCAAAGACCGCTCCACCCTGCTGACATATAATATTCTACTGCTCTGCGTACTATGCTGCGCAATATTTACCATGACCGGACATGGAGAGCGCACTCCGGATAAAATGGAAACGAAAATCATAAGCACTATGATTGCAGCAACGGTGCTGCTTGATCTAATCGGGATATGGGCTATCAGCTGGCGCATATGTGAATATGGAATCACTGCCAACCGTATAAGTGTGCTTGGGTCGAATATTGTGGTTTTCGGAAATTTAGTTTTTATGGGTATGGGCTGCATACGCCACCATTTCGGATCAGGTTCTCAAGATGACATTGAGGACAGCCTCGCCGCCTACTTACCAGCCTATGCGGTATGGACCGGTTTTTCCGTTATAATCCTGCCATGGATATTCAGATACTGATCAAAAAGCGGGAACAGCCAAGGCTGTTCCCGCATGAATAAACTTTAAAAGAAGACTGAAACTATGCGGCTTCAACTTCTTCGGATTTATTACTGGTCTGCTCACCAATGTTGGCACCGAATCCAAGCAGAATGGGGCTGGCAACAAAGATAGAGGAATAAGTACCAACGCCTACACCGATGAGAAGTGCAAGGGCGAAATCGTGGATTACGCCACCGCCCAGTGCAAACAGAGCCGCTACTACCAGCAGGGTGGTGCCGGAAGTAAGAATCGTTCTGCTCAATGTCTGGTTGATACTGATGTTAATGGTTTCCGCAAGAGAGTCACTGATCTTGCTATACATATTCTCACGGATACGGTCAAAAACGATAATGGTATCGTTCAGGGAGTAACCGATAATGGTCAGCAGTGCGGCGATGATTGTCAGGTCGAACTCTTTGCCGAGCAGAGAGAAGATACCGACAGTAATCACGACATCATGGATAAGTGCCACAATAGCACCCAGTGCATAGTTCAGCTTCAAGTACCAGCAGAGGCCGACAGTAATCAGCAACGCACCGAAAATCAGTACAGTTGTAGACATCCCCAGCATCTGCAATGCGGTGATACCGGCAAAGAGACTACCGGCCATTATCGCGGCAGCAAACCAACGCTGCTCAAAACGGCCGGAGATATAAATAGCGATAAGTAGAACTGCGTAGAACAATGCTTCAAGAGCTTTGGTTCTCAGGTCGGCTCCAACTTTAGGACCAACCATTTCAAGACGCTGAATCTCAAATCCGGTTCCATTCATACCAGACTCAAGGCCGGCAGTAATATTCGCACGAACTTCAGAAGAACTTATTTCTGAAGATGAAGTCCTGAGCAGGATTTCATTATCATCAGCATGACCAAACCTCTGGACAACCAATCCGGGAAGATTGGCATCCTTGAGAGCTGTTTTTACAGCTTTTACTTCCACTTGATTATCAAATTTAACCTGAACCACAATACCGCCGGCAAAATCAATACCGTACTTTGGTCCACCGTTCACGATCAAAGAACCGATCCCAAGCAGGATCAGCAAAGCTGAAATAATGAACGCTTTTGTTTTAGATCCGATAAAATCAATCTTGGTATCGGGTTTAATTATCTGCAATCCCATTTATTCACTCTCCTTAGATGTTCAGCGGCGCATCGGCAGCACGCTTGGAGGTGTAAAGATCAAACAAGATGCGGGTTACGAAAATGGCGGTAAACATAGAGGTAATGATACCCAGAGTAAGTGTTACCGCGAAACCGCGCACCGGCCCGGTACCGAACTGGTAAAGAATAACTGCGGCGATCACAGTGGTGATGTTCGCGTCCAGAATGGTCAGGGTCGCCCTGCTGTAGCCTTCGACAATTGCGGCCTTGGCGGTCAGTCCCCTTCTCAATTCTTCACGTATACGTTCGAAGATAATGACGTTCGCATCAACAGCCATACCGATAGTCAGGATAATACCGGCAATACCGGGCAGGGTCAGTGTGGCGCCGAAAGCAGCCAGACCTGCGAGAATCAGTATTACGTTAAGAACCAGCACAACGTCGGCTACAAATCCGCCAAAACCGTAGTAGGCAAACATGAAGACAAGTACAAGCGCACTACCTACGATAGCTGCGGAGATACCTTTATCAATGGATTCCTGTCCCAAGGAAGGACCGACTGTTCTCTGCTCAAGGATTTTAACAGGAGCAGGCAGGGAACCGGCACGCAGAACAATAGCGAGGTCATGTGCCTCGTCTGTGGAGAAGCTGCCGGAAATGGAAGCACGTCCACCGGGAATTTTGTCCTGAATGGTAGGCGCTGAGTAGACTTTTCCGTCCAGTACAATCGCCATCTGCTTTTTGATGTTTTCACCGGTCACACGTTCAAAAATTCTTGCGCCCCTGCTGTTGAAGTTCAGGGTGACGTAAGGCTGGTTGAACTGGTCGAAACGGGTCTGAGCGTCGGTGATGAACTCACCGGTCAGCATAGCTTCTTTTCTGAGAACTATAGGTTTTTCAACATAAGAACCGTCAGCAAGTCTATGTCTGATGACCGTAACTTCCCGGCCCGGGGGAATAATGCCCTGTGCGGCCTTTTTGAGATCAGCGGTATCGTCAACCAGTTTGAACTCAAGATGGGCAGTTTTACCGATAATTTTAATTGCCCTTTCGGGATCCTGCATACCGGGGAGCTGTACCAGAATACGGTTGCCCTCCTGTTTGCGGATATCCGGCTCGGCAACACCGAACTGGTCAATGCGGTTACGGATGGTTTTAATCGCCTGATCCATAATAAGCTTGGTCAGGTACTTTTTATATTCCGGAGTGGGAGCAAAAACGTAAGTGACTTTGCCGTCAGGCTTCACTGAAGAGCTGAGGATGGTCAGGTTACCGAAGGAATCCTTGACAATCTTTTCCAATTTTTCCTTTTGGGCTTCTTTAAGAAGAACCGCTTCGATTCTCTTGCCATCTACAACTTCAGGCTTCAATACAATTACGCCTTCCTCGCGGGCTACGGCCTTCAGGTCGTCTCCCATGCGGGCAAGGTTGTTGTCCATGGCTTTATCCATATCAACACCAAGTGTGAGGTGGATTCCGCCTTTAAGGTCAAGTCCCAAACTGATTTTGTCATCAGGCAGGAAGCGAGCCATTCCCGAATTCTGAACCGCAGGCAGTGAAGGCAGGAGGTAAGCAACTCCAAGCACAACTACAAGCAGGGTCAGGACTATTTTCCAACGAAGACTCCCGTTCATCTCCTCTCCCTTTATAAATTCAAATAGGATAGGTTACAAAAACACTAAAAAGGCAAGTCCTCCCGGGGCACCCCGAAAAGCAACTTGCCTTGATAGGCTTAACTACACAAAAAAGATTTATTTATCTTTCTTTTCTTGTTTCTTCGCAGGGTTTGCGAGATTTGAAACAAAAGATCTTTCAACCTTGACCTGCAGGCCTTCTGCAAGCTCCACGGTTAATTCATCGCCATCAACAGCAGTTACACGGCCATAGATACCGCCTGCGGTGAGAACACGGTCACCCCTCTGGATTGCATCCAGCATTGCTTTGTGTTCTTTGGCTTTTTTCTGCTGCGGTCTGATAAGCAGAAAATAGAAAATTGCAAACATGAGGATGAGGGGGAGAAAAGAACCAAGTGCACCCATAGGCCCGCCCTGAGCCTGCTGTCCGGCTGCACCCATCGCATGTGCGACATCTGCAAAAAACATTACGTCCTCCTGAAAAGACTGTGTACGAATAAAACAATCCGCCTATTACACGGGAACATACATATCCCCGTACGGACGGTGCGACCGCGGCAGAAGCTTCATAAAATCAGAAGCCATAATACCGTCCGCATCAACACCGATTTCCTCTGAATAATCCCGAACAATCTCGGCTATTGCCTCAAGATCGCCCTTATCAGCAGGCTCGACCTTTATTTCATGGCCGACCAGCCCTTCTGGAACATCTCCACGTACGTAGATTACTCCGCCGTGCATTCCTGTTCCGAGTGACATCCCCGCTATGGGAGCTTCTGGTTTACCAGAAAACATGCCAAGAAGTAAAATCACTCCTCCGGCCATATATTCGCCCAGAAAATCACCGGCTTTACCGCCAATGACAATCACAGGCTGCTGATCCATATAAGATTTCATATGGATTCCTACCCGATACCCGACATCGCCCTGAACGTAAATAGTTCCGCCGCGCATTGCGTATCCCAGAACATCCCCGGCAATTCCCCTGATGACAATCTTTCCGTCATCCATGGTATTTCCGGTTCCGTCCTGCACATTGCCGTTCACAACCAATCTAGGCCCTTTCATGAAAGCTGCCATGTCCTGACCGGGCGTGCCTTTGACAGTGAAATTCAATTCACCCTTAAGTGCAGTAGCTATGTACCTTTGTCCGCGCACATTGTCGAGAACGAATTCGCATACGCCGCTGCGGACTTTTTCCCTGACTATAGCGTTGAGGGTACGGTAATCCATACCGGCAGCGTCTAGATAGAATGATCCGGCCATAATATTACCCGTCCGCCTGAACTATGACCGGTTCCCCGGCCTTGGGCATCCAGACCTCATCAAGGTCAGGACAAACCACCCTTATGGCACTTTCTTCACTGGCCATAAAAACCCTGTCACCTTTGCTGGCAACAACAAGGGGCCGCAGCTTAATACGATCATTAAGCCCCCACAGGCTATCGGAATCCGCCACCAAAATAGCGAACGGACCATTCAACATCGCACTTGCGTATGTGGTTCTAAGTGCACTGTAAAGCTTTTTCTCCCGCTTACCCATTTTTTCGATCTCCTCCCAGAAAGGCGGAGCAAAAACAGAAGAAGCAAGTTTCCGGCTCAAACCGTGCTTACGTACCAGCAAATCAATTAAGTATGCAACAACTTCCGTATCAGTATTCATGGTACATTCATACCCGTGGGTACAAAGGTACCGCCTATTAATACCGTATGACGAAATTTCCCCGTTATGCACAATGGACCAATCCAGAATTGTAAACGGATGCGCTCCGCCCCACCAGCCCGGCGTATTGGTTGGGAAACGGTTATGCCCGGTCCATAAATACGCCGCATATTCATCCAGCCTGTAAAATTCCGCAATATCCTCTGGATAGCCAACACCTTTGAAGGCACCCATATTCTTACCGCTGGAAAGAACAAAAGCTCCCGGAACTTCCTTATTTATCATCATGACCACACCGACTATGTAGTCTGCTTCATCCCCGGCGCTGAACGGGGACTGGGGCCGCAACTCTTTAGGATAGACAAAGTACCGCCAGACCACGGGCGGGTCCGGGATACTCAAAACCTTGCGTGTCCTGATCGGTTCGGACTCTGTTATGTCAAAAAATATTTTGATAATAGCTTCGGCCTTATCGAGAGCATGCTGGTTATCGCAAAGCAGTTGTAAACAATATTTGTCCGCAAGATCAGGATAAACCCCGTAAGCCGCAAAACCGCCCCCCAGCCCGTTGCCGCGGTCATGCATGCAGGCCATGGCCCGGATGGGAATGTCGCCGGGAATACATTCGCGGCGCTTGCTGATTACACCGAACACACCACAGCCGGATATGTCCTTTTCAAAATCATGATAATTATCTGGTGCTTTCATATAGATGCCTCCGGCGGCCCTTCGGGGACCAGAGAACGATTTTGAAAAGGGGCCTCTGGTCTCTCCTAAATTTATTATGCTTCGCAACTTCGTTTAATACTTGTGCTAACTCTCCGGATTCCATGCCTTGTTAAAAAAATCATCCGGCCACATGAGAACATCCGGTTCGCCTTCACTAAGCCGTTTTCTCGTCTGGGAATCTACTTTGAATTTGAATTTTATAAATGAGGTGTACATACCCGCAAAATCGATATCACCGACCAGCACATAACCGACCAGTTGTTCTCTTTTGAAAACAAGCTTGCGGTAGCTCTGTTTCGGTTCATCAAAAAAAGTATAAATTTCATAGTCCGTGTTTTCGAGATCAGGATTTACCTCACCAACTGAGATGGTCGGCAGACCGAAAAAACTGATGGAACTCATGGACATGGTTCCGGGATACTTGGAGTTGTTACCTGCCATGTTGCGCCCGGCATAGTATCCCTGAGTATAGGCATTGGACCAGACCGGAACGACCTTATCCTTATCGAAAATAACATCACGGGCCTGAGCGACATCTCCGGCTGCGTATACACCATCTGCTCCGGTAAACATATTATCATCAACGACAATACCTTTATCAACAGCAAGCCCGGCCTGCTCTGCAAGCCTTATTCTGGATACAACACCGATGGCTATAACAATGGCATCAGCTTCAAGAAAACTTTTGTCATTAAGCAATATTCCACGCAGCTTTCCAGACTTATCCCTGACAATCTGCTCGCCGCGAACTCCGCAACGAACAGGCATTCCGGCACTCTCCACTCGTCTACTTATCAATCCTGCGGCTTCTGCGTCATAGGCCAGATGCAGGATTCGTTCGCCACTCTCAAGAACAGCTACTTCTACACCCCTGTTATACAAAGATTCTGCGGCCTTCAAACCTATCAATCCACCACCTATAACCACGGCACGCTTCAGGTCCTTCACTGAGTCAATCAAACGGTAAGCATCTTTAGCGTCTGTAAAATTATAAACACCATCCCCTTCAACGCCTCTGACATCAGGAACATAAGGCTTACCCCCGGTTGCAATAAGCAGTTTCGTATACGGAATTTTATCCCCGCATGAAGTCAACAAGACACGATTTTCAAGGTCAATATGGGTAATCTGTGTTGCCAGCTTAAGGCTGACATCCTTGTTTTTGTAATAATTATC
The DNA here is from genome assembly GCF_963667685.1 of Maridesulfovibrio sp. NCBI lineage: Bacteria > Pseudomonadati > Thermodesulfobacteriota > Desulfovibrionia > Desulfovibrionales > Desulfovibrionaceae > Maridesulfovibrio > Maridesulfovibrio sp. The sequence goes on along the minus strand of NZ_OY763931.1, from coordinate 291,609 downwards.
GGTACGAAGGGACATTCCTTCAGGATTGATACGCCCGGCAAGCAGATATGAGGTGAGCGGTTTTCCATAGGCCGCTGTATTCTCCAACCCGATCACGGTAATTGGGTTAATCCGGTCATATTTCCTGATGCCGTCAATGGCTCCCAACGAAGCAATTCCATTTCCGATAATCACATAAGTCATGGATTACCTCTCCTCGTACTTCAAGGCACGGTTAGGACAAGCTTCAACGCAAGCAGGTCCGTTTTCCCTTCCTGCGCAAAGGTCACACTTAATGATCTTGCTGTTATATTTATCGCGCTGAATGGTCCCGTATGGACATGCCATAATGCAGGACCAGCAGCCTACGCATTTGTCTGCTTCATAGACAGTAACTCCCGTTACCTCGTCTTTGGTCAAAGCACCTGAGATACAAACCGGGACGCACTCCGGATCTTCGCAATGTCTACAGCTGATGGATACATATACATCACAATTCTCAATCACCCGCTTACGGGAAACCAGACCTTCAGCACGCTCTTTATTATATGCAAGGATAAGATCATTTTCTTTAGAATGGGCTGCAAGGCAGGCCATCTCACAAAGACAACAACCTATGCAAAATTCCTTGTCAGGGTAGATACGTTTCATATGATTACCTTCCAGCGTGTTTGACGCCTAAAATATTCATTTCTGCCTCAGTCAGCCCAACGGCTCTAAGCTTATCCCTGTTACCGCGCAGGCTTTCAATTGAATTGAGGCCCATACCGCCGAGCATCTCCTCAATTTCATGCGACCAGCCACGCACGAGGTTGACCAGCCGTTCCGCTGCGATTTCCGGGTTCTGGCGTTTTGCCAGCTTCTTGTCATTCGTAGCGATACCCCAAGGACATTTCCCGGTATAGCAACGCCCGCAAAGGGTACATCCAACCGCAACCAAAGCCGCAGTCCCTATATTGACAGCATCCGCTCCCAACGCAATGGCCTTGATAACATCGCCGCTGCAACGAAACCCGCCGCCGGCAATAATCGAGGCTCTGGAACGGATACCCTCATCACGCAAACGCTGGTCAACACTGGCAAGAGCCAGCTCTATAGGAATGCCAACATTATCACGAGTCATGGCCGGGGCTGCTCCGGTTCCGCCCTTCATGCCGTCGATGGTCAAAATATCCGCACCGGCACGGACCACGCCGGAGGCAATGGCTGCAACATTGTGGACCGCAGCAATCTTTACCGCCACAGGAACCCGGTATTCCGTTGCTTCTTTAAGCGCAAAAATAAGCTGCAATAAATCTTCAATTGAATATATATCATGATGAGGTGCTGGTGAAATAGCATCCGAACCCGGCGGAATCATGCGTGTCTCAGAGATCATACCATTAATTTTCTCTCCCGGCAGGTGGCCGCCGATACCCGGCTTCGCGCCCTGCCCGACCTTGATTTCAATGCCGACCCCGGCGTTCAGATAATCGCTGTGTACACCAAAACGCCCGGATGCAACCTGTACGATGGTCCATTGTCCGTATTCATAGAGAGACCTGTGCAGGCCGCCTTCCCCGGTGTTGTAAACCGTGTTCAACTCCTTAGCCGCCATGGCCATGGCCAAATGCAGGTTGTAGTTGATAGCCCCGAAAGACATCCCCGCAAAGGTTATCGGGGTAGATAATTCAATCTGTGGAGTCTGCCCGCTTTTTAATTCAGGATTTCCATCAGCATCAAACGCGACTTCTACCCGGTCCGGCTTGAACCCAAGAAAAGTCTTCAATTCCATAGGCTCACGCAAAGGATCAATGGAAGGGTTTGTTACCTGGCTGGCGTCCAGCAGCAAACTGTCCCAGTAGACAGGGATATCCACCGGGCTTCCCATACCGGTCAGCAGCACCCCGCCACTTTCTGCCTGATTATAAATGTTGCGGACGAATTCAGGACGCCATGTCGCGTTGGGCCTGAAATCAGATTCATTCAGTTTAATCGTCAGTGCCGCTGTGGGACACATGGCGGCGCAACGGTGGCAGCCGATACATTTGCGGTTATCGTGGGCAACTTTTTCACGGGCTGTGTCCCAGAAATGAGCTTCGTAGGAACACTGCTTGATACACAGTTTACAGTCTATGCACAGGTTCGGGTCGCGTACTATGCGAAATTCATGAAATGTGCTGGAAAATTTTTTAAATAACACTTTTGCCTCCGGCGGCTCTCCGAGGGGCCTATCGGCTATCCCTCCGGGACTTAAACCCTCTTTAAAAAAAAGGTGTAAGAATCCCCAAAACTTTTGTCGGGCTTCGCTCTGTTTATTCAGGTTTAGAGCGTTAACTGCTGCACTGGTAAAATTTTACCGGCCAGTCATTTTGTTAAGGGCCAAAAATTTAAATGTCTTGCGGGTGAATAACCTTCATAAAAAGCCTTTCCCAAATTGGAAAAATGTACTTTATTTTTCCAGCTGATCCGTTTGGCAAATTTATCGTCCGGCAGGAAACACCTCCTGCTCTTTCTATTGCCGACCCACTGTATGCTGAATTTCTCAACTTTGCTGAGGACTGCCCAGAAGCCTCTCTTTTCATCATAGGCTTTTCTCTGGGCCTGTAGAAGTAATTTTTGTCTACCGCTGTCGTTTCCTTTATGGAAATAAAAAAAAGCCGCGCCATTACGGACCATGTACTTATTCACAAACAGATCATCCAGATATACCCAGCCGACAATACGCTTGTAGCGGTCCTTTCCTTTCCCGGCATATTCAATGCGCACCCGCTTGCCCAGAAGAAGCTTATTAAGCATTGCTCTGGACTGCCGGGCGTAATATTGATCCAGTTTTCCGTCCCGTCCTATTTCAGGAGTATCTATCCCGGCAATACGCACCCGCTCGTTGTTTTCAAGTATGAAAGTATCGCCATCAATTATATAGCGAACTTTGGCCTCGAAGGCAGAGGCTGTTGCTGCAACGAAAAAAAGGCAGCAAAGCACAAAAAAAGAAACGGGACCCTTAAGGACCCCGCTTCGTGACTTAATTGTTTTAATTCTTCTGTCAGGCATTCAATTCCTTTTACTGCGCCCAGTGAATCAGACCCAGAGAATGTGAATCAAGCAGCAGTTCGTGTCTGGGCAAAATACGCACGGTGTAGCCGAATCTTCCGGCTTCATGCGGCATAACTTCTCCCTGATAAACATGCCAGCCACCGCCCATATCCTCTTCCTGGGTCATGACAACGGTATTGCGTCGTGCAAACTTGCCGTCCTGCCCTATAGGCCCGGCGTATATTTCGACCTGTACATTCTCCGGGGTCAGACCGTTGAGGAAAACCTCGGCTGTAATGATGATAGGCTCTTCAACATAAACATCGACATGTGTTTCCGATACAATATTGCGAACTTTAAGGCTGGACCATTTGGTCATCACTTCCATTCTCCAAGCGGCCAAATCTTTGGCTCCCTTGAAAGCATTCTTATGCATTGTAGTGTAATTCATGAAAGCTGGCTGGTAAGCCTTTTCAGTGTAATCTTCCACCATGCGGTTGGCGTTGAATTCCGGTCCCAGAATCCGCAATGCTTTTTTGACCTTGGCAATCCAGCTGCGGGGAAGGTTGCCGTGCCCACGGTCATAGAATTCGGGGATTATGTCATTTTCGAGTACTTTGTAAAGAGTCTGGCTTTCAACAAAATCCTGATATTCATGGTCATTGTAATCTTCACCACGACCAATCGCCCAGCCAAGGCTGTTGTCAGGCAGATATGCTTCGTCCCACCAACCGTCCGGTGTACTGAACTGGAGAACACCATTTGCCATGGCTTTCATACCGCTGGTTCCGCATGCTTCCAGAGGACGTCTGGGAGTATTCAGCCAGATATCGCACCCCTGCACCATATAATTTGCAATCTTCATGTCGTAGTCTTCGAGAAAGACAAGACTCATACGGCATTCCTCACGACGGCAGAACTGGATAAGATCCTGAATAAGCTTCTTGCCTTCATTATCCTGCGGATGGGCTTTACCTGCAAAAATAAACTGTACCGGGTGCTTGGAGTCGGAGATGATCTTAAGCAGACGCTCCTTGTCCTTGAAGAGCAGACCTGCGCGTTTATAAGTCGCGAACCTGCGCGCAAAACCGATAGTCAAAGCCCGAGGATCAAGAACTTCATCCGCAAGCTCGATTTCCTTACGGCGGGCACCGATATTCATCAACTGGCGGCGTAAACGCTTACGCACGAAATCAACCAGCCTTTCCCTGAGCCGCTCATGAGTTCGCCAGAGTTCGGCATCAGGAATATTCTCGGTCTGATTCCAGACACGCGAGCAATCAGGGTCCTCGCGCCAGTTCGGGCCGAGATAGCGATCAAAAAGCAATGAGAAATCAGTGGCGACCCATGTAGGCATGTGCACACCGTTGGTAATCGCCCCGATGGGAACGTCCTCCACCGGATACTGCTGCCATACTTTCTTCCACATATTACGAGAAACGTGTCCATGCAGTTTGGAAACACCGTTATTGAAACGGGAAAGTTTCAACGCAAGAACTGTCATGCAGAACTGCTCCGCATCGTCATGCGGGTCTTCCCTGCCCAAAGAGACAAAAACCTTATAAGCAAGGCCCATAGTCTGGGCATAGGGTTCAAAATAAGGACGCATAAGATCCGCAGGGAAACGGTCGTTACCTGCCGGAACCGGGGTATGGGTAGTAAAAATACTGGAAGAGGCGACCATTTCCATTGCCGCTTCAAAAGAAAGACCATGCTCGGTCATGAAAACACGAATCCGTTCCAGACCTGCGAAAGCAGAATGGCCTTCGTTCATATGAATGACGCTAGGTTCCAGACCGAGAGCGGCAAGTGCCTTAACTCCGCCGATTCCAAGCAGAATCTCCTGCCAGAGACGCATTTCAAGGTCTCCGCCGTATAGCCGGGCAGTTATGTTGCGAAAAGAAGTCGGGTTTTCAGGAATGTTGGTATCAAGCAGATAGAGTGTTACCCGTCCAACTTCTACATACCAGACTTTGACAATCAGCGGCTCACCCTTCAAGTCGATGGAAAATTTAACATCCTTTCCGTTTTTATCCTTGGCTGGCTTAATGGGCATTTCTTCAAAGTCATGACTCGGATAACGCTCCTGCTGCCAGCCGTCTTGAGTCATATACTGGCGAAAATAACCATGTTGATAGCACAGCCCTATCCCGACCAGAGGTATATTAAGGTCACTTGCGGATTTCAAGTGGTCCCCGGCAAGAATTCCGAGTCCGCCTGAGTAAATAGGCAGGCTGAGTCCGATGCCGTATTCGAAGCTGAAATAAGCAATAACCGGATCGCCTTTTTTAGCACCCTCAAACTTATAAGAGCAGCTTTCACGAGCAAGATAATTACGCAACACTCTGGAAGCTTCTTTCAAACGTTGTACAAAAAAATCATCATTGGCTAATTCTTCAAGCTGTTGTTGCGGAAGGCTGTTCAGAAACTTCACCGGGTTCTGCTGGCAATCCCTCCAGAGGACCTGATCGATGGAAGAAAAGATACTGGCAATATCGCTGTTCCAGACAAAAAGAAAGTTATATGCCAAGTCCCAAAGCTCTTTCAGCTGGCTGGGCAGACGCGGAACGACGCTGTAAACGCGAAGCGGTTGCATAGTTATCTCCTTAAATATTGATTCAAAACGGGACGATTAGTGGAATATACCAGAAATCCCGAACCTTTCACACCTCTTTTTATTATTTGCCTTATTCAGATTAACATTTCAAGGCAGTTTGGCAATATTATGCATAGAAAGTTGACACTTCGGACAGACAGGAGCATTCTGCCTCTTCTAAATATTACTTGTTCAAGGATAGAAAAATGAATCCTACCCAACCCAATCCAGTTGAAGTTAAAGTCAAATTCCTCAGTGACACCGCTAAGCAGGGCGGCCTGGGCTATGCTACCCCCAACTCTGCCGGAGTTGACCTGCGGGCATGCATTGAAGAGGATTTCGTGGAAATCGAGGCAGGAGAAAGATATGCTTTCCCCACCGGAATCGCCATTGAAATAACCTCGCCGGGAATCGCCGGGTTTATTTACTCCCGTAGCGGACTGGGAACCAAGGACGGCCTTACCGTCAGTCAGGGAGTCGGCGTAATCGATCCCGACTACCGTGGAGAGATCAAAGTTTCCCTGCTCAACACATCCGATGGGAAACGACGAATTGAGCGTGGACAGCGCATTGCACAACTTGTTTTCATGCCCTACTGCCATGCCCAGCTGACTCCCAGTGAAGAACTCTCCGACACAACCAGAGGTGCGGGGGGATTCGGGCACACCGGTAAAAAATAATCTCCACTGAAAATAGAAAGTTATCATGACCAAACACAATACACTCGTCTCTGCTGAAAAGAACTCCATCTGCAATACCTATGGCAGATATCCGGTAAACGTAAGCAAAGCCAAAGGGTCCAGACTATGGGATCTTGACGGTAAAGAATACATTGATCTGCTTTCCGGAATTTCCGTGGCCAATATCGGCCATTGCCGCGACGACCTCGCCGACATCATGGCTGAACAGGCCCGGAAACTGGTACAGGTCAGCAACCTCTTTTATCAGGAAGAGCAGGTCGAGCTGGCTGAAAAGCTACTTGCGACATGCGGCGCAGACAGGGTCTTCTTCGCCAACTCCGGAGCAGAAGCAAACGAAGCTGCCATTAAACTGGCTAGAAGATACATGCGCACTATCAAGGAAAGGGACGCATACGAGATCATAACTCTCAACGGTTCCTTCCACGGACGGACCCTTGCGACCCTGACCGCCACCGGACAGACAGGCCCTATAAAAGACGGATTCGCTCCCCTGCCTGAAGGCTTTAAATATGTTCCCGCCGGAGATGTTGATGCGCTCAAATCCGCTATCAGCGAAAAAACCGCCGCGGTTATGATCGAGATGGTGCAGGGAGAAGGCGGCATTAAGCCTCTGCCTGAAGCTTACGTCAAAGCCGTGAGTGAACTGGTAGCTGACAACGATATCCTGCTTATTGTGGATGAAGTTCAGTCAGGACTTTGCAGAACCGGTAAATGGTGGGCGCACCAGCATTACGGAATTACCCCGCACATTTTCACCTCTGCCAAGGCCCTCGCTAATGGCCTGCCCATGGCAGCAATGCTGGCAACAGAAGAAATCGCCAAAGGATTCACTCCGGGCAGCCATGCGACAACCTTCGGCGGCGGCGCACTGGTATCAAAAGTTGCATCAAAGGTCATCGACATCATGACCGAAGAAAAACTTGACGAACGTGCCGCAGAGCTTGGTGAATTCTTCAAGAATGAAGCAAGAAAACTACAGGATAAATTTCCCGGCAAAATAAAATCCGTACGCGGACTTGGGCTGATGCTCGGCATAGAGCTTGAGTTTGACGGCAGCGAAATATTCGCCGCCCTGCGTGAACAGGGCTTTATCCTCAACCTGACCAAAGGAACAATTCTGAGGCTTCTCCCGGCCCTGAACATTGACCGGGAAGACCTTGTCGCGTTCCTGAATGCTCTGGATGGGCTGCTGGCGAAACAGGCTTAACTTGACCGCAAGGCGAAGCGGACTTATCTTCATATATTATGGAAAACATATCGCTTGCCACGCCCATAGAAGGTGGAGTTCAGGACACCAGTATTGAGCCATGGCTGCCCACAGAAAAGCCTGATGCAGTCCCGGACGGTATTGATGTGCCCACTCTGCACCAGCATGATTCAGAGCAGCAGAAAGCAGTGGACCACGCCATCCACAGTCTTACAGGACGCGGCAACCTGATTGACCGTATTGTCTGACAGGACCACTGCGGGGATTGACCAAAATAAAAAAATTAAAAGCCCAGCTACTATTTAGTACTTGGGCTTTTTCATGTACTGCTATCTCGAAAACAGCGCACATTTGAATTAATAACCTGATTAAAATATAAGGAATACCAAATGCCCAAACTGCTCAGAATCCAGTTCACCCTTTCCGAACTTGAAAGCGACGAATGTCAGGTATATCTAGGCACAAGAGTGGCCCATGGCTGGGAAGAAAAGCCGCTTGACGACGATTCAATTTTTTACACAATACACTTGGAAGACCATCCTCTGGGCATGGAAATAGTTGAAGAAATTAAAAACCGTTGGCCGCATGCCGGATGCGTGGCTGAGGAAATCGAAGAAGAGAACTGGGGACTTGCATGGAAGGATTACTTCGAACCGGTGACCTGCGGCCAATTCGAAATCCTGCCGCCGTGGCTGCTCGAAAAAAAGACTCAGGGCAAAAACCACATCATTATTGAACCCAAAATGGCTTTCGGCACCGGCAGCCATCCAACGACCGCACTCTGCCTTGAACTCATCAGTAAACTTGCAGAGGAAGGCATCCTGAATGCCGATATGAATTTTTTCGATCTCGGTACCGGGTCCGCAATCCTCTCCATCGCCCTTGCCAAACTTGGCCTCAAAGGCGTGGGTGTGGATATCGATCCGCAATCCATCGTCTGTGCACAGGAAAATATCGAGAACAACGATGTGGACGGGATCATCCTTTCCGTAGGCAGTGCTGATTCCATTGATCCTAAACTTAAATACGAATTTGTTGTAGCAAACATCCTTTCCGGACCGCTAATCGAACTTTGCCCGGATGTGACCGCAAGACTTAAGGAAAATTCGATCCTGATTCTTTCAGGTATTCTGGTGGAACAGGCCGAGAAGGTTGCAGCGGAATATATCAAGGCCGGACTGCCAGCACCGGAAATCTTCACCATGGGAGAATGGGCCGGTCTGCTCTGGCGCGATGTGAGTGCAGATTAAAAGAATTATTTGATGTGCTACGCGCTTTTATTAAAGAATTAGTCTCCGGCGGCTTAAACCATTTTGCAAAAGGGTTTAAGAATCCCAGAGAAACTTTTCTAAAAAGGTTCTCTGGTCCCGCTGAAGGCACCCACAGGTGATCTCGCCGAAGACATCTTATGACCAGAGAACAAACTTTAATAGAATATTATGAAGCCCTCTCAGAAAGACTTGGCCCGTGCCATTGGTGGCCGGGTGAAAGTCCTTTCGAGATTGCTGTGGGCGCTATTCTTGTCCAGAACACAAATTGGATAAATGTTGAAAAAGCCATCAACAATCTCAAGGCTAACGATGGCCTGACCCCTCAGGGATTGCGTAAATTCTCTATGGAAGAGTTGCAGGAACTGATCAGACCTTCCGGCTTCTTTCGAATGAAAGCGGTCAGACTCAACAATTTCCTTGATTTCCTTGACGCCAATTCTGCAAAGTGTATCACGGACCTGAAAGGAATGGAGACCTTCGAACTGCGCGAAAAACTGTTGGCAGTCAAAGGAATTGGTCCGGAAACAGCTGATTCGATAATGCTGTATGCCCTGAACAAGCCTGTATTCGTGGTCGATGCTTACACGCGTAGAATATTCAACCGCCACATGCTGGTGCAAGAAGACATTGACTACCATGAATTGCAGGAATTCTTCATGGATGTACTTGATCCTGACATTGAAATGTACAATGAGTACCATGCCTTGATTGTACGCACGGCCAAAGAATGGTGTAAAAAATCAAACCCGGACTGCGAAAGTTGTCCGCTGGGTAAATTTATGGAAAGCTGATTTCTGCTTATGTTCCGACTTCATTGTAAAACTTACTTGATTATAGCAGTTTTTGCCTTGCTTATGCAGGGATGCGTAAGCTCTGCTTTCGCCGATTCCACTGTGGAAAGGCTGAAGGATGAAATCAAGGATACTAAGCAGACCGTCAAAAAGCAGAAGCATGAACTTCTGAAGCTTACCCGCGAAGAACGCAGCATGTTCGGTGAACTGGCAGCCATTGAAGACCGCATCCTTGGTGTTGAGCGTGAACTTTTCCGACAGGAAGATGACCTTGCCGGGATATTGGAAGACGAAAGGGCCGCCAAGGCTGATCAGCTGATACTTGAAGACGAACTGGAAAAAATAGCCACAAAACTCAGGTCCATGTTAACCCAGATATGGCCTATCCATTCCCGGAAACTCGAAAACAAATTCGGTTCACTTGAAGACTGGGAAGAAGCTGACCGCAAATTCGTCTGGCTGGCCTCCCTATATAATGATGCCAAAGTTGAACTGGATAAAGCCAGCGAAAAGGCTGACCAGATTACTGAAAATATTAAAGTCCAAAAAGAGTTGCGCTTAAAAGCCGAAAAGAAACTGGCTGAAATCAACGGAACAAAAGACAATCTTTTGGACGACAAATTAAGTCTGCTGTCAGGTATCAAAGGAATCCGGGCTCTTAAAATAAGCCGCGAACAGGAACTGAAAGGTCTTCTTGAAACAATCAACAAACTGAATTACAAACTTAAGAGCCTGACCAGCAAAAAAATTGCTAATTTTAAAGGGTCCTTACCACGCCCCTGCGTGGGGGACATAAAATACCGGTTCGAACCTTCCGGTAAACCGCCTGTGCGCGGAATCGGAATCCAGACAACCGGAAATGTAGATGTAAAATCAATCTTCTGGGGTAAGGTGGTGCATAACGACACCCTCAGGGGATTCGGGCGGGTTGTGATTATCTATCACGGCTATAACTACTACTCTCTTTACGCCTATCTGGCCGAAAGTTTTGTAAAAACTGGTCAGGAAGTCGAAAAGGATGAAATTATCGGAAAAACAGGGTATTACCCTAACTTGAAAGAAACGGGCCTCTATTTTGAATTACGTTTTCATCAGAAACCCGTTGATCCACAAAAATGGCTTGCCCGAAATTAATGTATAATAAATTGGACAAGATACAGCACCCACCATGTTGGAGGAACACATGAGAAAAACTTTGTGGATGATAGCAATCATCTCTCTTTTTGTAATCTCCGTAGCACCGGAAACCACACAAGCCGTTAACCAAGACCGTTTCGAACCCCTTCGCAGATTCTCGCAGGTTCTTGATCTGGTGGAACATAATTACGTTAACGACATTTCCCGCAAAGAACTTGTTGATGATGCTGTAAAAGGCATGTTGGAACAACTTGATCCCCACTCCACTTTTCTTTCCACCGACGATTTCAAAGAAATGCAGGAATCAACCAGCGGTGAATTCAGCGGCATCGGAATTGAAATCAGCATGGAGAAAGGCCGTTTAACTGTAATCTCCCCCATTGAAGATACCCCGGCATACAAGGCCGGACTCAAGGCAGGAGACCTGATCCTCGAAATCAATGGCGAATCCACCCAGTCTATTTCTCTGCTGGAAGCTGTAGGTAAAATCAGAGGTAAACGCGGCACGGACGTCATCCTGACCATTCTGCACAAGAATGCCAACAAGCCGGATAAAGTAACCATCACCCGCGACACCATCCCCATCATCAGTGCCAAAAGCCAGGAACTGGAAAACGGCATTCTTTACCTGCGTTTGACCAGATTTAATGAGAACACCACCCGTGAAATGCATAAGGAATTGCGCGACTACCAAAAAAAACACACTCTTAAAGGTGTAGTTCTTGACCTGCGCAACAACCCCGGGGGTCTGCTCACTCAGGCTGTGTCTGTAGCTGATACTTTCATTAATGAGGGTCTGATCGTCTACATAGAAGGACGCAACAAGGCCAGCCGCAAGGATTTCATGGCTGCAGAACAGGCAACAGACGTACAGGTTCCCATCGTGACCCTGATCAACGCCGGATCAGCTTCCGCTTCTGAAATTGTAGCCGGAGCACTTAAAGACCATGACAGAGCCCTGCTTCTCGGCGAAAGGACCTTTGGGAAAGGCTCTGTACAAACCATCATCCCAATGGCTGACGGTTCCGGTATCAAGCTGACCACCGCCCTTTACTACACCCCCAGCGGACGCTCCATTCAGGCTGAAGGGATTGACCCTGACATCGTTTATCCTTTCGTTCCACCGGCAGAAGACAAAGACTTGGACAGCCGTTTCATTCTGCGCGAAAAAGACCTCAGCCGTCATCTTGAAAACAACGGCAAGGACAAGAAGAACGCAAAGGTGCAGGACGACAAGGCAAAGAAAATGCTTGATAGAGACAACCAGCTCAGACTGGCTCTACAGATGGTCAAACAACTCCCCCGCCTTAAAGAAATCAAGTAACATAAAGGTTACTCTAAGTGGACCAGAACAGTTCCGAACATAACAAGCAGCCCGAAATCCCGGAATCAAATCCGGGGTTTCGGGCTTATCTTTCAAGGCCCGTCGTCATTGCAGCCATTACTATCGCTGCGGCGGCCTCCATTTGCCTGATAATCGCCCTGCTGAGTCTGGGGTCGCCTGACAATAATATCGTTGCCGAAGCAAATAGCGCGGACCAGACGACCACAGAGCAGACAATGACTGATCAGAAAGAGGCTCCAGTACAACTCTATGAAGAACCCATGGAAGACGATCTGGACGACATGGTCAAACAGATAGACCTAAGTCTTATCAACACGCTTAAAACAGCCAAAATATCTATGGGAGACCTACGGCTGGAAGACGTTTCCCTGCGAAAGCATCAAGGCCACGACTACCATTTCCAGCAATTAAGTTTTCCAGTTTCCGGGGACAAGAATGTATTTCTGGCCAATATACAAAAAGGACTGGATTCCACAGCCCTGAACGCCAGCATGCATGAAGTAGCTGCAAACAGCTGGCTTATAAGCATCAACGGAGTTCCGACCCATAAATTTTCCATATTGGCACCTAAAGTTCAAGAAAAAGAACCGGCTCCGGCTATACTTGATCCCAATGCGCCAAAGATGGCAATCGTGATTGATGATATGGGTGAAGATATTGCTCTTGCCAAGGGTTTGGCGGCGCTGGATGCCAAAATCACTTTTTCCATCTGGCCGAACAGTTCACATGTGAAAAAGACCATTGCCATCGCTAAAAAAAGCGGCAATGAAATAATGGTCCATCTGCCCATGGAGCCCAAGGGGTACCCCAAGGTTAATCCCGGCAACGATGCCCTGCTCGTGTCTATGAACGCCGATAAAATCAGCAGCCTTACACTTGCTGCTATTGCAAAGGTTCCCGGAGCAGTGGGCCTGAACAATCATATGGGGTCGCGCTTCACTGAATTTTATACGGGAATGGATGTCGTCATGACCCGGTTGTCCAAGAAGAAAATTTTCTTCCTCGACAGCCGCACAACACCGAAAAGCGCAGGACGCAAGGCAGCAATCAAAGAAGGAGTAACCTTCTACGCCCGCGACATTTTTCTCGATAACGTAAAAGATGTCGGTGCCATTAAATACCAGCTTTCCAAGACGGCTAAAATCGCCAGAAAAAGGGGGCAGGCCATCGCTATCGGACATCCGAACCGCGAAACTCTCAAAGCCATCCGTCAATGGATTGCTGAAAATAAAGGTAAAGTCAGGATTGTCCCGGTAAGTTCCTTGCGCCCCAAAGGTTAAGCATATAGGCATAAACCTGCTGCAGAACTATCATGAAACTGGAATTCAAATGTGCGGCTAAATCTATAACTATTAAAAATAATTCTTATCCTGTCTTGACTTAGATGTCATTTTAAGGGCAAGTTCAATTCAATCAAATACTTTTTAATAAAGGGTAGCATCAGGATGAAAAAAATCCTTCTATTTCTCGTATTGCTGTTCATGGTTACTGTTCCTGTAATCCACTCCGCCCAGACTCACACTGTTTCTATTTCCCAGATTGTAGAGCACCCGTCCCTCGATGCCATGAGGGAAGGCTTTAAAGACCGGTTGAAAGAAGCCGGATTTGATGTAATTTACAATGAGCATATTGCTCAGGGCAATCAGGCCACAAACATCCAGATTGCCAACCAGATCAAAGGTGAAAACCCAGACCTGATCCTGACTATCACCACCCCTTCTTCACAGGCTGTAGCCCAGAAGATTAAGGACATTCCCGTACTCTTTACCGGTGTTACCGACCCGGTTGCAGCAGGTCTGGTGAAAAGCCTGATGCTCCCCGGTAAAAACATCTCCGGCATGACCGACATGAGCCCGGTTCTGCGTCAGGTGGAACTGATCAAGGAATTCATGCCCGATATCAAAACAATCGGTACTATCTACAATGCCGGGGAAGCTAATTCCATCGTTCTGACCAACCTGCTTAAAGAAATATGCAAAGATTTCGGAATCAAGGTTGAGGAAGCTTCCATCGCAAACTCCAGCGGTGTTTATCAGGCTGCCAAAAGCCTCGTTGGTAAATGCGAAGCTATCTACATTCCTTTGGACAACACAGTTGTCTCCGGACTGGAAGCCGCAATCAAGGTCTGCCGCCAGAACAAACTGCCCATCTTTTCCGCGGATACAGATTCAGTAGAACGCGGAACAGTGGCTGCTCTGGCAGTGGATTACTACCGCATGGGACTGCAGACCGCCGATATGGCTGCCCGCATTCTCGGCGGTAAAAGAAAACCTGCTGATATGCCGGTTGAAACCCTCCAGAACCTGCGCTTGTTCGTCAACGAAAAAGCCGCTGCCAAAATGGGTGTAAAAATCCCCAAACAAGTCATGGAGCGGGCCGACAAGATCATCAACTAATATTTGCAAATATTTCATATAAAAGTTAAAGGCGCAGTACATTCTGCGCCTTTTTTTGTTGATGCCTCCGGCGGCCCTTTCGGGAAACCATCCGTGGGCCAAAGAACCCTTTTGAAAAAGGGTTCTCTGGACTCTCCCAAAACTTTTAGTATGCTTCGCGTCCATGTTCATACAAATTGGCGTGGGGATAATTACTTTTCGATAACTACTAAATTCGCGTCTCCAGCGGCGAAGCCCTATCAAAAAGTTTTGAAGGGATGGGGTCTGGGGAAGGGAAACTTTTGTAAAAGTTTCCCTTCCCCAGCCGCCGGAGGCAACCAAAAATATCATGATCAGTTTATATGCATTTATGGGGGCTATTGAGCAGGGTACTGCTTTCGGGCTCATGGTTCTGGGTGTGTACCTGACATTCCGGGTACTTGATTTTCCTGACCTCACAGTCGACGGCAGTCTGCCACTAGGAGCGGCTGTTTCTGCGGTGGCAATAAGCAACGGCCATCACCCCCTGACCGGGATGGCTATGGCTCTTGGAGCCGGGTTTATTGCCGGGGCTGTAACCGGAATTTTGAATACCAAATTTAAAATCCTGCATCTGCTGGCTTCTATCCTGACAATGATCTCCCTTTATTCGATCAACATCCGCATCATGGGCAAACCGAACATGACTCTGCTCGGCGAAGATACCCTGATTGACCAGTTCATCGATATAAGCGGACTTGCACCCCACTTTTCAACACCCATACTTTTCGCAATTATCTCCGTAATCGCCCTGCTGGTGCTGATCTGGTTTTTAAAAACATCTTTCGGCCTTGCCATGCTTGCCACCGGGGACAATCCCAAAATGATTACCAGCCTTGGTGTTAACCGCGATTTGATGATCATATTCGGCGTGGGGCTCTCCAACGGTATGGTTGCTCTGTCCGGTGCGCTGGTGGCCCAGAACCAGGGAGCAGCCGACGTTAACATGGGGATCGGAACCATCATAGCAGGACTTGCCTCAGTAATCATAGGAGAGACCCTTTTCGGCAAACCAAATGTCACCCGGGCCATGCTTGCCGCACTGCTCGGCTCTGTAGTTTACCGCATAGCGATTGCGCTGGCACTCGGTGTGCGCTTCGGCGATTTCGCATTCACTCCCAGTGACCTGAACCTGGTTACCGCCGCGCTAGTAGTTGTTGCGCTTGTTTCACCGCAAATCAAAAGCGGTCTTTTGAAAAGGAGGGCTGCATAATGTTGGTAGTCGAAAAAGCAGCCAAGACCTTTAATCCTGACAGCGTAAACGAAGTGCAGGCTCTGCGCGGTGTGGATCTGAACATTAGCGCAGGTGAATTCATAACTGTGATCGGCTCAAACGGTGCCGGGAAATCTACTTTTCTAAATTCCATAGCCGGGACTTTCATGCTCAGCAGTGGAAAAATTTCTATAGCAGGACAAGACGTAACCAAGTGGCCGGAACACAAACGGGCCGCTAATCTTGGGCGTGTTTTTCAGGACCCGCTGCTTGGGACCTGCGGGTCACTTTCCATTGAGCAGAACATGGCTCTGGCACTTAAACGCGGGAAGCGCCGTGGGCTGGGTCTGGGAGTAAAAGCGCGCGACCGCGAACTGTTCCGTGAGCAGTTGGCTACCTTAGGTCTGGGACTTGAAGAGAGACTGGCTGATCAGGTTGGACTCCTGTCCGGTGGACAAAGACAGGCTTTGACTATGCTCATGGCAACAATTACAAGGCCCGACATTTTATTACTGGACGAGCATACAGCTGCACTTGACCCCAAGACAGGACGCAAAATTCTTGATATAACCAACGCCGTTGTACACCGGGATAAGCTGACTACTTTAATGGTCACTCACAACATGAATCAGGCCATTACCATGGGCGATAGATTGATCATGTTCCATCAGGGCAACATTATTCTGGATATTTCCGGGGAAGAAAAGAAGGGACTGAAGGTTGAAGATCTGCTGGATCGTTTCTACTCCCTTCGAGGCGAGGATGTGGCCACGGACAGGATGCTGTTTTCCTGACCGGTGCAACATGTCTTTCCCGTTCAGGGCAACCTGAATAATGCGTAAATCCGCAAAAATGAATACACTTGGAGGACTTAGACTATGAGCGAACTTACTTTTTCCATCATCAAGCCAGATGCAGTTAAAGCCGGTAAAATCGGCGATATCATGAAAATGATCTCCGACGCCGGCCTGAAGATCAAGGCAACCAAGATGATCCACATGACTCAGGCACAGGCTGAAGGTTTCTACGCTGTTCATAAAGAGCGTCCCTTCTTCGGAGAACTGGTTGAGTTCATGATTTCCGGCCCCTGCGTAGTTTCCGTTCTTGAAGGCGAAGACGCCATTAAACGTTACCGCGATCTCATGGGTGCCACTAACCCCAAAGAAGCAGCAGAAGGTACCATCCGCAAGGCTTTCGGTGCTGGAATCGAAGCAAACGCCTGCCATGGCTCAGATGCTCCCGAAACCGCAGCAATCGAAGTACCCTACTTCTTCAGCAACCTCGAAATGGTAAACTAACATGACTAAAAAAGTTGGATTTATAGGCACAGGCAACATGGGCGCCGCCATAATCAGAGGAATGGCTGGCGATGACAGCATTAACCTTCTTGGTTCAGATCTGAACAAAACGGCACTAAACGCCCTAGCCGAAGAGACCGGGCTCATCCAATGTGAGACTCCCCGAGATCTTGCCAGGGAATCCGACTTCATAGTGCTGGCGGTCAAACCACAGCACGCTCCCACAATTCTGGAAGACATTGCGCCTGTACTCAATGAGTCCAAGTGCCTTATCTCCATCGCGGCCGGTCTGACAGTCCAAAAACTCAAAGACTGCTGTGAAAACCGCTGCCCTATTGTCCGGGTTATGCCCAACACCCCCGCACTTGTAAACGCCGGTGTATTTGCTGTCTGCCTTGAGGACAGTCACTTGAGCGATGAGCAGGCAAGCTTTACACGCGAAATGTTCACTCCGCTTGGTGATGTTTATCCGATGGCTGAAAGCCAGTTTGACGCATTCACCGGGGTTATAGGTTCAGGACCCGCTTATGTCTTCTACTTCATCGAAGCCATGATCGAATCCGCTGTTGAGCTGGGTATCCCCCGCGAACAGGCCACAGCCATGGTCAGCAAGCTGTTTGAAGGTTCCACAAAACTGGCGCAGGAAAGCAAATTCCACGTCAGCCAGTTGCGTGAAATGGTTACCTCGCCCGGCGGTACTACCGTTCAAGCCCTCATCCATCTGGACCGAACCGCTACACGCGCCAACATTATTGATTCGGTGCGTAAAAGCTATGAGCGCAGCATAGAACTCGGGAAAAAATAAGAAAGCCTCCGGTGATCTATCCGGACACTTCAAAAACTTTTACTGGTTATGAAGTGTACCAGCTTTGAAAGACATTCCATAAAGAATCAAAAGGGAGACTTGTTTTCAAGTCTCCCTTTTCTGTTATACAAATCAGGTCAGGTTGACCGTTCAGGTCCATAAAGATAGAATCAGCCCAAATAACAAACAGCAAATTATATTTCTATGACAAAAGTAATAGCTATTAACTCAAGTTCAAGAAGCGATAAGAAAAGCAAAACCAAGCTTATGCTTAACCATCTGATAAAAGGAATGGAAAAAGCAGGAGCTGATGTAGACCTTGTTAATTTACGGGATAAAAAAATAAAATACTGTGCAGGATGCTTTTCCTGTTGGACAAAAACACCGGGCAAATGCGTTTTAAAAGATGATATGACAGAGGAAATTTTTTCTCAATGGAAGAAAGCAGACATGGCCATCTACGCTACACCTCTTTTCTGTCACCATATGAATGCACTTATGAGTACATTCCAAGAGCGTCTTCTTCCTTCCGTCTTACCTTTTTTTGAGTTCGATTCAGATAGAACGGTTCACCCCGAAAGAGACAAGCGTCCAGATTTTGTCTGGATGTCTGTTTGCGGTTTTCCTAATATTTCTGAGTTTGAGACCTTCTCAAACTACAACAAACGCTCCAGTAATAAAAAACTAATTGCTGAAATTTATAGAGCCGCAGCCGAATCTATGGTTGACCCAAAATACAAGCAGACACTCCAGAACATTCTCGACGCAACAGAGTTAGCCGGAATTGAACTTATTCAGTCCCGAAAAATATCCCAAAACACATTGAATACAATAACACAGCCTCTTGATGACCAAAAAACGATCGCACAGGAAGTGAACATGCATTGGCAGGAGCAGATAAGCGGTTAGGATAAAAAAACCGGAACCCTTTACAGGATTCCGGCTTGATATCAGCATGTATGCCGTATTTATTAGTGCATGACCTGAGATGCCCAGACCATTACGAAATAGATATCGAGCAATACAGCGGAAAAAACAGCGGTAAACATCACCAGTGAACCGAGTCTTTTCAACTTCAGGGAAGTCCATTCACCGGACTCTGGTCCGATAACAGGCTTTTCTTTTTCTTCGCCGAAATAGACAGCCTTGCCGCCCATGGGAGCACCTAGCAGCCATGCTGCAGGAGCCATGGCCCAACCTGCGTTAGGGCTTTCGGTTTTATTGGCGTCATCGATGAGATTATCGTAAGCAGCTTCCCAATCAAGCTTAAGAATGCGGCCTGCAGCCAGCATCATGAAGCCGGTGATACGTGCTGGAATGAAAGCGAGGATATCATCAGCCTTAGCCGCATAGTAACCAAATTCTTTAAACTCTTCGTTCTTGTAGCCCCACATGGAGTCCATGGTGGAGATGGTTTTGTAAACCCACATACCGGCAGGTCCGGTAACTACAAGATAGAAAAAAGGAGCAACGAAACCATCGTTGAGGTTTTCACTGGTGGATTCAGCCAGCGCTCTGCGCAGACCGTTTTCGTCCAATTCAGCAACATCACGGCTGACCAGCCCGGAGATAGCTTTACGAGCGTCTTCGATTCTACCTTTGTCGAGCAGAGAAGCAGCATTCTTGTGCTCATTAAGCAGGGAACCGAGGGCCAGACCTGCGTAAGCGAGATAAATAGCAATCAGCACGCCTATGAACGGAATTGCCAGGAAAATCTTGAGTACGCCCCAAACAACTATTGCGAAAACCAATACGCCGATACCGCCCATGCATTTACGGGACATACCGGTGGAGAAAACCCAGTTTTTGTACTTGTCCAAAGCCATTCCGATGTAACGCACGGGATGTGGAAACCATTTAGGATCACCTAAAAAGATATCTAGAACAAGCGCGATAACAGGTACGAGAAACAAAACAGTAGAATTGTCCATCAGATAATCATCCTCAAATCTTAAAGCGTTTGACCGGGATAAAACAGTGCGGTGCACTTATATTCAATCCCGACACACAAGGACAGCCGGGGGCAGGAATCTCACTATTCCAACTTCATACGAAGACAATAAGCGCCCCGCATCCGATCCTTCCCACAGAACCGGAAGCTTATGACTCTCCAGCATATAAAAAAGCGGCACGGACAAATATCCGAGCCGCTCTCTTATTCTAATTTTCGTAGTAGGAACGTAGTAATGCACTGCGCACAGGATGGCGCAGTTTCCTGAGGGCTTTAGCTTCAATCTGTCTGATACGTTCACGTGTAACGTTAAAAAGCTTACCTACTTCCTCAAGTGTATGGTCGGATTTCTCACCGATACCGAAGCGCTTGCGCAGAACCTGCTCTTCACGCGGGGTCAGGTCGGAAAGCACTGTTGCAATCTGCTCACCAAGTTTGGTGCTGACAACTTCTTCGGCGGGAGCTGCGGCCTTCTTATCTTCAATAAAATCGCCGAGACTCGAATCCTCTTCATCACCGATAGGTGTTTCAAGGGAAATGGGTTCTTTAGCTATTTTAAGTACTTTCTTAACTTTTTCCAGCGGATAATCCATACGCTCTGCAATTTCTTCCGGAGAAGGATCACGGCCCAGTTCCTGTACGAGGTAACGGGAGGTACGGATAAGTTTGTTAATTGTCTCGATCATATGAACCGGGATACGGATAGTGCGGGCCTGATCCGCAATAGCGCGGGTAATAGCCTGTCTGATCCACCATGTCGCATATGTAGAGAACTTGTAACCACGCTGGTATTCGAACTTATCAACCGCTTTCATCAGGCCGATGTTGCCTTCCTGAATCAGGTCGAGGAACTGCAAACCGCGGTTGGTATATTTCTTGGCAATGGAAACAACGAGACGCAGGTTTGCGCGGATAAGCTCCTGCTTAGCCTGCATTGCGCTGCGGTTACCATGTTTGATCCGCCAGAGCACTTCTTCGAGATCGTGCACATTATGGCAGCATTTATCCTGCAGGCGAACCAGAATCTCCATCTTACCGGAAATCATTTCCTTGAAGGAAAAGAGTTCGTCAACAGTCAGTCCCAATTCATCAGCTGCGGCAACCGGATTGATTTCACGGTCATCGATCTGCTTGAAAAGTTCCTTTATCTCCTGCTGGGTTTTGCCGGTGGAAAGGATGTAAGCCGAGAGGTCACGCTGACAGTTATGCATCTGTCTTACATAATCACCCACGGTTTCAATGATCTGGTCGATCAGGGTCTTTTCAATCTTGATATCACGCAGTCTTTCGACAATATCCTGCTTGTAGGCTACAATCTCGTTCTGCTGCTTGGCGACCTTTTTATCAAGGCGCGCGCAATCATCGAGTTTATAGTACAGGTCACGTTTTTTTTCGTAGAGACTTTTGACTTCATCCAGCAGGAATATAACGCGCTGGCGCTGGTTCATTTCATCTTCGCTGGGGTCGTCTTCCTCAATGGTTTTAACGACGTCCTTCAGCTTGATGCGGGATTCGTCAAGGTCTTCACCGACGCTGATAAGCTCTTCAATAGCAACCGGAATTTCAACCAGTGCGTACAGAACTTCCATTTCGCCGTTTTCAATCTTTTTGGCAATAACAACTTCGCCTTCACGGTCCAGAAGACCGACCGCACCCATTTCACGCAGATACATACGTACAGGGTCGGTTGAGCGGGAAACGTAATCTACGCTTTCCTCCTCATTATCGGTGAGATCGATATCATCATCATTATCTACACCCGCATCCATGATTTTTTTACCATCTTCGGGTGTGTTGACGATCGCAATATTCAACTGGTCAAAAATCTTGATAACATCATCAAGCTGTTCAGCCTTGTTGAACTCGGCAGGCAGAGCCTTACCCAACTGTTCAAAGGTCAGAAATCCCTGTTTCTTACCTTCGGAAATCAGAGTTTTAATCGCCTGAATATCCTTAATGTTGCTCATCATCCCTCCATACAGAGTCGTTCAGGACTTTGAGGTACGCGCTTACGCGTTCGGTATCGCCTTGGGCCTGAGCACGGCGCAAGGCATCGGTGAGCTTTTTTCGGCCCATATCGTACCGCCGCCGGGCAATAACCTTACAGACATGTCGCCATTCTTCTTCTAAATCGACACCGGAAAGAGCTTCCTCCATCCGGCAGCCGGCATAAAATCGTTTTTCAGAATCATCAAGTAACGGGATAATGTCCTGCCCGCTGTGAGCCGCAATTTTAGACCACAGTGTTTTGCCCCAGTGCGAGGTCAGGACCTGAGCTACTCCCCTTTCCGATAATTCGGCAACATACTCCGGATGCTTTACCGCATACCTCAAGAAATATTTATCATCTTTAACCTGTCCCCCCACCGGAGCCACCGCTCGCGGCTGATCCTGTTGTACAGGATTCTGCTGCTGCGGGACCGGAGCATTGAGGGCACCGGAAAAAACCGACCTTAATTCCGCTTCTGCCACACCCAGGCCGCTTGCAACCTTGGGCAGGTAAAAAGCACGTAAGGACGCACTGGTCATCTTCTTAAGGAATCCCTGCGCCCAATCCATAACTTCACGGGGCGAAGACCCCGCCTGTAAAGTTTCCAGACTAAAGGACAACCCGTCACGGGCCTGATCCAGAAACTGTTTAAAACCTTCAGACCCTCTGGCCTGGAGGAGACTATCCACATCCTCGCCGTCCGGCAGGACAACTACACCGCAGGAAACACCCTGAGTAAGAATCATCTCCGTGCTGCGCAGCGCCGCTTTGAGCCCGGCTGTATCACCATCAAAAACTAGATCAATTTTAGAACAGAATCCGGATAGACGTTTAACCTGATCCGGGGTTAATGCCGTTCCCAGCACACCGCATGAATTGGTGTAACCGAACTGGTGCAGGGAAATTACATCCATGTACCCTTCGGTCAACAAAGCATGTTTGGTCCGTGCAATGGAGTTCCGCGCAGTTGAAAGGCCATACAGATGCTCTCCCTTTTTATAAATGGGAGTATCGCTGCTGTTTAAATACTTAGGTTCTCCATCAGTAATTATTCTTCCGCCAAAAGCAATAACCCTTCCCGATAAATTTTTTATGGGAAAGATAAGTCTTGCACGAAAACGATCATAAGTGCGTCCCTTTGCATTCTGGGAAAGGAGCCCTGCTTTGACTCCCTGTTCGACTGTATAGCCCTTGGAAATCAAATATTTTTCCAATCCCTGCCAGTCATCGGTACTGCACCCCAGACCGAAAGATTCGACCACAGAGGTATCCATCCCCCTGCGTTCAAGATATTTTCGGGCTTCGCGCCCTTCAGGAAGCTTGAGCATGCGGCTGAAATATTTGGCAGCATGCTCATGCATATCCATGAAAACTTTACGTTCGGAACTTCTTTTGGCTGCTTGAGGATCAACTTTGCCGGGAGTGAGTTCCACTCCGGCCTCAGCCGCAAGCTGCTCAAGGGCATCCTTGAACTCTATACCGTTGATATGGGAATAAAAATCAAAAATATCCCCGGAAGCCTGACATCCGAAACAATAAAAAAAACCTTCATCCCCATTTACACTGAAGGATGCACTCTTTTCATTGTGGAAAGGGCAAAGCCCCATCCAGCGTCCGGACACAGGCTTCAACTCAACATACCTGCGCACGATATCGACGATGTCAAGGCGGTCTTTGATAGCTTCTATGGCAGCTCTATCCAAAGTTTCCTCCTCAACAGTGTCGAAAAAGGTCGAACTGGCTGAAATAATGCACAATCATGGCAGCATGCAAATTCATAGCACGGCCTGCAATAATTTGCACTAAACTAATTCAACCTCGGTCATGCCATCGCCGCCCCGATCTTCCGGTGCAAGGCTGTAACCTGCAACTGCGGGATTTCCGTCCAGAAAAATATGAACCTCACGGCGAAGTGCCCCGGTTCCACGACCATGAACAATTTCAATTTCAGTAGCACCGCGCAGCAGTGCCTGATCAAAGAAACGTCCAAGTTCGCTGATAGCAATATCTGCCCGCTTACCGCGCAGGTCAATTTTAAGGGTCATTTCACCCTTAGGTGCTTTTTCACCGGATTTGCTAGCAGCATTTTCGACAGACTGGCGAACTTTTTCCTGCACAGCTTTTTTGCCCACAGGTCCGAGCTGGTCAGCAGGAATCCACATGGCGACACCATCCATATCAACCTTAACCCGTTTCTTGCGCTCATCTTTCTCAATGACCACGCCTTTACGGTCCCAGCTGATATTAAGAATCGGCTTACCAACCTTTATATCGTCAAAAGAAAACGGCTTTACATCTGGCTTGGAATTATCTTCACCACCAATTGCGCCACGGGCTTCGGAAAGCTTTTTCAAAGCCTGCTTACGGCCGATTTTGCCATCCTGCCATTCTTTGAGTACTTTCTGGGCCTGCTTTTTAACATCAGCAAGCACGGAAAGACGCTCACGTTCAAATTTCTCTTCCAGTTTGGCGCGCTTGGATTCCAACTTGGCCTTTATCCGACCCATTTCCGCAAGCTCTTTCTCGCGGCTGACCGCAAGCTCATTAAGCCTGTTCATGACCGAACCGGAATCAGAGCCTTCCATAAGCAGATACTGCTCAGCCTTGGAAAGGATGGTTTCAGGCAAACCGTGTTCGCGTGCAACATCAAGAGCAATGGACGCCCCGACCTGATCATAAGCAATGGAAAAGAGCGGTTTCTTGGTGGAAGGATCAAAAAGCACACTGGCCGCGCGAACCCCTTCGGTCACCAGAGCATATGTCTTAAGCGCCGGAAAGTGGGTTGCAGCAAAACAGGTAACGCCATTTTCAAGCAGCCCGTCAACAACAGCCTGAGCAAGCGCCGCCCCCTGTGCCGGATCAGTCCCTGAACCGAATTCGTCAAGGATGAACAGGGTTGATGAATCCATCGCCTCCCAAATACGGCTGATGGACTTA
The DNA here is from genome assembly GCF_963667685.1 of Maridesulfovibrio sp. NCBI lineage: Bacteria > Pseudomonadati > Thermodesulfobacteriota > Desulfovibrionia > Desulfovibrionales > Desulfovibrionaceae > Maridesulfovibrio > Maridesulfovibrio sp. Next base: position 266,959 of record NZ_OY763931.1, on the reverse strand, counting down.
ATCTGCGCCGAAAAGGTACTTACGCTGTCTTCAAGGGACTGCTCATCACCCATGATAACGAAAATTTCCTTGAACAGAGGCAGTACAGACCCTTTTTCCACCGGAACGGGAATCCCGCTGAAAGCCATGGCGGAAAGCAGACCGACAGTCTTCAGACAGACGGTCTTACCACCGGCGTTACCACCGCTGATAATGAGAACTTTCTGTTCGGTGGGCAGCTCAATATTGAGCGGATGAACCCCACCTTCAACAGCTGCCAGAAGAGGATGACGCGCGCCGCGGAGATCAAATCCGGCGCCTGATTGAACATCAACAGCCACTGCTTTAACAGCTTCTGCAAAATTTATCTTGGCCTGCAGGATATCGTATTCAACAAGAAAACCGTAAGCGGCTTCGCACTGATCGTATTCGGAACGGACCAGTCCGGTCAGGTAGGTCAGAATTTTAAGCTCTTCTTTCCTTTCCTGCTGTTTGAGCTCCTGCATGGTGTTATTGAGCTCAACCAGAAACATAGGCTCAAAGTAGCAGGTCTCGCCGGTATTGGAATAGTCATGGACAATACCCTGCAAGCGTCCTTTAAAGTTGGTCTTCAACGGCAGCACATAGCGGTCGTTGGTGATAGTCATGAAATCATCCTGCAAAAATCGGGAGATGTCCTCTCCCTGAATGAAATCACGGACCTTTTTGGAGCAACGCTGATGCAGGGAACGGATAGACTGGCGGATATCGTAAAGTTCCGGGGAGCTTTCATCCTTGATGTTACCATCCTGATCGAGACAACGCTTAAGGCCGGAAAAAGTCTTTCCGGGCCAGCTCACGCCTTCAAGAAAATCAAGAATAGTATCCCACTCACGCTTTTCCGCGATAGAAAGCGCCTCTTTGAGGACACGAGCCTGTCCCAAAGTCTGAACCAGAGCGTAAAGGGCATCCGCATCAAGTACATTGTTGGGCTTGATGAGATACTGGAAAAGTCCTTCCAGCGGCGGGAAGGTGCCGAGCCTGAATCCGCTTTCTTTTACGAAATTCTGGCCCTGACGAAAAAATCTGGCTGTAGTATTGATGGAATCAGCATCATCCATGGGAGACAAAGCAAGACATGCCTCCGCACCGGACGTGGAAACACAATGGCCTGAAAGAACATTAAGAACTTTCGGAAATTCAAGTAGCTGGAGAGATCTTGGCTCCATGGGATTCCAGTGTAGAAAAATGTTAGATCACGCACCCCGACGATCCGGGATACCAATACAGAAAAAACGGCAAACAGCCCCGGAGAAACTCCGGGGCCTGCCGTTAAAATTCAGCTTAAGCTGATGTCAGGAAAGACGGGCACGAACAAGGTTGCTGACAACCTTTCCGTCAACCTGCCCTTTATAGGCTTCAGTGATGGCTTTCATCACCTTACCCATATCCTGCATGGATGATGCACCGATATCTGCAATTGCCTTATCTACAGCAGCAGCGACCTCCTCTTCGGAGAGCTGCTCCGGCATGTAACCGGAAAGAGCTTCGATTTCGACAGCTTCAATTTCGGCCAGCTCAGAACGTCCGGCAGCGTTGTACTGCTCTATGGAATCCTTACGCTGCTTGATCTGCTTTGCAACAAGATCAAGAACCTCATCGTCAGAAAGAGCATCCCCTTTCAATTCGACAATGCGGTTTTTGATAGCAGTTTTGAGATGCCTCAAAACTGTTTTCTTTACATCATCCTTGGCCTTATAGGCCACAATGTAGTCTTTATCAATCTGCTCAATGAGACTCATATATTAACCCATTGACATTTTGCGCATTTTTTTGATGAGCCTTTTGCGGGCAGCAGCTTTTTTCTTTTTACGCTGTACGCTGGGCTTTTCATAGTGCTGACGCTTCTTGAGTTCGGAAAGAACTCCAGCTTTTTCAACCTGCTTCTTGAAGCGGCGAAGAGCTATTTCAAAGTTATCAGAATCTTCGAGATATACACCGGGCAATCAAATCACCCCCCCTGATTAATCTCGCACAGGAGCTGCGCGGAAGAGATATTTACTAACCTTAAAAATTGCATGGAGTCAAGAACTTCCCACAAAAAAAGTTCAGCACCTGCATACGCAGATGCTGAACAAAAAAAATCACAAAAAGTGATACTAGTGGACTGCAGTATCTTTTTTGGAATCCATCCATGCCTTGATAGCACAGTATGCCATACCGGCACCGAGAATGCCGATTACAACATAGAGGACACCGAAAAAGATGAAATGGTCAGGCTGCCACCAGGGGAGATCCATAGGAAGAGGACTTTGAACAGTTTCACCATGCAACATAATTCAAATCTCCTTGACTACTTTACAGCGTCTTTAAGAAGCTTACCGGGACGGAACTTTACAACCTTGCAAGCGGGAATCTTGATTTCATCACCAGTGCGGGGGTTGCGTCCTACGCGTTCTTTTCTTTCATCAACCTGAAAAGTACCGAAACCTGTAAGGGTCAGCTTTCCTTCGTTAACGAGGGTTTCTTCTACTGTATCCAGAAAGTAATTCAGGCAACGCTCTGCATCAGCTTTGGTCATTCCTGCTTTCTCAGCAATCTTAACAACGAGTTCAGCCTTAGTCATCAGTCCTTCCTCCTTGAAACGGGAAAATGATTATTGCGGCACTTCATCGTGCCTGCCATTAACCTCGCCCTTGAGCGAGAGTTGGGTTCGTGCTTGTACGATCCGGATCATCCCGGATTCGCAAGTCGTTTTGCTAACATCCAAAAGCGTCTAAAACAAGCCCCCTGTGCCGCATTCTTGCAAAAAAACGCGTAGCCGCCTGTTCAAACGATCTTGAAGAAAATCTAAAACAAAATTTTCGCCAACAAGTCAAGAGGGAAAATCGTTTTTAACGCATTTATAAAGGCTTTGAAATTGCAGTGGTGACAAGGCCTCAGGCCGATCTTTGAGTGAAAGTCCTTCATCTTCAGCCCACTTATGCACTGAGTCAGAAATAAATGATTTCAATATCTTACCAAGCTGCTTGCGTCTAAACTGGAAACAGTATTTGATAAGCTTGGCAAGCCCCTCAATATCACTGGGTTTTTCCTCTTCAGATAATGGAAAAAATTTTATCACGGCAGAGTCAACTTTGGGCATCGGCTTAAAAACAGTAGGAGGAACCTTAAAAAGGTAATCGGTTTTGCAAAAACTCTGCACCCAGACACTTATGGCTCCGTACTTTTTTGATCCCGGACCGGCGGTGATACGCTGTGCTACTTCATGCTGAACCATGAAAACACAAGTAGCGCTGCTTTGAGCAGCAATATCCCACATAATTTTGGAAGCGACGTTATAGGGCAGATTGCCCACAATCTTCCAGTTCTTCGCGGAGTCAAGCCCGGCCCAGTCAAATTTCAAGGCATCCTGGAGTTCAACTACCGCTTCGGGATATTCTACTTTGAGTGCCGGAGCCAGATCGCGGTCTTTTTCCACCAGAGTGAGACTCTCAGGACCGGCTTCAAGTATGAATTTTGTCAAAGCCCCCTGCCCTGGACCAATCTCAATTACTGAATCCTTTTCCGAAATTTTGAGACTGTCCACAATCTTGCGCGCTATGTTCGCGTCCTGTAAAAAATTCTGGCCAAGACTTTTTTTGGCTCTATGTTTTATCTGCACAAAAACTCCAAATTATTTTTCAAAGCATTATGTTAACTTTACTTTCATTTATTATGCAAGCATAAGACGCCTTAGCTAATTGCGTATATTCACGCTTAAGCCCGCATATCTCTTGTATATGCGAATCTCATTTCAGGAGTTACACATGAGTTCTTTTCTAGACAACTATTTTGAAATAACCAAACGCGGTTCAACTGTTAGCCGGGAAATTCTGGCAGGAATGACCACCTTTGCCACCATGGCATATATAATCATCGTCAACCCCAAAATACTTGAAGCAGCAGGAATACCATTCGGCCCCAGCATGGTGGCTACCATCATCAGTGCCGTTTTCGGTACACTGGCCATGGGCCTTTATGCCAAACGGCCATTCGCCGTTGCTCCTTATATGGGTGAAAATGCATTCATTGCCTTCACCGTAGTCAAAGTAATGGGCCATACATGGCAGACCGCACTCGGCGCAATCTTTTTCGGCGGGATTCTATTTATCATATTCACTGTTACAGGTATACGATCATGGCTGATCAGAGCCATCCCCAAAAACCTTAAAAATGCATTTGTAGCAGGTATAGGACTTTTTCTTGCCTTCATCGGTCTTAACACTACAGGGATTGTCAGTGTAGGAATCCCTGGCGCCCCTGTCCATATCGGAGACCTGACCAACCCGGCGGTCCTCTTAGCTGTCGGCTGTTTTTTCCTGACTGCCATCCTCATGGCCCGCAATATAAACGGCGCGCTGATCATCGGCATAATCGTAACCAGCTGTCTGGCCATCGGAATCGGGATCGCAGACCTGCCGGAAACTCTTTTCAGCACCCCTCCTTCCCTTGAGCCCATAATGTTCAAACTGGACATCCTGGGCGCTTTGAACTGGGCCTTTATTTCAGTAATCCTGACAGTGTTCGTACTCGACTTCCTTGATACCATGGGAACTCTCTATGCTGTCTCCCACCGTGCAGGACTGCTGGATAAAAACGGCGACCTTCCCCAGATAGAACGACCGCTCATGGTCGATGCGGTAACAACAGTTTTCGCATCACTGCTGGGAACCACAACAACTGGTGTTTTTGTGGAATCTGCGACCGGAATCGAGGCAGGAGGACGCACCGGACTGACAGCCGTGACCACTGCCATACTTTTCCTCGCGGCCCTGTTTCTGGCTCCATTGCTGACTATCATCCCGGCCTGTGCATACGGCCCCAGCCTTATTGTCGTCGGCATGCTCATGCTTGCACCTTGCAAGGAACTGGAACTGGATGACATAAGTGAGCTTGTCCCCGCTTTTCTGGTCATTACTTTGATGAGCTTCACATATAATCTCGGTATCGGCATGACAGCCGGATTCATTGCCTATCCAGTCATGAAGGCTGTAACCGGAAAACTTAATCAGGTTTCACCGGGGTTATGGGTTCTCTGTCTGCTCTCTGTAGTATTCTTTATCACCTGTCCGCATTAAAAAAAGACCCTAAAGTTATCATGGATGTCGACGATAAGAAGGTCGGAGAACGTTTACAAACCTAAAAAGAGGTTATTTATATGAGTTTCAACTTTCGTGTCGGCGCAGACGCCCAGCAGCAATATGCAGCCCCCGCTATCCGTGATGCAGCAGTGGAAGAACAGGAAGAAAAATCCACCAGACTGACTATGGGCAAAAGCGGAGGTGGCGATACTATATCCATCTCTGCACAGGGTAAAGAGAAACTGGCCGCAATGCAGTCCGGAGCTTCCGAAGGAAAAAAAGATTCTGAGGATACCACCAGTATTGAGGGCCAGATCGAAAAGATTAAAGAACAGATTGAAAAGATAAAAAACGAAATCGAAGAGCTGCAAAAGGATCCAGAGAAAAACAAAGAGCAGATTTCGGCAAAACAGAATCAGCTGATGCAGTATCAAGGCCAGCTGGTTGAATTGCAAAACCAGAAAAACAAAGCATCGGGCACAAGCTCAACAGGCGGCACCCGTGCCGAGGGAATGGCGAATTCTCTAACTTAACGTCATTATTTAGCCCGATAATACGAAGATTCAAAAGTCCCCCCGCAAAAATTTACCTTTGCGGGGGGACTTTTATTATTAAATTTAGCACCCTACACAGGCCATATTAAAAATTATAAAAAAAATACCAGCCACGCACTAAGATATTACAAAAGGTTCCGATAATAATAACATCAACACCTTCAAAAGGAGAGGGTACTATGGGCTATGACCTTAGAATCGGAACAACCAGTGCTGGGCAGATAGATACTTCGACATTTAAGATATCCTCTATCCCCGATACGCCTGAAGAGGAAGAAGCAAAAAAGAGCCTTACTATCAAAGAAGGAGACACAGTTAACATTTCAGCTGAAGGAATTCGAAAATCTTCTGAAGCGCAAGATAAATCAGCAAAAGAAGTTGCTCAGGATGTCGTAAAGGAAGAAGAGACAGAAAAGATGATCAGGGATAAAATCAAACAGCTGGAAAAAGAGCTGAAAGAACTTAGAAATAATCCTGAGCAGAATAAAGAAGCAATCAAAATGAAAGAGCAGGAACTTGAACAATATCAGGGAATGCTGCTGCAAATATTAAATGACAAAAAAGGAGCAAGCAGCGGCGGAGGAGGTGCCGGAGGAGGAACACCGGCAAAGGATATAGACAGCTCTCTGACAGAGACCCCGGCAGGAATGCTTTGCGAAGTCCGCTTTTAATGGTGGCAGATCACTTAATCGGGTAGCTCAAATTCATGATTTCAAGCAATAATCATCGCCTTTGACAAAGTATCTAAAAATACTTAATCCAAACTGATTAAAAAAATCCAATCAGGATGGAGGAATTTCATGAATTTGAGGGATTATATCCGCGATGTTCCCAACTTTCCCAAGGAAGGAATCGTATACTTTGACATTACCCCGCTTCTGGCTGAGCCAAAAGCATTTCAATATACAATTGACCAGCTTGCTGAACGCTTCACAGACTACAAGGCAGACAAAATAGCTGCGGCTGAAGCACGCGGTTTTATCTTCGGCGCACCACTCGCCGCCAAGCTGGGAATCGGCTTTGTGCCCATCCGTAAGCCCGGCAAACTGCCTTACGAAACCATTTCCGTGAGCTACGACCTTGAGTATGGAACCGACAACTTGAGCATGCACATAGACGCAATAGCAAAGGATGAAAAAGTTCTGCTCATCGACGATGTTCTCGCCACCGGCGGAACCGCTGAAGGCATGGTCAAACTGGTAAAAAAAGCTGGCGGGATTGTTTCTGCCATGGGCTTTATTGCCGAGCTGAGCTTCCTTGACGGGAAAAGCAAACTGGCTGGCATTAATACCAGCAGTCTGATCCAGCTTTAATAGGGATCTGTCTAAACTCCTGCCGCCGATCGGTGATCACGGCAGGAGTTTTTCTTTTTCAACACAGCAGACAAGGACAAAGCAATGGCAGTAATCGGCATCATCGGCGGCAGCGGACTGGATAACCCGGATATCCTCAAAGAAGCAAAGGATTCGGAATTCAAAACCGTATGGGGCGCCCCCAGCTCCCCCGTCAAGTCCGGCAAAATAGCTGGCAAGGAAGTACATATTATAGGAAGGCACGGACGGGAACACAATATTCCACCTACCTATGTCAACAACCGGGCCAATATCCAGGCACTTAAAGACCTCGGCTGCGAATGCATTCTGGCTACCACTGCCGTCGGTTCCCTGCGCGAAAAAATTTATCGCGGACACCTGGTGATTATTGACCAGTTCATAGATTTCACCCGCAAACGAGAACTCACTTTTCACCAGACTTTCGCGCCCCACGCCCCGGTACACACTCCCATGGCCGAACCTTTTGATGCCGGCTTACGGGCCAAAATGGCCGCAGCATGCAAGGAACTGGGCATCACAGTCCACGACAAAGGAACCGTTGTGACCATTGAAGGCCCGCGTTTTTCCACCCGTGCGGAATCACATATGTTCCGCTCCTGGGGTGCAGATATCATCAACATGTCTACCGCACCCGAAGCAATCCTTGCCAACGAAGCCGGCATTCCATACGCCGCAGTCGCCATGTCCACCGACTATGATTGCTGGAAAACCGATGAAGCGCCAGTAACATGGGACGACATCCTCACTATTTTTAAAGCAAATGCCGAGAATGTAACCTCTATGCTGATCAAGACTATCGAAAAGATTTAGATACCTCCGGCGGCTGGGGAAGGGAAACTTTTGCAAAAATTTCCCTTTCCCATACTCCATCTCATCAAAACCTTTTAGTCGGCTTCGCCGCTATCGTTTATTAAATCGCAGGTTAACTTCATGCAGCAGAAAAGATGTGATCTGGTTATCAAAGGCAGTTACGTTCTAACCCAGAACGATGAACGTGAACTGATTGAAGATGGTGCCCTAGCCGTCAGTGGCTCACTGATTTCTGCGGTTGGAAAAAGAGCGGATATTGAAGCGGGATGGACTGCGGATAAAGTTATTGATTGCGGAAAATCTGTCCTCCTGCCCGGCTTGATTAATTCACACACCCATGTGCCCATGACCCTGATGCGTGGCGTTGCAGACGACATGCCGTTGTTGGACTGGTTACATAATTATATGTTTCCCATCGAGTCCGGTTTAACCAGAGAACTGGTGGAACTGGGAGCTATGCTGGGATGTGCTGAAATGATCGCTTCCGGCACAACTGCTATTTTTGACGGCTATATGCATGAAGACGCGGTCGGCAAAGCTGTCGATAAAAGCGGAATAAAAGCGGTTCTGGGAGAAGGTTTTTTTAAATTTCCTTCGCCGTTTTTCAAAACAGCGCAGGATGCGTGGGATGCCGTTGAATCCTTGCAGGAACAATTCGCTGCTAATGAAAGAATCAGGACTTCCGTTACGCCACATGCTGTGTTCACTACCGACCCTGAGCAACTGGCTGAAAGCATGGAACTTGCAGAAAAACTGGATCTGCTATGGCAGATTCATGCCGCTGAATCAGTTCCTGAAACCAAATTGACCCTGGATATTTTTGGTAAACGCCCTATCCAGATACTGAAAGAATATGGTTTGCTGACCAAGCGCACCCGGCTGCACCATTGCGTTGATGTAACCGAAGAAGAAATCGACTGGATTCGAGACGCCGGAGCAATGATCGCCCATAATCCGCAATCCAACCTCAAGCTTGGATCGGGGATTTGTCCACTGACCCAGTTCCTTAAGGCCGGCGTTAACACCGGTCTGGGAACAGACGGTGCGGCCAGCAACAACAATCTGGACATGTTCGATGAAATGCGTACCGCAGCACTGATCCAGAAAGGATTTCTGCAGGACCCGGAAGCAATGCCCGCGCAGACGGTTCTCGATATGGCAACTGTCTGCGGTGCATCATTCATAGGATTTGAAAATACCGGAGCATTAAGAACAGGCTTTAAAGCCGACATCGTCGCCATAGATATGGACAAGATGCACCTAAAGCCTGTATACAACCCCCTCTCGCATGTTATTTACTCTGCCGGCGGACAAGACGTCTGCCTGACTGTCTGCGACGGACAGGTCCTTTACAGGGATGGAGTTTTTTGCACCGTGGATATAGAAACTATTTCACTGGAAGCTGAAAAGGCTGTAAAGTGGGCATTGAAGCGGCTTGAAAGCCGTTAGACGGATATTTTTTTAAAATCCTTACGCTGTTTTTCCTTGACAACATAGGGGAAGACTGCATATGGATTTGTGCTTTTCCAAGTAAAGATATTTAAAGATAAAACAACGCTTGTTCGCAAGCGACTTGCCAAACAGGAGGCGCTACATGGCTAAAAAGAATGTAAGAGTACACGCACTTGAAGGTGCAGAAATGACTGCAGAAGGTCTTTCTTACAAAGGCGTAATCATGGAAACCGTTGTTGAACAGTGTGACGGTTGTGAACGCTCAGTAGAAGTTGAAGGTTCCACATACTGTCACAGCTACGCTCAGCCCGCTAAAAAATGGGGTCACAGCGTATGCAACTTTGCAACACACGTGCGTGCCGGTGTTGACAAAGAAGGTAAAGTTAAAGTTAACCCGCTTAAAGCATCCAAGCGTGCTGCACGCGGTCGCTAGTACAGCATCAATTAAATTATTTTCTCTTAATTTAGTTCCTAAAATAATTTTATTTTATGAACGCGATGCCAGTTTCAAGCGAACACTGTCTTTTCAGGCAAGTCGTTAACTGCATATTACCCGAAGAACATTCTCAGGAATGTTTTTCAACCGATTCATTTCGTGTATCATGGGAGCCGGACTTGTTCCGGCTCTTCTCTTTAGAACACCGGAACACATTTTTCATTCACCCTGTATCAGTCCAGAACCGGAGAAAAACAAATGCCCACTCAGCTTCTTTCAAAAATTGATGATCTGAAAGACGCAGCTCTCGACCTCCACGCCAAGCTGGTTTCCATTCCCGCTATCGGCCCCGCAAACAACGGGTCCGGGGAAAAGGCCAAAGCTGATTTCCTGACCGATTACCTCAAAGAGAACGGTTTCGGTGAAGTTAAATCATACAACGCGCCGGATGATCGGGTGGAGTGCGGCTACAGACCGAATCTGGTCACTGTAATTCCCGGGCAGGACAGTTCCAGAACACTCTGGATCATCTCCCACATGGATGTAGTTCCTGTTGGAGATTTAAGTCTCTGGAAAACTGATCCTTTCAAAATGGAACAAGACGGAGACTCGCTTTACGGACGCGGTGTGGAAGACAACCATCAAGGGCTGGTAAGCTCAGTTATCGCAGCTAAAGCACTCATGGAATCCGGCATGACTCCGGGCATAAACATCGGCCTAATCTTTGTTTCCGATGAGGAGACCGGATCACACTACGGTTTGGAATATCTGGTCAAGGAACACGGAGATCTGTTTAGAAAGAACGACCTGTTCCTCGTTCCCGATTCCGGCGAACCTGACTCTTCTATGGTTGAAATTGCGGAAAAATCATCCGTATGGTTCAAGGTCACAGTCGAAGGCAAGCAGTGCCACGCATCCACACCGGAGCAGGGTGTCAACTCCCTGATTGCAGCTGCTGCCATGATTATGGAAGTTCCAGAACTCAAGTACCATTTTGATGAAGAGGACGAACTTTTCTCCCCGCCCTACTCCACTTTTGAGCCGACCAAAAAAGAAGCCAATGTGGAAAATATCAACACCCTTCCGGGCAAAGACATATTCTACATCGACTGCCGTGTGCTGCCCAGCTACGACCTTGAAGAAGTAATTGATCAGGTCAAAGGTATGGGCCTTTACGTTGCTGAAGAGTACGGCGTAAAAATCACTGTGGATATTGAAAGCAAAAATCAGGCTTCCCCCCCCACCCCGGTGAATTCCGAAATTGTCGAAAAAGTAATTTTCGCGGTCAAGGAAGTTTACGGAGTAGACGCCAAGCCCGGTGGAATCGGCGGCGGAACAGTTGCAGCGCATCTGCGTGAACGGGGATACCACACTGTGGTCTGGTCCACACTGCTGCATCAGGCACACCAGCCCAATGAAAAAGGTTCCATCAGCAACACCCTCAACGACGCAAAAGTAATGGCACTGCTGCCGTTCTAGCAAATTTACTTAATATCATGATCAGAAAAGAACCGCCCCCAAGTATATTCGACCTTATAGTTTGCGGTGCAGGCCATGCCGGTTGCGAAGCCGCCATGGCTGCGGCCAATATGGGCTTGAAGACCCTGCTTTTAACCATCAACGTGGACCGCATCGGGCACTTATCCTGCAACCCGGCCATTGGCGGACTTGCCAAAGGGCACATGGTTAAAGAAATTGATGCGCTTGGCGGCTGCATGGGTATCTGGTCCGACAAGGCCGGAATCCAGTTCCGCATCCTGAACACTCGCAAAGGACCCGCTGTGCGCGCCAGCCGTGCTCAGATGGACCGTAATGAATACATGCGTGTGGTACAGAAGGATATCTTTTCGCAGGATAATCTCTGGGTCCGGCAGGCTATGGCTGAATCTCTGATCATTGAGGATGGTAAAGCCGCTGGAGTTGTGACCCAGATCGGAGAAGAATACCATTCCCGCTCGGTTATGCTTACCACCGGGACTTTTCTGCAGGGGCTGATGCACATCGGTCTGGAAAATTTCAGCGGCGGACGCATGGGTGATCCCGCTTCTGTAGGGATGTCCAAGAGCCTTGAAGAGGCCGGACTTACTCTGGGCCGCTTGAAGACAGGAACCACTCCCCGTCTGCTTAAAGATTCCATTGACTACGACAAGCTCGAAGAACAGCGTGGCGATGATCCACCGCAGCCTTTCAGTTTCAGAACCAATGAAATCAAGCTGCCGCAGGTAAGCTGTCATATCACCTACACAAACGAAAAGGCTCACGAGGCCATTCGCAGCGGATTTGAACGCTCACCCATGTTCACAGGCGTGATCAAGGGAACCGGAGCGCGCTACTGCCCTTCCATAGAAGACAAGGTCGCACGTTTTCCGGAAAAAGAACGCCACCAGATTTTCCTAGAACCCGAAGGTTACGAAAGCCCGGAAGTTTACCCCAGCGGTATTCCTACCAGCCTTCCACTGGATGTTCAAAAACGCATGATCCATTCCATAGAAGGTCTGGAACAGGCTCAAATTGTCCGCCCCGGTTACGCCATCGAGTACGATTTTGTTCCGCCCACCCAGCTTTTGCCGACGCTTGAAACAAAGGTTCTTCCAGGACTCTATCTTGCCGGACAGATTAACGGGACATCTGGCTATGAAGAAGCAGCGGCACAGGGACTTTGGGCTGCATGTAATGCATTCTGTAAATTGACCGGACGTGATCCTTTCCTCCTTTCCCGCGATCAGGCTTACATAGCCGTACTGGTCGACGACCTAGTAACCAAGGGAACACTGGAACCGTATCGCATGTTCACCTCCCGCGCTGAATACAGGCTGCTGCTGCGTGAAGGCAATGCCGATCTGCGGTTAACCGAGATCGGCCGGGAACTCGGCTTGGTCAAAGACGATCACTGGGCGCTTTACTCCGCCAAGAAAAAGGGATTGGAAGAAGCTCTGGAATTACTTAACAACACCCAGATCAGACCTGATAAACCAACCCGTGAGATCATCACAAAGATTGGCGGGACTGCACCGAACAAATCAGTCACCCTTGCGACAATTCTACGTCAGCCGGAACTTTCTATTGCCGACATGGTGCATTTCAGACCTGAAATTGAAAATTACGCACAGGATGTACTTGCGGAAGCCGAAACCCAGATAAAATACGAAGGTTATCTGGTACGCCAGCAGGAACTGGTTGAAAAGTTCCATAAAATGGAATCCGTCAGCCTGCCTGAGGACGTAGATTATTCCGCGGTATCAGGTCTTACCAGAGAAGCAGTTGAAAAACTTACTGAAGTTAGGCCTCTGACCCTTGGTCAGGCCAGCCGCATATCCGGAATTACTCCGGCAGCAGTTTCTTCTATAGAGATCCATCTGAAAAAAATCGGCGCGATCTGACATATTCTGCCTGAGGGTTAAAGCATCCACCTTTTCAAAAGAATAAAAAATAAGTATTGTAAAAGAAAAGCTTTAACATCAAACCGAGGCTAACTGATGGCGGCAGATCAGGAGTTTTTATACAAGACCCTGCGCGGTTTTGGGGACACGGGTCTCCCTCAGGAAACAGTAAATATGCTTATTTTTGTCGGGTTTTGCATTGCTGCAATTATTGCGGCAGTGCTCTGGTACAACAATAAGCAATTAAAGAAGAGACTAAAAGCTGTCCCGACCAGCTGGATCACCGATAAAAAAGTGCTGGATCAAATATTTGAAACAGCTCTGGTTTACCGTTCCAAAATAGATCTCAGCTTTCATTCAAAATCAGAAAAGCGCCGCACGATAGCGTGCTCAATTGATGACATAACTGAACATCTGATACTTGAGATCCCCTTAAACGGAAACATCGGTGACTCATGGATCGGGCGTGAAGTCACCTGTTTTTTTCACATACCGGCAAAACAGTCGGGAGTGGTAATTTTTTACAATTTCAATTCTGTCATTTCCGAAGTAAAGGCTAAGGGTTCTCAATACATAAACCTGTTTATAGACCTGCCTGACCACATAGAGCAAACCCAGAAACGCGAATTTTTACGGGTATCTCCTCCTTCCCGTCATTACGACTATGTAAATATCATCCCCGAGACCAAACAGGGCAAAGCCGCCGGACTGAAGTTCATATCCAGCAACGGTGAATACACTCCCGGATACATGGGCGGTAAAGATTCCTCGGTATTTCTCTCCGACATATCCGGCGGTGGACTTTCCATTGAACTCACCAAAATGAATTCAAAACGTGCAGCTCACTTCAAAATGAAAAAAGGGCAGAACTTTCTGGTATTGCTAAGCCTTGTTGATTTCGGAAACAAAGGTATTATCCGCTATCTATTCGTTACCAAAGTTAGGCGCGTTTTCATTGACCCTACGCAAGGGCGTGCCCAATTAGGATTATCTTTCGAATCACAATTCATGGGTTTTGATGAAGACACCAAAAAACCTAAATGGGAAAAAGTTGACCAGAACGGTTGCCCTGCGATGGATGACTGGACTTACAACCTCTACTTGGAATTATACAGAGAAGGTAACGAATAATTAAGGTTGTTGACACCAACAACACATAGTCATTAGATATATACCTAAATCATACTTCTACGCTTAAAAAGTAATAGTACTAACCACAAAAAGGAGAATGGAATTGGACGACGGTTCAGAAGGCCGATTGTGGGCAAAAATGGTCAACATTTTCAAAAAAGCAGACGCCCCTCTTGAAGAGCATATTCTCGATGCCAGTGAAGATGGCGAAATCAAGGAAGAAGTTGTTTCCATGCTGCTCAATGTTCTTGAACTCAAGGATACCGAAGCCTGCGAAATAATGACTCCACGCACAGATATGATAGGCATAGAAATCAACAGCAGCCTCGCTGAAGTTGCCGAACATATTATTGAACACGGGCATTCACGCCTCCCTGTATATAAGGACAGCAAAGATAAGATTATAGGCATTCTGCATGCCAAAGATATTATTGATCCTCTTTTAAGAGGCAAAAAAGATATTAAACTTGAAGAAATCATACGCAAGCCTTTCTTTGTATCCGAGAACACCAAAGTAAGAGCCCTGCTCAAAGAATTTCAATCAGGCCGCGTCCACCTCGCTATCCTGCAGGATGAATACGGCGGAACATCCGGCCTGCTGACTATGGAAGACGTACTTGAGGAAATAGTCGGAGATATCTCCGATGAACATGATGCTGACCGTCCTTCTGATTTCGAAGAACTGGAAAGCGGTAAATTCCTTATTTCCGGCAGAGTACCGCTGACAGAAGTTTCTGAAAAATTCAACCTCACTCTCGATTCCGAACACGTGGAATCCATAGGTGGATATATTTCAGAACTGACAGGAGGCATTCCGGAAGTCGGAGAATTCATCAATATTTCAGGATTCAAATTCACAGTACACGAAGGTGACGCCAAACAGATCATCTCCATACTCGTAGACCCGCCCACCGGGGATTAGAATGCACCCAGCTTTTCCGATTATTATTGCTATGTTATCAGCGGGGATTGGTTATGCCAATCCCCTGCTTCATTTACCTGCCGCCATTCTGGCTTTCCCGCTTGCTCTCGGAATGATTGCCACAACGAGTGAATCACCGCGTAAGGCCATGAAAAGGGGCTGGATAGCAGGGTCGCTGGCCGCGATTGCCTGTATGTACTGGATCGCATATCCCGTCGGAGTATACGGCGGACTGCCATGGTCGCTGGCCATCCCCTGCCCCATACTTGTAGGCATGGTGGTCGGAGCATACTACGGCGGTTACACCTACATACTCAGCCATGCTGCACGAAGCCTTCCGCCATTTGCCCTCTGCGTATTCAGCGGGCTGCTCTGGACTTCAATGGAAATGGCACAAGGTGTGTTACTGAGCGGATATCCATGGATGACCTTATCCTCGGCCATGGCTTTCAGGCCGGAATGGATTCAGGGAGCCGCCTTCATCGGAGCTTACGGACTGTCCGGAGTACTGGTCTCTATCGCTACGGCAATACTGGTCTGGAGAACATCGCATGCAGCCAAGATATGGGCTTTGTCCATTGTGGCTGTTATTATTATCCTTGGTGGAATGCGCACAGCACCGCAAAAATTCAGTGAGCTGCACTCTATAGGAAAGACGTCCATAGGCGTAGTCCAGGGCAATATTAATCAGGCTAGAAAATGGGATGCAAAATACAAGAAGACAACTTTTGAAAAGTATCTAAACCTCAGCAGACAGGTCATAAACAAATCTGATATAGTTATCTGGCCTGAAACGGCAATGCCGTTCTACCTGCAGGACGGTGGAATAATGCGCGCTGAGATTATGAATTTCGCCACAGAGAATAAAACTCCAGTCCTCACCGGTGCACCAGGATATATTCTGCACAGCAAAATGGATTTCTCACTTTACAACCGGGCATACCTTATTTCACCGGACAAAAAGAGTATGAGCTGGTACGATAAATCTCATCTGGTTCCATTCGGGGAATACATTCCGTTCAAGGAGTTTCTTCCACTGGGGAAACTGGTGCAGGGTGCAGGTGACTTTCTGCCCGGATCAGACGCCAGCCCACTGCAAAGCGGCGACCTTGCTATGGGTATGCTCATTTGTTATGAAGGAATTTTCCCGGAACTGGCACAGGAACGGGTTGAAAAAGGTGCCAATATATTAATAAACATCAGTAATGATGCATGGTACGGTAAGACCTCGGCCCCATTGCAACACCTCAATCTAGTAACCATGAGGGCTGTTGAACAGGGGCGTTACATGATAAGGGGGACAAACACAGGCGTATCGGCCTGCATTGATCCACTGGGACGTATCAGTCATGCAACGGAGCTGTTTGTAGATGCTGCTTTCGCTGCTGATGCAGAAGTCATAAGCGGCAGCACCTTTTATCACGCAAACTACAAAGCAGTTACCCGCTCACCGCTGGTACTGACCATGCTTTTCTCCATCTGGATAATAATAAACCGCCGCAGAACCCAGACGGCAATTAAAATATAAAGGAATAACACCAAAACATGCTTCAATTTTCAGACCTCAAATCCAAGGCCTTAGACAGTATTGAAAAATATGAATCCCTCTGGGGGCGTCTTTGACCACGCACAGAGCAAGGAAAGGCTTGAAGAAATAGAACATGATCTGAGCAAACCAGGTGCATGGGACAAACCGGACACTCTGACCCCGGTTCTGCGTGAAAAATCAATGCTTGAAGAAAAAGTAGCTTCGTTTGACGCTCTTTCTTCCAGCAAAGAAGATGTGGAAGAATGGCTTATGATGGCTTCCGAAGAACAGGATCAGGAAGCATTGGAAGCTCTTTCAGAAAACGTTGAGAAACTTGCCCGCATGGTTGAACAGACAGAGCTTGCGGCTCTTCTCTCCGGCCCCGAAGACAAAAGCACAGCCATTCTGGAAATCCACCCGGGAGCCGGTGGAATCGAGTCTCAGGACTGGGCGGAGATGTTGCTCCGCATGTACCTGCGCTGGGCCGACAAACGCAACTGGAAAGCCAGCTACCTTGACTATCAGCCGGACGACGAAGCAGGTATCAAAAGTGTTACGCTGCGGATAGAAGGCCTTTACGCGTACGGATTTTTAAAAGGGGAAGCCGGAATCCACCGTTTAATCCGCATTTCTCCTTTTGATGCCTCTGGCAGGAGACATACTTCCTTTGCTTCGGTGGACGTCTATCCCGAGATTTCTCAGGATATTGAAATCGAAGTAAAAGAAGATGATATCCGGGTGGACGTATTCCGGGCCAGCGGTCCCGGCGGGCAGCACGTCAACAAGACGAACTCTGCTGTGCGTATCACACACCTGCCCACAAACATTGTTGTTCAGTGCCAGAATGAAAAATCCCAGCTGAAGAACAAAGAAACCGCCATGAAAGTCCTCAAGTCCCGCCTGTATGAACAGGAACTCAAGAGGCAGGAAGAAAGCAAAAAAGCTGACTACGCCACCAAGGATTCCATTGGTTTCGGCAGTCAGATCAGAACATATACTCTGCAACCATACAGACTGGTCAAGGACCACCGCTGCGGAGCCGAAGACGGAAATGTCGAGGCGGTTCTGGACGGAGAACTTGACGGACTGATCAGAAAATTCATGCTTGACGCATACGGCGGAGAAAATGAGCGCTGAGTACATTGCTGAGAATGAAGCAAATCTCATGGAAGAGCTTCTTTCTGTGCGGGACAAGTTCTGTAATGAGCAAAAGGTCTGCCATTCCCATGAATGCCCTGAAGGTTTAGCCGTGCTGAAACTATGCCCGGGCATGACTCTTGAGGCATGGGAAATTCTTGCGGAAAGACACGGCCTGAATGACTGGCTTACTATGCCGCTGGACCGGAACATGGCCCCACATCTGAATCATGTTCAATCGGTATTGCAAAAACTTTCCTACAAAACAGAGCACGACCCCCTTACCGGACTTTCAAACCGCAGAGTTTTTGAGCGGACCCTTGATCAGGAGATTGAGAGATCGCGAAGGAACAAAACACCGGTCAGCCTTGCAATTCTGGATCTTGATAACTTTAAAAAGATCAATGACACTTGGGGACATCTCAAAGGAGACGAAGTTCTCATCGACTTTGCGGACCTGCTGGCCCGCAATTCAAGGCGATATGACCTCGCAGCCCGTATAGGCGGAGAAGAATTCGCAATAATTCTTTCAGGAGTGGGCCTGGTCAAGTCACAGCAGTTACTGGAGCGCTTGCTAAGTAAAGTCCGCGATCTCAAATTCAACATACCAGGATCTGATGAAAAATTTTTCATCACCTGTTCGGCGGGAATATCCTGCTACAAGGGTATGGTGGATATTGAGATGCATGAGCTGATCTGCAAAGCAGACAAATCGCTCTATGAAGCCAAAAAGGCCGGCAAGGATCAAGTCAAGACATCGGATATCTTGGATTTTGAGTCAGTGACCAGGGAAAGCCTTGTTCATGCCAATGAAAAGAAATTTTTATTTACGGGAAACTAAAGGAACAGATAAATCATGATCAACGCCAATAAAACATTAAGTCTTGCTATCATGAGCGGTAAGGGCGGAGTCGGTAAAACCAACCTTTCCCTAAATCTTTCCTATGCCCTGAATGCAGGGGGGAACAGCCTGTTGCTCATGGACTGCGACCTTGGGTTGGCCAACCTCGACGTTCTGCTGGGGATTTCCCCGGAAACCAATATGCAGGACCTGCTTACCAGCGGAGCTAAGCCGGCCGATATAGTCATCCCCATTGAGGAAGGCAAAAAATTCGACATCCTTCCAGCTGCTTCCGGTGTACCGGAACTGGTGGAGATGGATGAAGATATGCAGGAAATGCTGTTCAGCAAAATCACCAAACTGGTCGGCAGTTACCAATATCTTGTGCTGGACCTCGGGGCCGGGATTAACGGAACAGTTATGTCTTTTGCATCCATGACCCAGATGCGAATCGTAGTAGTCACCCCTGAGCCGACTTCCCTGACCGACAGTTACGCGCTGATAAAAGTGCTCCACTCTAAGCATAATATCAGTGATTTCCACGTAATAGTTAACCAGGCAACTGATGCTAAAGAAGGGAAAGCGACATTTGAACGCCTCAATATGGCCTGCGAAAAATTTCTGAATATTCAGTTGAAAAATATGGGATATGTGCGCTATGATCCCACTGTAACAGAAGCTGTAAGACGGCAGATTCCTTTTATTAAGTTTGCTCCCAAATCTGATGCAAGCCGCGACATCCTTAATATCGCAGTCAAAATTCAGAAAATCAGGATGGAAAATATGGGCAGACTAGGTGAAAGACCTGTCATGAAAAAATTTCCGACACTGGCCGAGTAATAATGCTTGCGAAAAGGGTAACTTTTCGGCATAGTTGTACCAGTATTGGTAATAAACACTGCCTTGTCAAACTCAACACGATTTGGGAGAGGACATGAACAAAAGCGAACTGATTAAGAATCTTGCGGAAGAAAAAGGCCTCCATGTAGATGAATCTGCTGAAATAGTTGATGCATTTGTGGATGCTATCAAAGAGGCTCTCGTTCGCGGCGACAGAGTTGAGATTCGTGGATTCGGAAGCTTTAAGATGAAAGAGTACAAAGGGTACACCGGACGCAACCCCAAGACTGGTGCGGTTGTTGACGTAACCCCTAAAAAGCTGCCTTTTTTCCGTCCCGGTAAAGAGCTGAAAGAATATCTGAACGCTTAATGCGATTTCTCATATTAGCTTTTCTTATCCTTGCCAGCATGGGGACTTCAATCTCCCACGCTGGCAAGGATGTACTATTGTCTATTGCCGACACTGCCAACACTTTCGGGACTGTAAACCCCTGCCCGACCTGAGGAAACAAAACCCTTGGTGGTCTGGCCCGGCGGGCTGGATATCTTCAGGATCTGCGTGCAGCGCAGCTGCACGATGTCCTTGTTGTTGGCGGTGCATATGAATTTATGCCGACTTCCGGCGAAATAGTTTCCAATAAAAAACGAAATGCGCTGGCTGAAGCTTTCCAAATCATGAATTATGATTTAGGAATTATTAGCCCTGCTGAATTTAGTTTTCTGAAAAATTCCCCTGTAGGAATTCCTAAAAACTGGACCAGCGACGAAAAAGTACGCGTTGAGATCAAACCTCTTGCCAATGGTAAAAAGGTTTCCTTTATAATATTTCCTCACCTTGAACGGGGTTCCGATGAACTTCCTCCTGATCTTATTCAAAAATGCGCCAAGCTGATCAGGGAGAACAAAAAGGAGTCGGATCTGGTAATCGCCATGAGTTCATGGGGATACTTCAGGGAGAAGAAATTTCTCGCCAACCCGGAAATTAGCGAGTCCGCCCCGGATATTCTGCTGGGCAGCGGAGACGGACCGGGAATGACCGGCAGTCTTAACGTAAACGGCAAGACTTTATGGGTGCGCAGCTACCCTACCGGAAAAGCAGTTAACAGGATTGACATTTTGCAGTGGCCCTCCAGAGATAAGGACTTTAAATGGTCTTCCGGGGAAAACGTCAAATGGTTCCTGCAGACTCTGACGGATAAACTCCGCACAGAACCTGAAATTGCGAAGCTGATAAGTGGTATTTCGGATGATTAGTAATTCAAATTTGGAGGCTTAAACAATGACATTCCAAGGAGCATTCACTGCTCTGGTCACTCCGTTCAAAAACGGAGAGATTGATCAGGACGCATATCGCGAACTGATTGAGTGGCAGATTGAACAAGGAATCGACGGACTTGTACCCTGTGGTACAACCGGAGAAGCGGCTACACTTACCCATGAAGAACAAGGTGAGGTTATCAGAATCTGTGTGGAGCAGGCCAAGGGACGTGTCCCGGTCATTGCTGGCGCGGGTTCCAACAATACTAAAGAAGCCGTAAACCTTACCCTGCTTGCTAAACAGGCAGGCGCAGATGCCACACTCCAAATTACACCTTACTACAATAAACCTACTCCTGCGGGCTTGCTGGCGCATTTCAAAGCCCTGTCGAAAGAAGCTTCCATGCCTTTCATCCTGTATAATGTTCCCGGGCGCACCGGACTGAACTGCATGCCGGAAACCGTAGCAATGATCGCCAACGAAGTTTCTGATGTCGTCGGCATTAAGGAAGCAACAGCTAATCTTGGCCAGGTTTCAGATGTAATTGAACAGTGTCCCGAAGGGTTCTGCGTACTCTCTGGTGATGATTTCACAGTTCTGCCCCTGCTCGCCCTCGGCGGTCACGGTGTTATATCTGTAGTTGCCAACATTATGCCTAAAGATATGTCCGATATGTGTGCGGCTTATCGTGCAGGTGACATGAAAAAGGCACAGGAACTGCACTTCAAAATGCAGCCTGTAAACCGGATGATGTTTGTCGAAACCAATCCGATTCCGGTAAAAACAGCTCTGGGCATGATGGGTAAATTCGAAACTTCCTTCAGGCTTCCGCTTGTCCCCCTTATGGACGAAAGCAACGCCAAGCTAGAAGCTCAGCTTAAAAAAAGCGGCCTTATCTAGTTCGCTTTATTATACAATTTCAATACCCCGTAAGCTTCGGCTACGGGGTTTTTCGTATTATGTAATGGATATTTATTTTAGCTGAAATTACGATCTACGGCCCATTCCACCTCCACCCATACCTCGACCGCCGCCAGACCGACCCATTCCGCGTCCAGTTCCGCCCATCCGTCGGCAGCCTCCGCCGGATTGATTAAGACTATGAGGAGAGCGCTTAAGATCGGATTTAGGCTGGCCTATTCCTGATTCAGCCGCATAATTTTCAACCAGCTCACGCACAGTACCAGATTCAACAGTCACCATTTCAATATGGCCTGCCAGCAAAGCCTGTTCTGCCTTTGGCCCAAAAGTACCGGAAATAATAGCCTGCACACCTTGGTCAGCCAGGAACTGCGCTGTTTGCACTCCTGCGCCGCCAGCAACTCCGGCATTTTCTGAGTTATCAATAAAACGGCTCTCACCGGTCTCGCTGTCAAAAATCATAAAACCCGCAGCCCTACCGAATCGGGGTTCAAAAGAGCTATCCACATTAGAACTATTTGCACTTACGGCTATAAGCATAATGCCTCCTATTCTGATTCTTTATGTTATTTCATCAAGCATAAATGAATCCAATCAGAAATTAGGTATATGATACAGACAGTTAGTATAATAACGACTAAACATTCTGGCGCATAATCAGCCTAAACGAAAAGATAGGAATAATTATGCGCCCCCTATGTTGCGCCTAGAACTAATCAGGAAACCAGCGCTTATCTCAGCTATCAAGACCTGTGCGCCAATCTTCCTGAGAGATTCGGTAAAGAACATGTTTACGCAAAGGACTTCCTACAGGCACTGAAGGATGTTCAAATCCATCATCGTCAAAGCGCATACCAAGTCTATTCATTACAGCCTGTGAGGGTAGATTCTTCTCGGAAGTGAAAGACACTATCTCATCAAGATTTAGTTCAGCAAAACCATATTTTAATGCAAAATTAGCTGCCTCAGTAGCATATCCATATCCCCAGAATTTCTTATCCAGCCGCCATCCAATCTCTACACAAGGTGAAAACGGCAGTGTCACTAACGGAACATGCAAACCTACAAAACCGATGAAAGGTGCAATATCTGGAATTTCAACCGCCCAAAATCCCCAGTTACGTTTTTCAATCAACGCGCTAATAATATCGGCATTTGCATTGCTTTCCTCTTCAGAAAGAATGGCAGGGAAATAGCGCATCACATCTGGGTCTGCATTTATGCGCGCAAAAATAGGATAATCACTGTTATGCCATTCACGCAGGATAAGCCTTTCAGTTCTGAATTTAATCATAATAAACAGGATACAATAGAAAGAAGCAGTCTGTAAATTTCAGCTACAAAAGAAAAAGCAGCCCGATCTCCATAGACCAGCCTGCCATGATAGTCGATCCTCTTCTATCCGAAGTCGACACGATGAATATACGTGCGAAGCTCGCTAACGCGTTTTGGGAAGGGAGAGGAGTCCTGAGGAGAGGGAAACCCTTTTTGGCGTAAGCAAAAGGGTTTCCCTTTCCTTTGGCCGTCGGAGACGACTAAAGATTCTTAATTACGGCTTCACCCATTTCTGTGCAGCCTACCAGCTTACCGCCCTTATCCATGATATCCCCGGTGCGCAGACCTTCTGAGAGGGTCTTTTCCACTGCGGCTTCTATACAATCAGCTTCTTCAGCCATATCAAAAGAATAGCGGAGCATCATGGCTATAGACAGGATGGTTGCCAGCGGGTTGGCCTTGTTCTCGCCAGCAATATCTGGAGCAGAACCGTGAATGGGCTCATACAGACCGGGATTGGAAGCGCCGAGGGATGCGGAAGGCAACATGCCGATGGAACCGGTGATTACTGAAGCTTCATCGGAGAGGATGTCACCGAAAAGGTTTCCGGTCACGATTACGTCAAACTGGGAAGGATCACGAACGAGCTGCATAGCAGCGTTATCCACGTACATGTGAGTCAGCTCAACATCGGGGTAATCTTTGGAAACTTCGATGACTATTTCGCGCCATACGCGAGAAACGTCCAGTACGTTGGCTTTATCCACGGAGCAAAGTTTCTTTTTACGTTTCTGTGCAGCTTCGAAAGCAACCTTGGCAATACGCTTTACTTCATGCTCGTAGTAAACCATGGTATTGTAGCCCATGCGTTCGCCATTTTCTTCCTTGGTACCGCGAGGTTCACCAAAGTAAATGCCGCCGGTAAGTTCACGGACAACCATGATGTCAATGCCCTTCTCTACGATATCAGGACGCAGAAAGCATGCATCTTTCAACTGCTGAAAAAGCGCAGCAGGACGCAGGTTGGCGAACAGGGAAAGTTCCTTACGGATGCCGAGCAGACCTCTTTCAGGGCGGATTGCCGGATCAATAGTATCCCACTGAGGACCGCCGACAGCACCAAGAAGAACTGCGTCAGATTCTTTACAGGCCTTAACAGTCTCTTCAGGAAGGGGCCCGCCAGTAGCATCGATGGCAGCACCACCAATCAGAGCTTCGGTGATTTCGAATTTATGACCGAATTTTTCGCCGATTATGTTCAGGACTTTAACGCCCTGTTCCATTATTTCCGGTCCTATTCCGTCGCCGGGCATTACGCATATTTTCATTTTAAAATTCCTCTTTATTTGATGCGCTTCGCGCTTATATTTTAAGATGCTTTAGGAGAGCTTACCGACGGTCCTTCTGGGCACTTAAACCCTTTAGAGAAAGGGTTTAAGAATCCCAAAAACTTTTATTAAGCTTTGCTGCCGGGGCGTCAGGACGAATTTAAATCTAACGGCCTGCCTTGCATCCAGAGTATTTGCTATTTAGCTAGACGATCTTTAACGTATTCTACCAGTCCACCACAATCGAGGATGCCTTTCATAAATGGGGGAACTGGAGCACAAGTGATGGTTTCACCAGTGGTAAAGTTCTTAATTTCGCCCTTTTCAGCATCGACTTCGAGCTGGTCACCATCACCGATTTTTTTAAAATCATCGCCTACTTCGAGAAGAATAAGCCCCATATTGAAGCCGTTGCGGTAGAAAATACGGGCAAAGCTTTTTGCCACAACTACCGGAATTCCGGCACCGAGAATGGAAATAGGCGCATGTTCACGGGAAGAACCACAACCGAAGTTCTCATCGGCAACCATGATGTCATTTTTATTAACACGCTTGATCCAGCCTTCCTCAAGGCCTTCCATGCAATTCGCACCGAGTTCGTCAGGATCGGTGGTAACCAGAAAGCGGGCCGGAATAATGGCATCAGTATCGATATGTGCCCCGACTCTATGTGCAGTACCTTTAATAGACATATTTAAATTCTCCTTGGGGAGAGATATTCCCCGCTAGAAAAATAACTTTTTTATTACGTTCAGACCTTCAACGCGCAAAGTGCAACAACTTACAGTGCTTCAGGATCAGTAATGATACCTGTGATAGCAGAAGCTGCGGCTACCGCGGGGTTGGAAAGAAAAACTTCACTCTCAAGACTACCCATACGGCCTTTGAAGTTACGGTTAGTTGTAGCAATTGCTCTTTCACCGCCGGCGAGGATACCCATATGTCCGCCTAGGCAGGGACCGCAGGTTGCGGGACCAACTATTGCACCGGACTCCATGAAAATCTCAATCAGACCTTCGCGCAGAGCCTGTTTCCAGATATTTGGGGTAGCGGGCAGAACAATCAGGCGTACATTCTTGTCAGCCTTGCGACCTTTAAGCACTGCTGCTGCTTCACGCAGGTCTTCGATACGACCATTGGTACAGGAGCCGATAACAGCCTGATGAATCCGCATATCTTTTACTTCGTCAACAGGTTTGACGTTATCCGGCAGATGCGGACAAGCAACCTGTGGTTTCATTCCGGTCACGTCAATTTTAACAACACGCTCGTAGTTTGCACCTTCGTCAGCACGCATTTCAACATCACCAGTACGCCCTGCCGCCTTGCAGTACTCAAGGGTCTTGGCATCAGCAGGGAACAGGCCGACTTTACCACCGGCTTCAATAGCCATGTTGGCCATAGTCATGCGGCCTTCGATAGACAAATTGTCCACAACGGAACCACCGAATTCAAGAGCTTTATAAAGAGCGCCGGAAACACCGATGGTGCCGATCAGATTGAGAATGTAGTCTTTAGCACCTAAATATTTACCGGGTGTACCTTCAATTTCGACCTTGATGGTCGGAGGAACTTTAAACCATGTTTCACCAAGAGCCATACCACCTGCGATGTCGGTAGACCCCATTCCGGTCGCAAATGCGCCGAGACCGCCGTAGGTACATGTATGGGAATCAGCACCGATTACGATATCAGAAGGTCCGACAAGTCCCAGTTCGGGCAGCAGTGCGTGCTCAACACCAACTTCACCGCCCTCGTAATAATGGGTAATGTTCTTTTCATGAGCGAACTCACGGACGACCTTGACCTGCTCAGCGGAATCGATGTCCTTGTTAGGGGTGAAGTGGTCGCACACCAGGGCAACTTTATCCTTATCAAAGACCTGATCCGCACCCATAGCCTTAAAAGACTTAATGGCTAGAGGAGCGGTAATGTCGTTTGCCAGCACCATGGAAACATTACAACGGACAATCTGGCCCGGCTCTTTCACAGTTTCGTCGGTATGAGCCTGCAAAATTTTTTCAGCTAAGGTTTTAGGCATTATTTTTCTCCTGTTTCATACGTTCTACCCGGTTGATAGCGTTGACGTAAGCTTTGGCACTGGCGACAATGATGTCTTCGTCAGAACCGCGCCCAATTGATTTAAAACCATTATCGGTGATATGAACCGTAACCGCACCCTGCGCGTCAGTACCACCGGTAACTGCGTTTACAGAATAAAGTTCCAGCTTAGGTTTTCTGTTAACCATCTTATTGATAGTTGAAAAAACTGCGTTGATAGGACCGTCTCCGAAACCTACTTCCTGCATCCTGACCGGATTATTCTTATCAGCGCTAAAATCTTCCAGCACAATTGCAGCATGCGGAGAAACGCCGGCTGTACCTGAAAAGACTGACAGTTCTTTTACCCGGTACAAATCATGGATGCGGTAAGCCTCTTCGAGAACGAGAGCTTCAACGTCTTCATCAAATATTTCTTCTTTCTTGTCGGCCAGGGTCTTAACTGCAGCAAAAACACGCGAGATCTGCTCATCATTTAATTCATAACCCATTTCACTGAGTTTTGAACCTAATGCATTTCGGCCGGAATGTTTTCCGATAACAATCGAAGTTCCTTTTTTGCCGATGGACTCAGGAGTCATGATCTCATAAGTCTGGCGGTTCTTGAGCATACCATCCTGATGGATGCCTGACTCATGGGCAAAGGCGTTCGCTCCGACAATTGCTTTATAGGGAGATATGGGCTGACCAATGGTTGTTGCCAGTCTGCGGCAGGAGGGGAACAGTTCTTCAGTGATTATTGAAGTCTCAACATCGTAGTAGTCTTTACGTGTATGCAGGGCCATTATAACTTCTTCCAAAGCTGCGTTCCCCGCACGTTCCCCAATACCGGAAAGGGTTACTTCCGCCTGACGAGCACCTGCCCTGATAGCGGCCAAAGTGTTGGCACAAGATAAACCGAGGTCGTTATGGCAATGAACACTGAAAACAGCTTTATCACTGTTTGGAACATTTTTGATCAAGTACTCGATCAGCTTGCCGAATTCTTCGGGCTGCGCGTAACCAACGGTGTCAGGAATATTGATAGTGGTTGCACCTTCAGCAATAGCTACCTCAACAATTTGAGCCAGAAATTCCTTACGGGAGCGGGATGCATCCTCTGCGGAAAATTCAACATTAGGAGTCAGAGATACAGCGTGGCGCACAGCCTGTCGGGCCATCTCCAAAATCTCGTCAGGCTCCTTATTGAACTTATGCTTCATATGGATATCAGAGGTAGCGATAAAGGTATGAATTCTGGGATTTTTAGCATGCTTGACAGCTTCAAAAGCGCGGTCAATATCCCCTTTCAAAGCTCGGCAGAGGGCTGCGACCTGAATGTCGCCAACGGATTTTGCAATTTCTGTTACAGCCTCAAAATCACCCTGACTAGCTGCTGGAAATCCTGCTTCAATGATATCCACACCCAGTTTTTCCAACTGGCGGGCCATGGCTATTTTTTCGGCCATGTTCATTGTTGCACCGGGGGACTGTTCGCCATCACGCAAGGTAGTATCGAAAATATAAACTTTATCAGACATCTATCTATCTCCTAAGAAAAGCTGCAAAAACAGAATATTTGCAGATTATAACAATGCTTGGGAAAAAACTATGAAACAGGTTAAACTACTTAGTAATTTACCGTCCCCTAAAGAATTTTGGTACCGTATAAACTTATTCTGGATGTAGTTGTAGAACTACTCTGGAAAAAGCCTATGACAATTCTTTGGAGGACTTTCCTAGTAGCTTATTGCTTCTGCGGGATAGAATGAAAACTGTGTAAATAGGACCGGAAAGAATGTATCCGGCAAAAATCACGAAACCCAGAAATTTGGGCTGGGAGGCAACCATGGTAAAGAGCGCGATAACGGTAACCATGGAGCTGAAGGGATGAGCTTTGAACATGCCAAATTCTTTGAAAGAATTATAGCGGACAGTACTCACCATCAGAAATGCGAGACAATATACAAGCACCAGAGTGAACATAGGCAGTACACTCTGTGCAATACTTTCAGGAATATAGGGGGTGAACAGAATCAAAGTAGACAAGGTACAGCCTGCCGCAGGGATGGGCAGTCCTATAAAGTGAGCCTTGGAAGTAGTTCCGGCCTGTACATTGAAACGGGCGAGTCTGAGCACACCACAAGCCATTAACAGGAACGCTGCCAGCATGCCTAAACGGCCAAACTGATGTAACTGCCAATGATAAACCATGAACGCAGGAGTAACACCAAAAGCAACCGCATCCGCAAGTGAATCGAGCTGAACGCCGAACTCACTGCTTGTTCCGGTCAACCTTGCCACCTTCCCGTCGAGACCGTCAAAGAGACAGCTTACCAGAATGGCGACAGCACTCATCTCATATGCACCTTCCACAACCCAGTTCATCGCGAGGAATCCGCAAAACAGACTCGACACGGTGAGAAGGTTGGGCAGAATGTATACGCCCTTGTGCTTTGGTATTCTTTTTTCCTTTGCCATGAAAAATACTTAAACCGATTTGGAAATAAATTCCAGTATAATCGTATTAAATTTTAACTTTTAATTAATCCATTAGAATAAAATATTCGAAAGGCAACATGATCACTGCCTCTTTCAGGAATCAGTACTACTCCCCTGCCAGCCAAAGGTCAACCCACGAAGTGCAAAATATTTGAATATTAATATTGCCCGACTGAATCACCATTATCGTGCAGGGTCTAAGGTTCTATGGATATAACTGAATGGCCGATCAACTAATCTAAAGACATCCTGCCAGCATGCCGCCCTGAGGATGAACCGGAATAGCGGCAAACCCTGAACTATATTTTTCTTTCGGAAGTGAATACAGAATCCGCAACCTGCCATTACGAAAGACAAGATCTTCGAACTCAAAGCCAAGCTTCGATGCTACGCGAACAGAACCACGGTTAGCAGGATGTATGAGGGCTTTCATGGATTGCAGATCCGTTTTAAAGTAAACGTAATCAATGAAAGCGGAAGCGGATTCTGTAGCCAGTCCCGCTCCCCAATATTTTTTTTGAAAAACCCAACTGATGCCTACTTCGCCTTGCAGAGATCCGGAAAAATTCTCCAGCGGCTGCACTCCGCAATATCCGGCCAGTTCACGTGTTCCCTTTGGTTCAACACCAAACAGACAATACCTGTGCTGTGCAAAAAGCTTCTCCTGCGATTGGAGAAGTGAATCAATTTTGCTTTTGGACCACGGCTCCTGCTTCAAAATGAACCTGTAAACATCCGGATCCTGCATCATCCCGGAAAGGTAAGCGGCATCACTTTGTTTCAGGGGCCTCAATAATAATCTTTGCGTCTCGATAAACACGCGCATATCTCCCGGGGCTATTCCCGGATGATACCACCTCCGAGAACCGCACCCTCTTCTGTATATACTGCCACTATCTGGCCCGGCGTAGGGCGTGAATGCGGCTCAATAAAATCAAATTTTAAACTACTGCCAACCTGCGCGGCCCTTGCGGGCTTGGATCGCTGACGGTAGCGGGTCTGGATAAAAACCGTTTCCGGCCATTCTGCAAAATCAACTAGGAAATTAAAACTGTCGGCAGTGCATCCCTGCGATTCCAACTCGTCGCTTGTTCCCACGATAAGCAGATTGCGCTCCATATCTTTATCCAGAACATAAAGAGGAGCTTTCCATGAAATACCGAGCCCTCGTCGCTGACCTTGCGTATACCGCCAAAGGCCATTGTGTTTGCCGACCTTCCGTCCATCCGACAGTACGGCCAACCCCGGACCGGGGAGCTTTACATTCCGATCAATTAAAAACTGGCGGTAATCATCATCAGGAACAAAGCATATCTCCTGACTTTCTGAAGGCAGCGGGATTTCCACACCTCGCTTATCAAGCTCAGCATAGGTCTGATCCTTACTGTGACCGCCAAGAGGAAAAATGGCTTTCAATAAGGAATCTCGTGGCACAAGTGAAAGGAAATAACTCTGATCTTTGGACTGATCTGCACCGCGTGCCAGAACTCTCCCGTAACGCGCCACCTCCGCAATGCGTACATAATGTCCAGTGCCGAGCAACTCGGCTCCGAATCCTTGTGCAGCGGAATTTAGCACACCAAACTTTACCTCAGGATTACAGAGCGCACATGGATTAGGGGTATTTCCTTTAAGATATTCCTGAACAAACGGCTCGACTACAAGTCGGTCGAACTCGGAGGTAAGATCAAAAACATGCAGCGGAACATCAAGTTCCGCGCACCTTTTCTTCAACCCGGCAACTGCAGTTTCAGCCTTTTCCATCCCCAGAAAACAACCGTGGACCGCAGCAACATCCGCCCCGCTCTCTTTAAGCAGAACCATAGAGAGCAAGCTGTCGGCTCCGCCGCTGACCGCCATGGCTACTTTGCGCCCGGCGACCATCTCATGCAGCTCAGGATATCTAAACCCTGTATCCATTATATTCTCCACAAAATACTTATCAATTGTAACAGTATATCAACCGTTAAACTTCGTTCCGGTTACAAACTAGCAACCTTGATCCGGCAGGAAAAAGACGAGAAATGCCCGGACACCCCCTATGGGCCCCCGGACAAGTCTCTCACAAGTCTATCCTATATACAAATCCGACACATGTCGGAGATTTGCTTATTTTATTTTCTAGGCTGCGGCAGCACAAGGTTCAAGAACACTCCGAGGACACCGGCGAGGCCGATTCCGCCGAGCCTGAACTCATCGCTGAAAGGAGTAGGAAGAGACATGCCGCCCACGCCGAAAATAACAATCAGAGCCACAATGGCGAGGTTGCGGGCCTCCATGAGGTCCTCACCTGCACGGACGAGGGTGTTCATGCCGACAACCATGATCGCACCGAAAAGCAGGACCATGATGCCGCCCATGACCGGAACAGGGATTGTGGAAAGGAATGCGCCCACCTTACCGCAGAAAGCAAGAATTATGGCTACGATTGCGGCCCAGGTCATGATTGCCGGGTTGAAAACTTTAATCAGTGCAACAGCTCCGGTAACTTCGGAATAAGTGGTGTTCGGTGGTCCACCGAGCAAAGCTGCGAGTGAAGTAGCCAAACCGTCACCGAGCATTGTGTTATGGATACCGGGGTCCTTCACGTAGTCTTTATCAGCAACAGAACTG
Organism: Maridesulfovibrio sp.; assembly: GCF_963667685.1. Lineage (NCBI taxonomy): Bacteria > Pseudomonadati > Thermodesulfobacteriota > Desulfovibrionia > Desulfovibrionales > Desulfovibrionaceae > Maridesulfovibrio > Maridesulfovibrio sp. Next base: position 235,576 of record NZ_OY763931.1, on the reverse strand, counting down.
ATAGCGAGGACATCACCAAAATGCTCAATAGCCGGTGCGATTGCGACCGGGACAATAAAAAGAATAGCTTCAAGGTTCCACTCCGGGAAAGTGAATTTAGGCATCGCTACCCACGGTGCAGCCGCAACTGCGTCGAAATTCACGAGTCCCATGAACAGAGATGTTGCGTAACCTGCAGTGATACCGCAAAGAATGGGGATCAGTTTGAGCCAGCCTTTACCGAGCAGGGAAACACCAACTGTAACAGCAAGGGAAATCATGGATATAATCAGCGCAGTCTTTTCCGGCACAAGAACAACGGAGCCATCTCCGGTTTTACCCACAGCCATGAAAACTGCGACAGGAGCGAGAATCAGGCCGATAACCATGATAACCGGACCGGTAACAACCGGCGGCAGTACTCTTTTCAGGATATCGGTACCGCGCCAGCGAATCAAAAAGCTGAGCACGACATAGAACAGACCTGCAGCAGCGAGACCGCACAGAGTGGAAGGAATCCCCCAAGTCTGAACACCGTAAATGATAGGGGCAATGAAGGCAAAAGATGAAGCCAGAAATACAGGAATCTTACCTTTTGTAATAACCTGAAAAACAAGTGTACCGATACCGGCGGTAAAAAGGGCAACGTTTGGATCGAGCCCGGTCAACAGAGGGACGAGGACAAGCGCGCCGAATGCGACGAAAAGCATCTGTGCGCCGAGGACAAAATCTTTTGCCCTAAAATTATAATCAGTACTGTGTGTGCTCATAAAGATTCTCCGTAGATTTATTCCAAAAAAAAGGCACCGTTTCTGGTGCCTTTAAAAACATTTACTTGGTGCCGAATATCTTATCTCCCGCGTCTCCGAGACCGGGAAGAATGTATCCTACATCATTAAGTTTTTCGTCGATCGAAGCGACGTAAATATCCACGTCGGGATGTTCGCTTACTATCTTCTCAATCCCTTCGGGAGCTGCCACAAGGAACAAGCCTTTAATATTGGTGCAACCGGACTTCTTGAGAAGTTCGATTGTAGCCAGCAGGGTTCCACCGGTAGCGAGCATGGGGTCAAGAATGAGCGCGATACGCTCTTCAATGTTGCTTGCAAGCTTGACGTAATACTCGACAGGCTGCAAAGTTTCTTCGTTACGGTAGAAGCCGACAACACTGACTCGGGCCCCCGGAACCATATCCAGAACACCGTCCATCATACCGAGGCCGGCCCTGAGAATAGGAACTACGGTTATTTTTTTACCCTTGATTTCCTCAACTTCAACTTCACCGGCCCAACCTGTGATGGTTTTTGGTTCGGTTGCGAGGTCTTTGGTTGCTTCATAAGTAAGCAGTCTGGAAATTTCCTGAGCCAGAGCGCGAAAACGACTTGTGCTTATGCCGTCTTCACGGAGAATGCCGAGCTTGTGTCTTACCAAAGGATGGTCTACCACATGTACCGCCACGGTGCCTCCTTGATCCCATGTTATTTGTTAAAAATCCGAAAAGTCAAAACTTCGTGTTTTTATAAGACACAGCCTTGACCGTCAAGAACTTTTTGAACTATTTTCAAGATAAGCCATATCTACTTGGCATTACTGAAAATTACAAATATACACTTTTACACTGAATATGAATATAACCTAATATGGACTAGATTACATGTGCAATAATGAAGATTTTACAGAAAATGAGAACCTGCTTGTCTGGGAAAAAACCGCAACTTTTTCTGACCGCAATACCCGCCTGGACAAATTCTGGGGAACAGCTTTGGAAGAAGAAGGAATCTCCCGGGAAAAAGTCAAAGACTGGATTAAAGCAGGATTTGCAGAGATTAACGGAAATGTATGCAAAAAACCGAATCAGAAACTAACCGGAAATGAAGAGCTTACCCTCAAAGGAGAAGCGGAAATAACTTCACTTGTCCCGGAAGACCTCCCGCTGGAGATACTCTATAATGACGGTAGGATTGCGGTTATTAATAAACCAGCCGGATTGACCACTCACCCAGCGCCAAGCTGTCCAACCGGTACGCTTGTTCACCGCATGATTCACCATTTTCCAGAAATTAAAGACATGGATGAATGGCGGCCCGGGATTGTTCACCGCCTTGACAAATACACATCCGGTCTCATCAGCATCGCCCTGAACGAGCACGATCGCCTGGCCATGGCAACCGCCTTTGCCGAGCGGGAAATCAGCAAGACTTACCTTGCTATCGTGCATGGTGTTCCTGAAAGAGATTTCGCTGAAATAGACGCTCCCATGGGCAGGCACCCTGTTCATAAAACAAAAATGGCTGTTGTCCTTAAAGGCGGCCGTAATGCGCGTTCCGAATATGAAACTCTATGGTCTGATCCTGCCGGACGGGCAAGCCTTGTAAAAGTTAAAATCTTTACCGGGCGCACTCATCAGATAAGGGTGCATATGGCCCACATAGGCCATCCTCTGCTCGGAGATCAGGTTTACGGTTCCATGGAGCATGCCCGTCTTGTTCAAGATGAACCTCTGCTGGCGAAACTTGCCTTCCGTCAGATGCTGCATGCTTACTCTCTGTCTTTTACACATCCCGAATCAGGAGAAGAGCTCAGCTTCACTCAGGAACCGCCTGAAGATTTTATTAATATGCTCAAAGCGCTTAACAAGTCCGTGCAGCGTGTCGGACTCATCGGCATGCCATGCGGCGGTAAATCAGCAGTACTTAAAATTCTTGCGGCCAAGGGCGTTCCTACTTTCAGCGCAGATGAATCCGTTGCCCGTTCCTATGAAAAAGAAGGTACTGGATGGGAACTATTGCGGCAGCGATACGGAACCCGCTTCATGGACTCCGAAACCGGAGATGTGGACAAATCAAAGCTCTTTACAGCCATGTGTGAAAATGAAGACCTTCGCCGGGAAATAATGAGCATTGTGCACCCCATCGTGCAGCACGATGTGAAGGAATTTTACAAAGCTCATAATAATGAACCTCTGGCTGTAGCTGAAGTTCCCCTGCTGCTGGAAGCTGGCTGGCACACTCAGAGACTGGTCGATGCAGTCATCGGTGTACACTGCCCGGAAGCCAAAAGGACAGGAGAACTGCGGATAAAGAGGAATATCACCCCGGAAACTCTCGCAGTATTCGATTCATGGCAGTGGGATGAGAAAGCCAAGATGGACTGCTGCACAGCCGTCATCGAGAACGATGGAGACTTGAAAAAAATTGATTCTGAAACAGACCGTATTCTTGAAGTTCTGGCAGCATTGCGTGCAGAGAATGAAAGATTATTCGAAAAACATCTCTCAAATATGTATATCACAAAAGAGGCCTAGTTTTAGCGTCTGCGAGTATTGACTTACCCGCAGCGAGTGTTATTTTATAAGTGAGACCTGAGGCGAGAGGTCAGGACCGTAGTCGGAAGAATGAACAGATATTAATTGTTAGGATGCAAGTCCATTTTACATAAAAGAATTCTACGCAAGGTCCAACCCCGCTTTCGGCATCAGGTTCGTTTAGGGAGTGAGTGCCCCTAGTTTACCTACCAACTCAATCTCATCACACCCCCGTTGCTTATGCAGCGGGGGTCGTTTTTTTATAAAACAGATATAAACCACAATGATTGCTGTTAACAAATTTATGCGTTAAATTATTAAAAAATATCCATAGGATTTAGCCATGAGCAGCAACAACAAATATATAACGCAGAGAAATAAATTAAGGTCTCCCTTAAAGGTTAACTTCGCATGATCCCCATCCGCGACAACGTACCCTGCCTGATCAAACCATATGTACTCCGCGGAATTATAATCGCAAATATTGCGGTCTTCTTATTTGAGCAAATGCTGACCCCGCAGGGAAGGCTTGCTCTTTTTCACCTGCTGGGAGTAGTTCCGGCCAGGTTTTTCAACCCGGAATGGGCCGTTGCCGCAGGTTATCCGGATTCCGGAGTGCTGCCGCTTCTAACATACATGTTTCTGCACAGCGGCTGGCTGCATATAATCCTGAATTTATGGATGCTATGGATTTTCGCCGATAATATCGAGGATGCCATGGGGCATGGAAGATTTTTAATTTTCTATATGGTCTGCGGGATCATTGCCATTGCAGTCCAAATGGTGATCAATCCTTCGGACAGTGCACCTGTGATTGGCGCTTCGGGTGCGGTTGCAGGAATAATGGGCGCGTATATGCTGCTTTACCCGCACGGGCAGGTACTGACACTGTTCCCCGTGATTATCATACCGTTTTTCTTTAAGATCCCAGCATCTCTATTCTTAGGTCTGTGGTTTATCATCCAAATCTTCTCAGGAGTGACAAACCATTTTGCTGAAGGAGCTCAAAAAGTGGCATGGGCTGCACATATTGGCGGTTTTATTGCCGGAATGATTCTGGCCCGTTTCTTTGTTAAAAAAGGCCGCTGCGTTTACTGCTATGTTCCGGAGAAAAAAGACTACGAACTTCCTGACGATTTTTAGAAACATAAGAGCAAAAGCGGAGCAAAGAAGAGCAGCTGCACATTCTGAAAAAGCACTAAACCCCAAAAGACTAATCAAAAGAGATTTCGGCCTTTTCAATTTCTGCATCAGAATTGCCGGCACGCATATATTCCTCCAGATTTCTTTGCGCCACTTTCTCTGTGCCGTGCATGCTTACAAATAGATGATAGTAATAGCGTTTATTTTTATGCATCCGTCCAAAAACAAACGGATTGTACCCCTGCTTTATCAATTCAGCTTTTCTGAACTTTGCTTCACGCAGTTTGAAATAAATGCCGTCGCGGACAAGATATCGGGTCACATGACCACCTGGAGCAGGAGAAGAATCTCCACCACCGGCTTCCGGTTTCCGCAGGGGAACAACATTAAAGGAACAGAATTTTGTGAAAGGATACCCGAACTTGAATTCCCAAACTGAAAATTTCAATTCATCCTGCTGAAGATTCCATCCCAGATAATGCTTCTGTCCACTCTTAACCGTTAAAGGAATTTCGGCCTGTACTACTTTCCGCTCTTCCCCTGAACCTTCTCTGTAATATGATGTGATGATAACCTTTGTCGGAACCACGCCTTCTTCATCTAAAAAATATTCAAATCCGAAATGAGTTCCGGGATAAGCAGGTATCTCGTCTGTTTCTTTGGAAAGCACATATTTTTGTATTTTATCTACATCGCCTTCTTTATGAACCATCTTCGGCGAGGTTTCCACATCGTAAATACCTTTATTCTGAATCGTAAGATTTGCAGCCGAACTAGTTCCCATAATCTGAAAAACAAAAAACAGCCCCAACCCCAAAATCCGCAAATCAAAAAAACGCACTTGCAGCACTCCAGAAATTCAAATCATGAATTTAGACTATATGAATTGCATCCATAACCAATGTTTCCGTTACATCATCGCTGAAGACTGCAACGCCCTCGGCCCCATACGTTCCTCCAGCGCCATCAAAATCACAAAACAAAACCTTATTAACATCATCAAATGTGAAAGTGGCGGAACTAAAAGAGGAGGAAAATTCCAACACATCCTCTGCTGAGAAGTCCTTAATACTCGGACCAAACAGTGACATTGAATTATATACATATTTATCGCTGCCGCTACCACCATACACGACATCATTTCCAGTAAAATTAGTAAAAACATCATCGTGACTAGATCCGTAATAAACCAACATTCCTGAAAAGACATCATCCCCACAACCACCCGTAGCCGTCCCTGCGCTAAAATCAACAGTTACAGAGCTTGTCGCATTGATGAATGACAGAGAATCCGTTCCTCCATTACCAGTAATAGTCTCAGCCGTTGTCGCTCTGCTTATAAATAAATCATCCAGACTAGTGCCCAGGACCTTCTCAATCTGTGATAAATCACCGTTAATTTCACTGGAATTTCCTATCATATTGCTATTCAGGTCTAGAACAATCCCTGAACTACTTCCACTAAGATCAAGAATATCAAACCCACTACCAGCAAAAACAGTGTCACCAGCTTCAGCAATTATGTAATCATCGCCATCACCGCCATCCAGATAATCTTCTCCCTGACCACCATCCAGAGTGTCGGCGCCGCCGCCACCGTAAATAGTGTCATTGCCATCCTCACCTTCAAGGATGTTATCAGCACCGTCACCGGTAATTGTATCTGAAAAGCCCGAACCCTTAACATTATCTATATTTGACAGGGTGTCAGTTCCATTACCAGTTGCTATGGATGTTAATAGATTAACATTAACACCTGAAGCTGATATTTCGTAATCAACTGTGTTGTTACCGCCAGCACCGTCAATAACATCATTACCCTCGCCGCCCCAGAAAATATTGTTATTACCATCCCCGATAAGGATATCATCATACTTTGAGCCAATTACACCCTCAAAGTCATGAAGAGTATCATTCCCGCCACCGCCTATAGCTGTCCCCTCGCCAAGGTTAACCTCTACATAGGATGTGGCATCATAGTAGACAACACGGTCATCATGCCCAACTGATATGCCGCCATACAGGGCATCATCGCCTAAACCACCCCAGATGACATCTTCGCCATCCTCACCGTAGATGGTATCGTTCCCGGCCATACCGTAAATATCATCACTACCAGCACTGCCAAATATATTATCATCACCGGCGGTACCGATAATTGAAAGCCCGGACCCGTCATCGACGATAGACATCCCGGTAAGGGCAGCTCCGTCCACTTTAATGTCTGACGCCGCAATTCCACCGACCGTAATTGTAGTAATGAAGTGCAAACCGCCTGCCACATCACCGTTGTCGTCATACCAAAGATGGTTGTCACCATCGAGGACGAAACTTGAACCAGGCCCAATACCGGCCCCAGTTCCCGTATAAGTACTTGTGGTAGCGGCAAACCCGGAATTAACATCGTATCCGGCGCTGCCCGCGAAATCTATAGTATCTAAACCGCTCTCAAAAAAAGCCATTTGCTCTGCTGTTACAGTACTCGTACCCATATCATTAAAAACGAAAGTATCGTTACCGCCACCGCCATCAAGATAATCTTCCCCGGTCCCGCCTATGAGCGTATCATTACCCGCGCCGCCGTACAGGGTATCATTTCCGCCACCGCCATCGAGGGTATCATTTCCTTCATCACCATTAAGTCTGTTGCTGTGAACATCCCCGACAAGGTAGTCAGCGTAGTGGGAACCCCTTACATTTTGAAAATTACTGAGGGTATCATTGCCGTCTGCCCCGGTAGAGGTTCCGGCAGAAAGGTTAACCTGAACACCACCGTCTGCATTGTAGTACCTGACTTCATTGGCTGATCCGGCGGTTCCTCCATCAAGAAAATCATCACCCTTACCGCCCTCGATGGTGGCATCCCTTCCGCCTGTTGAGAATCCGGTAATATGGTCAACGTGAGCAGAGCCTATAACTCTCTGAATATTGGTATACGTATCGTGACCGGATGCGCCTTGAGCTGTCTGAGCTTCCAGATTGATATCAACGCCACTACTAATGTCATGACTTACAAGTTCATATGAAACAGTATCATACTCACCTGCAGAAGCCCCTTGAATATAGGCATCATCCCCAAGGGTATCCAGAAAATAGCTGTTATCCGTGCCACCACCGGTCATGGTGTCGTTACCGCTGGTTCCAGAGTAGCCATTAATACCAGTTACAGTATCGACTTCTGTTCCCCCGCTATGGGTAATAACAGTGCTTCCGGCCCCAACCTGAACAATGATACCGGGAATGCTTAGATCGTCATAAAAGACAGCGTCCTTTTCATCTCCGCCACCATCAATGTTGTTGCTTCCGTCGCCGGGATGAATCCAGTCATCACCGGCACCACCGGAAATAGAATCGTCACCGGCATAACCGTAAATTAAACTGGCTCTGGAATCTGCTATGATTGTATCTACACCACTGGTACCGTTGATCACAACTTTCCCATCAACAAAAATCTCATTTCCTGAGCCGGAACTCCCCCCACCGGAACCTCCGGACCCACTGGAGCTTTCACTGGGTTCATCAACAACTGGTGCTGAAGTTCCCCCGGTCTCAGATCCACCGGATACGTCTTCAGAACTGCCACTGGCGGACACACTGGACGTTCCTAAATTTTCATCATCAATTATATCATCACCGTCTGCCGCAGTTTGATCCTTGCCATCTATCGGCAAAGCGTCAATTCCCTGTGCACCGGCAGTATCATTACCACCCTCTTCTTCACCGCTACCATCGCCCTCGCCGTCTTTTTCCTGATCAGGATCATCTTCCAGTCTTTGCGGCTTATTGATTTCACCAAGCTTATCAGGCTCACCCCCAACCTTGCTTCCGTCAAACTCTCTAACATCCGCAAGCGCGCCCAATCCATCTTCGGCTAAAATACCATGCGCAGCATCAAGAACCCCGCCTCGCACATCTTCGATATCCCCTCCTCCCGGAAAGACATCTCCGGGAAGGGCACCATCAGCCTGATCGTCCTGTTGATTTTCTTCGGCAGTCTGCTCCTGCGGCTGATCGTCAGACACATCATCCTGTACGTTATCATCGCTATTGCGCTCTTCCTGCTGCTCCCGCCTTATCTCCTGCTCCTGAAGAATGTTAGATGGTGCGATTTCACGGAAGGTGTTATATTCCTGAATGGAAAAAGAACGTACTGAACCAAGCTGACCGGATGGTGAAACATCAACTATATTTTGTGACTGGGAAATCTGGCGGATCTGGCCGTCGAAGCCCTGCACTATCAATGCGCGGCCACTGTGAACTTCTTCGATACCGTGTTTCTCACCCTGACCCGGAAGGACTTCATGAACAGTGGTGGTTCCGCGGATGCCTATTGTAGCAAGCGGAGTTCCTACTTTGAAACGCTCGGGATTCTGCTCCGCAATCTTACCGGTCACCATACGGAAAGTTCCTTCGGTGATATTGACCATGTAGTCTGACAACTCGTCACCGGAAGGGTCATAAGCATAATCATCAAGGGAAATTCGCGAATCTTCGCCCTGCGAAAGCAAAGTGTCGTCCACAAAACGCACTTCAAGATTTGAATCCGCCCCGGTAACCAGCTCTTCACCTTCAAAAATGGAACTTCCGGCCTGCAAAGGACGCAAACCGGACTCGGATTCCGCAAAAGCTTCACCGTTGACGGCTACAATCTTTCCTATCTCATGTGGGGAATTTTCCGGCATAATGTTAATCCGCTCAAAACAAAAAATTATATATGTAATCTAGATCGGCTTAAAGTGATAACTCTTAATCTTTTAAACAATATTTAACAGCCGCACAAGGAGGTAAAACAGATAAAAAAAGCCTATACAAACATCACGATTCCGAGAGCATAGAGTATTTACTTACTAATAGAACAAAACTTTAAAAAGAAAGACTCCCGTAGACTGCGGTGGGAAATATAATTCCGGCTGCCGAAACCTAAATTCAATTATTACGCTTGACTTGCGCGGAGACTGAATTATTTTGATAGAGTGGCGGACAGAACTGATCGCCCAATCACTCAAGGAGTAGTTATAAGATGAGCGTGAAATATAAGGACTACTACAAACTTCTGGGAGTATCCCGATCCGCAAGCAAGGAAGAAGTTGCCAAGGCTTTCAAGAAATTGGCCAGGCAGTACCATCCTGACTTGAACCCGGATAACGCGGAAGCTGAACAGAAGTTTAAGGAAATCAACGAAGCTTACGAAGTTCTCAAGGACCCGGAAAAGCGCAAAATGTACGACCAGTTTGGTGCGGACTGGGAGCACGGGCAGAATTTCCGTCCACCGCCGGGCTATGAGAACATGAACTTCGGCGGTGGCGGATTCCAAGGATTCGGCGGAGCCGGCGGCGGTGATTTCAGCGACTTTTTCGAAACCATTTTCGGAGGCGGTGGAGCAAGCTTTGGTGGCGGCGGTTTCGGCGGGGCGCAGGGGTTTAGCGGTGGAGGATTCCACCAGCAACGCCCACGCAAAGGTGAGAACTCTGAGACCACCCTGCTTCTGACCCTTGAGGAAGCATACAAGGGCGGACCGAAATCCATAACCGTGCAGGAAAAGGCAACCGGTCCGGGCGGGCATCCCATGGTACAGTCCAAGACTCTGGATGTTAAAATTCCCGCCGGGATTAAAGAAGGTCAGAAAATCAGACTTTCCGGTCAGGGTTCTCCCGGACCGAACGATGGCCCTCGCGGAGACCTGTACCTGAAAATCAAGTTCGCAGCGCACCAGCATTTCAAGGTTGAAGAAAACAATATAATCTTCGACCTGCACCTTGCACCATGGGAAGCGGCAATGGGCGGAAAGTTCAAACTGCCTACCCTTGACGGAATGGTTGAAATGAATATTCCTGCCGGACTTGGCAGCGGGAAGAAACTAAGGATCAAAGGACGCGGACTCGGTACCGGAGTTAACAAAGGAGACCAGTTTGTACGCGTCATGATTCAGGTTCCCAAGGCTGATACCGACGAAATTAAAAAATTATGGGAAGAACTGGCTGAAAAATCCAACTTCTCACCCCGTTCGTTCTAAAGGAGGCCAGCCATGGATATAAATAAAAGAACCGAAGCGCAGCCTCCCAGCAGCTCTAAACGTCTGGTTATCACTCAGGTCATGGAAATGACCGGACTGGCGGAAACCGTCGTCATGGAGTTGATCAGTATGGAGTGGGTTCGGCCCGGTACTACCGGGGACGGGCATTATCTCTTTGAGACACGCGATTTGTATCGCATGACCAAGCTTTCAAGGCTCTGCAAAGATCTTGAAGTCACCCCCATAGGCGGATCAATCATTATTGACCTGCTCGACAGGGTCGAGAAGTTAGAAACTCAGATCGAAGAAATGAAAAAGTTGATTTAAAACGCAATGACTTGCGATATTTTTACAGGATTCAGACTCCTGCCTAAAACGCAGCGCAAACTCAGGGGGAGGACAAGCCCTCCCCTCTGAGACAATAGAAGTGCGTCCGGATTTCAGGCAGAACACCTGAAATGAGTTGTGAATCTTGAATGCAAGTCAATTAAGATAAAGCAAAAAGGAGACTGTATATGGATCCGAACAAATTCACACAAAAAACAAACGACGCAATTGCTGCGGCACAATCTCTGGCCGTAAAGAACGGTCAGCAGCAGATAGAAGTGGAACATCTCCTCCTCGCTCTTATTGAGCAGGAAAAAGGAATAGTTTCCAAAATTCTCGAAAAATCATCCATTGATCCCTCGGCCTATAAAAAGGCTGTTGAGGCTGAAATCAGCAAACTGCCTCGTGTCAGCGGCCCCGGAGCCCAGCCCGGACAGGTCTTTGTCACCCAGCGGTTGAACAGGATTATTGTTGCCTCTGAAGAAATCGCCCAGCGCATGCAGGACGAATTCATCAGCGTGGAACACCTGTTTCTTGCCATCATGGACGAACATGGTTCCACCGGAGCAGGAAAAGTCAACAAGACTTTCGGCCTGACCAAGGACAAAGTTCTGGAGGCCATGACTTCAATCCGCGGTAACCAGCGCGTGACCACTGACAACCCGGAAGCGACCTATGACGCACTCAAGAAATATGGGCGTGATCTGGTTGGAGAGGCCCGCAAAGGCAAGCTTGATCCGGTAATCGGCCGTGATTCTGAAATACGACGGGTCATCCGTATCCTTTCCCGGCGGACCAAGAACAACCCCATTCTAATAGGTGAAGCCGGGGTTGGTAAAACTGCCATTATCGAAGGTCTGGCACAGCGTATAGTAAAACAGGATGTTCCCGAAGGGTTGAAAGACAAAACCGTCTTCATGCTCGACATGGGCGCACTCATCGCAGGGGCAAAGTATCGCGGTGAATTTGAGGAACGTCTCAAGGCAGTACTCAAGGAAGTTCAGGAATCAGATGGGCAGATCATCATTTTTATTGACGAGATCCACACCATTGTCGGCGCAGGTAAAACCGATGGCGCAATGGATGCCGGCAACCTGCTAAAACCGATGCTGGCCCGTGGCGAACTGCACTGCATCGGTGCAACCACCACAGACGAGTACCGCAAATATATTGAGAAAGACCCGGCCCTTGAACGCCGCTTCCAGACCATTATGGTTGAGGAACCGACCATCGAGGATACGATTTCAATCCTGCGCGGACTTAAAGAACGTTTTGAAGTTCATCACGGAGTTCGCATCAGTGACAGCGCAATTGTAGAAGCAGCCGGACTGTCCGCCCGCTACATCACCGACCGTCAGTTGCCGGACAAGGCTATTGACCTCATTGATGAAGCAGCGGCCATGATCAGGACCGAAATCGACTCGCAGCCCTATGAACTGGACAAGGTCAACCGCCAGATTCTACAGGCTGAAATCGAGCGGGAGGCCCTGCGCAAAGAAGACGATACCGCATCCCGTGAGCGTCTTTCCAAGCTGGAAGACTCCCTTACCGAGATGAAGATCAAGCAGTCCGAACTGGTTGAACAATGGGAGAAGGAAAAGGGTTCCATCGATACTGTGCGCGACTTGAAGGCCCAGATCGAAAAAACCAAGCTCGACATTGAGGCGGCTGAACGCAGCCTTGATTACAACCGCGCTGCGGAACTTAAATATTCCACCCTGCTTGCTCTTGAAAAACAGCTTGAAGGGATTGAAAATGATATAGAAGGCGAAGAGGACAAAGTCACCGCGGACAGCAAACGTCTACTCAAGGAATTTGTCGGCCCGGACGACATCGCCGGGATCATCTCCCGCTGGACCGGAATTCCGGTAAGCCGCCTTGTGGAAGGCGAGCGCGAGAAACTGCTCCGCCTTGAAGACATCCTTCATGACCGTGTGATCGGACAGGATGATGCGGTCCGCGCTGTTTCCGAAGCTGTACTGCGCGCCCGTGCGGGACTTAAAGACCCGTCCAGACCTATCGGCTCATTCATCTTCCTCGGTCCTACCGGGGTCGGTAAAACCGAGCTTTGTAAAGCTCTGGCCGAAGCGCTCTTTGACAGTGAAGAAAATATTGTCCGTATGGACATGTCGGAATACATGGAAAAACACGCGGTGGCACGACTCATAGGAGCCCCTCCGGGCTACATCGGTTATGATGAAGGCGGCCAGCTTACCGAAGCAATACGCCGCAAGCCATACTCCGTTGTGCTCTTTGACGAAATAGAAAAAGCACACAGCGATGTATTCAACGTGCTACTGCAAATCCTTGATGATGGCCGGATCACCGATTCACAGGGACGTACAGTGGATTGCAAAAACACCATCATTATCATGACTTCCAACCTCGGCTCACAGCTGATGCTTGAAGGAATTGAAGAGAACGGGGAATTTAAAACCGGTGTTCAGGACGGAGTAATGAATGTCCTACGGAATCATTTCCGCCCGGAATTTCTGAACCGAGTTGATGAAACTGTGCTCTTCAAACCGTTACTCGAAAAGGACCTCGTGAAAATTGTCGACCTGCAACTGGCAGGACTGCGTGCGCGTCTCGGAGAGCAGAAGATGTCCATGGAAGTAACAGACAAGGCCAAGGCTTTCATTGCCCATGCGTCCTACGATCCCATATACGGAGCAAGGCCGCTGCGCAGGTTCCTTCAGTCCCACGTGGAAACACCGCTGGCCAAAAAAATTATCAGCGGCGAACTGCGTGAGGAACATGCTATTAATATCGATGCTAGCGATGATGGTTTGGAGTTTAAATCAGAGTAATCAAGCATAATGAACGAATATAAAAAATCCCTCAGCTTAAAGGCTGAGGGATTTTTTATTATAGGCAAAACAAATACGTAATTGTCTTAATCTCATAGCATTACCTTATCACAACTTTTTGCTGACATTGAGTTCTTCCATTAAGTTCTCAACCCCTGCATTTTGCGATAGGATCTGACGAAATTCATTTTCTATCTTAGTATCAGAGTATTGCGCATAATCTGAAAATTTTGAAATATTATACTTATCGCAAATTTCACGATAAGCACTCTGTAGCATAGCATTATATTCAGAAAGCTCCCTATCATGGCGTTGTATGAACATTTCCTTTTCCATATCCGTTTTCTGTCCAATTTTAGGATCTAGTTTCGTGCATGGTGGATGATATTCAGAGTACCATTCAGGAAGACGATATTCTTCCAAGGGTAAATCTGTCTGCTCACTGGCGCCCATCTTTTGGGCCATTCTCTTTGCTTCTTCGGAAATGGATACCTTATCTCCAGCAGTATTAGTCGACTCAACATTCTGTTTACACGATGAGTTTGCATTATTTTTATAAGCAACAGTCTGAGAATAAGCTGACCCCTGTATATACATAGAATCTCCTTAACTGGGAAAAAATTGCCTTCTCAAACGGCCATGCAACCGTTATTCCAAACATAACCACTCTGGGGTTCAGGAGAATAAATTTATGCATTGACAACACAAGAACAATAAACTAGTAATAGTTATCAACAGCAACAAATAAGGAGATTTAAATGCAAAATAAAGTCCTCGAAGCAATGAAAGAAGCAGGTAAACCGGTTCGTCCCGGTGACGTGGCAAAAGCAATCGGTGAAGAATCCAAAGAGGTTTCCAAAGCGATCAAAGCTCTTAAAGAAGCGGGTAAAGTCCACAGCCCCAAACGTTGCTACTACGAGCCTCTTTAAATAATTTCAATCATCTCATCATCACCATCACCCTAGTAAAAGGCGGAATGTTTGTACCACCCAAACATTCCGCCTTTGCCATTTATGCATAAACATAAAATAAGCCCCAATATCTCGCTGATTTTGGGGCTTATTTTATTGACTTGATTTATAAAAAAATGGGCTAAACCCCGGAAAAAAGTTCAAGACGGAACTTATATCCAGTAGTCTCCCACGGGCGTTTGTTATGTCAGCAGACTCCCAACCTGATAAATAATCACAGAAAGTGTGTAGCCGAAAGCAAGAGACCCGAATACCGAGAAAGTAGCCCACTTCCAGTTGGTCTCGCGGGCAATAACCGCAACAGTAACCATACACGGCACATAAACCATCAGGAAGATGAAGACGGACCAGACGACCGGTGTTGTCCATGCCTTGTCCGCTGCTATCTTTTCACTAAGCGAGAGAGCATCATCTGGGTCCTCATCTCCGAGCGAATAAGCTGTTGACATAGTGGACACGAAGACTTCTTTGGCAGCAAACGCACCGATAAAAGCGATATTTGCCTGCCACGGGAACCCGGCCACGTCAGTTACCGGAGAAATGGCTTCACTAAGACGCCCGGCATAAGAATGCTTGAGGGCGGCTTCACCCTCATTATAGCTGATCTGAGCCAATGCTTGGGCCACTTTTGCTTCTTGTTCATCTGCTGTCCCTGAGAATGCCGATCTCTGCTCTTCAACCTGAACTCTTTGTGCTTCAAAAGCTGCAACCTGATCAGCCGGAAGACGCGGAAAAGTCATCAAGGCCCACATGAGTATTGAAATCGCAAGAATTACGGTACCGGCCTTCTTTACGTATTCCCAGACGCGATCCCAGGTATGGATAACAACACCATGCAGGGTTGGAATGCGGTACGGCGGCAACTCCATAACAAAGGGAGTTGACTCGCCTTTAAGCGCGGTCCAGCGCAACAAACGCCCGAAACATAGAGCCAGCAGCCATGAAATCAGCACAAGACCGAACATAACCGTGGTTGAGTTATCCGGGTAAAATGCACGGACCAGCATCAGATAGGCAGTTGTTTTAGCTCCGCAAATCATGAATGGAGCGGTCAAGATGGTAGCTATTCGCTCCTTGGGACTGCGTAGCGTACGGCAGGTCATGACGCCGGGAACAGCACATCCTCCGGGAAGTCCGCCGGACATGATAAACGGCATTATCGACATACCATGCAACCCGAACGACCGGAAAACGCGGTCAACCATATAAGAAACACGGGCCATGTAGCCGAGGTCTTCCAGAAAGACCAACATTGCGAACATAATCAGGATGAGCGGGGTAAAGCCCATAACAGCGCCAACGCCGTCAATCACCCCGGAAGTGATCATGGATTTAAGCAAGCCGTCCGGCAGCAAAGAGCCGATGGTGTTTGAAAGCCATGCAAAGCCGTCTTCCACCCATCCCTGCGGCACCGCGCCGACATTGAAGGTGATGTAGAACATGCTGTACATGATCAACAACATAAGTACCGGGCCAAGAAATTTATGAGTCAGAACAAGGTCAACCTTATCTGAGAAATCAAAACGCAGGTTATCTTCCCGGCTTATTACACCCTGCTTCAAAATAGAGTTAATGAAGCCATAGCGATAATCTGCCAGCACCGCTTCAGGATAAGTATTCAGGGTTTTCTGAATATGTTCGGAAACTATCTTGACCTTTTCCTCAAGCTGCTCTGAAAGGGACCCTGCATCCCGACCGTTTTTTATAACGATTTCATCTTCTTCAAGATACTTGACCGCCAGCCAATGCGGGTCATAACGGTCAGTCATGAAATTATTTTCCACGATCAACTCTGTCATCTCTTCGATAACAGGATCAAGGTCATGCCCGTATGAAATATTTACCGGATTCCACTTACCGTCAGTCGCTTCCACAACCGATTGCACGGATTCCATCAGTTCTTTCTTTCCAAGCCCCCGACGGGCAACACATTCCACAACCGGAACGCCCATCAGCTCGGAAAGCTTCCTGGAATCAATTCGAATCCCCTTCTTGCGGACCTCGTCCATCATGTTCAGCCCGAGAACAACAGGAACACCGATCTCCATGAACTGCACGGCAAGATAAAGTGAACGCTCAAGAGATGTGGCATCAAGCATATTGATAACCACATCGGGTTTTTCATCAACAATCACATCACGTGCGACAACTTCTTCCATAGAGTAAGAAGTGAGGGAATAAGTCCCTGGCAAATCCACAAGATTGGCACAGAAATCAGGAGTACAGTAACGCCCTTCGGTACGATCTACAGTGATCCCCGGGTAATTCCCCACACGTGCGGTGGCCCCGGTAAGAGCATTGAACATTGTACTTTTGCCACAGTTGGGCTGCCCGGAAACCGCTACAAAATATTCCTTACCCATAGCCTAATCCTCCGGCTTAACTACGATGTAATCAGCTTCGTTATTACGCAGGGTCAAAGTAAATCCCTTCATGCGAAGGGCTACAGGATCTTCGAGAGGCGCGCGGCCTACAACCATGAATTCAGTACCGGGCACAAGACCCATATCACGGATCCGCCGGCCAAGTTCACCGCTGGCGTTAACCGCGACAACAATACCCTTCTGATCTTTTTTCATAGTTCTAAGTGATACAGACATAACTCCCCTTACACATTATATCTAAACGTCTTGATTATGAATAGCATTTTCAACAACAGCAAGTCTTCTTCAGCCGTGAATAGAGTCCGTTACTTAGCCATGCTCATGATTGAAAGTCAATCTCATAAGTAATTATTTACTCTGTAATTTGTGGCATGGTAAATCTCCAACTATTTAAGTATACCTACTTCCCAGTCAAGAAGGCTTA
This sequence comes from Maridesulfovibrio sp., assembly GCF_963667685.1. Taxonomy (NCBI): domain Bacteria; kingdom Pseudomonadati; phylum Thermodesulfobacteriota; class Desulfovibrionia; order Desulfovibrionales; family Desulfovibrionaceae; genus Maridesulfovibrio; species Maridesulfovibrio sp. Next base: position 218,221 of record NZ_OY763931.1, on the reverse strand, counting down.
ATCATTTTTCCAGTAGATTAGAGAACAGGTAAATATTAAAGTAAATAAACCATCCACAATTCTAAACCATATCATTATATATGAAAAACATAATTTCTTACGAAGACCTGCGCCAATATGCGAAAGTCCTGCTGTGGGGCTTAAACAGTCAAAAAGAGAACGGACTTAAAAATAGAGACATCGTCATCATTAAATATGATTACCTTGCGACGCCGCTCGCGGAAAATCTGTTTGCCCTGCTTATCGAAAAACACCTGCATCCGGTCATGGAAATCGGACTGACTCCGGCTATGAAAGCGGAACTGTACATCAACTCCAGCTACGGCCAGCTCACCTTTCATCCTCCGGGGAAAGAAGAATTATACGCACAGGCGGCAGGAGTAATCCGTATCCATGCCCCGGAAGAGATAGAAGCGATGACTGAGATTGATCCGCGCGCTATCATGGAAAATCGCAATGGGGCACGCCCTTACAGACAAGCAATCGAGAAACGGAAGCTGTTCGGCAAACTGGTATGGACCGAATGCGTTTACCCTACTTACGCCCTTGCTGCTAAATCCGGTCTCAAGCTGGAAGATTACACCACGCGCCTGATGAGGGCCTGCTACCTCAACATGCCGGACCCGGCCCGCGAATGGCAAAAAATTTCAAAACGTTCCAATGAAATTGCCGACTGGCTGACTTCAATGGATATCAAGACCATCCGCATGCAATCAGAACTTTGCGATCTGTTTTTCTCTCCCGGTGAAAACAGACGCTGGCGGGGGGCGGCAGGAGAAAACATTCCGGGATATGAAATATACATATCCCCGGACTGCCGCACAGTAAACGGAGTCTACTTCGCAGACCTGCCATCATTATATATGGATAAAGCCACCTACGGCGTGCAAATAGAATTCATGGACGGTATCGCCATGCGGGTAAAAGCCATGGGTGGCGAAAAGCTGCTTCTAGACCAGCTTAGGGCGGACGGCGGAGCACGAAGAATCGGTGAATTTGCGCTGACAGACGCATCTATTTCGAGGGTTGACCATTTTATGGCCCAGACCATTCTGGATGAAAACTTCGGTGGGGAGCATGGTAGTTGTCATATAGCTCTGGGACAATCCCTAAGCGATACTTTTACCGGACCGCCGGAAATTCTGGACAAGGCGCTGATGGACTCTCTTGGATTCAACACCTCATCCATTCATTGGGATCTGGTCAATACAGAAAAAAAAATTGTCACTGCGCACCTTGCCGATGGGAAAAAAGTGACTATTTACGAGGACGGACGGTTCAAAATGGATTAAAAAACATGAACCTCTAAAAAAAGACCTTTTGATCCCGTTTCATGTGTTGACAAGATATGTGGGATGCTTATTTGTCTAATTGTGCGGTCTGACAGTCCTTTTTCAAGGTTATCAGGCCGCTAATTCATGACACCGGAGAGTCCATGTCTGGAAAAGAAAATAATAAAGAGATGACTGAACAGGAAGCCGCAGCGACTGAAACAGACGAAACTGCGGAAGCTGAGAATGAAGTGACTTTAAGCGAAGACGAACTCAAAGCCCTCTGCCGGGAACACGTATGCCCTGCATGCGATGTTATGGGAGAAGCACGGGAAGAACGGCTCCGCGCGCTGGCTGAAACGGAAAACATTAAAAAGAGGCTTGTCCGCGAGACTGAAGAATTGAAAAAGTTCGCGGCAGACTCCATCCTTTCCGATCTGCTCCCAGTGCTGGACAACCTCGACCTCGCATTGGATCACGCCAAAAACCTTGACGCCTGCAAGGATTTTGTAATCGGCGTGGACATGACTAGAAAAATGTTTCTGGACACCCTCGCAAAACATGGCCTCAAAGCCGTCGGTAAAGTCGGCGAAGAGTTCGACCCTAATTTTCACGAAGCCATGGGCATGGCTCAGGTTGCGGAGCTTCCCGACAACTCCATCGCCCAAATCATGCAGCGCGGTTATGTTCTTAAAGAACGTGTAATTCGCCCCGCTAAAGTAATGGTTAATAAATTATCCTAATTTTTAGAGCCTGACTCTTTACAACCTGGAATCAGGCATTAAATTTTAATGCAGTAAATTTGAACATACATCTGGAGGAATTTATATATGTCTAAAATTATCGGAATCGACCTCGGTACTACCAACTCATGCGTTTACGTTATGGAAGGTAAAGACCCCAAATGTGTTAGTAACGCAGAAGGCGGCCGCACCACTCCCTCTATCGTAGGTTTCACTGACAAAGAACGCCTTGTAGGTGAAATTGCTAAACGTCAGGCTGTTACCAACCCTGAAAAAACTGTATTCGCTATCAAACGTCTCATGGGCCGTCAGGTTAGTTCTCCTGAGGTTAAAAAATGGGCTGACCACTGCCCATACCCCATCGTTGACGGTAAAGGTGGAGATGCTTGGGTTGAAATCGACGGCAAAAAATACAGCCCGTCTGAAATTTCCGCTATCATTCTGCAGCAACTCAAGAAAGACGCTGAAACTTACCTTGGCGAGCCTGTCTCCGAAGCAGTTATCACAGTACCTGCATACTTCAACGACTCCCAGCGTCAGGCCACCAAAGATGCAGGCCGCATCGCAGGCCTTGAAGTAAAACGTATCATCAACGAGCCTACTGCAGCATCTCTGGCATACGGCTTTGACAAAAAAGCCAACGAAAAAATCGCTGTATTCGACCTCGGCGGAGGTACTTTCGATATCTCCATCCTCGAAGTAGGTGACAACGTTGTTGAAGTACGTGCCACCAACGGTGACACCTTCCTCGGCGGTGAAGATTTTGACCACGCTGTAATCCAGTACCTTGTTGAAGAATTCAAGCGTGAAAACGGCATCGACCTTTCCGCTGACCGCATGGCGCTGCAGCGCCTGAAAGAAGCAGGTGAAAAAGCTAAGAAAGAGCTTTCCACTTCCATGGAAACTGAAGTAAACCTGCCCTTCATCACTGCTGACCAGAATGGTCCCAAGCACCTCATGGTCAAAATTTCCCGCGCCAAGCTGGAAAAACTGGTTGAAGATCTTGTTGAGCGCACCAAGGCTCCCTGCCAGAAAGCACTGAAAGACGCAGGTCTGACCGCAGCCGACATTGACGAAGTTATCCTCGTCGGCGGTATGACCCGTATGCCTCTGGTTCAGCAGAAGGTAAAAGAATTCTTCGGCAAAGAGCCCAACCGTTCTGTAAACCCGGACGAAGTTGTTGCTATGGGTGCATCCATTCAGGGTGGTATTCTCGCCGGTGACGTTAAAGACGTTCTCCTGCTCGACGTTACCCCCCTGTCTCTGGGTATCGAAACCATGGGCGGTGTATTTACCAATCTTATCGAAAGGAACACCACCATCCCTACCCGTAAGAGCCAGGTTTTCACCACAGCGGCTGACAATCAGCCCTCCGTGTCTATCCACGTTCTGCAGGGTGAGCGCCCAATGGCAGCTGACAACATGACTCTCGGTCGTTTCGAACTGACCGGCCTGCCCGCAGCACCCCGCGGCGTACCTCAGATCGAAGTTACCTTCGACATCGACGCCAACGGTATTGTTAACGTATCTGCTAAGGATATGGGAACCGGTAAAGAACAGTCCATCCAGATCACCGCTTCCTCCGGTCTTTCCGAAGAAGACATCGAGAAGATGGTCAAGGATGCTGAGTCCCACGCTGAAGACGATAAGAAAAAACAGGCTCTCATTGAAGCACGCAACCAGGCTGACTCCCTGATCTACACCACTGAAAAGTCCCTGCGTGAAGTAGGTGATAATGTAGACGCAGCTCTCAAGGCCGACATCGAAGCAAAAACTGAAGATCTCAAGAAAATTCTTGATTCTGATGATCCTGAAGCCATCAAGCAGGCTACCGATGCTCTCGCTCAGGCTTCTCACAAGCTGGCTGAACAGCTCTATGCACAGCAGAACACTGCCGGTGCTGATGGTGCAGCCGGAGCTGAAGGCTCTGCAGGCACCGGCTCAGCTGGTGCTGATGAAGATGTCGTCGATGCAGACTTCACCGAAGTAAAAGACGAGAAAAAATAATTCCCGTCCAAGCTTGCATAGCTGATAAGTAAAGTATAATTTAATCCGGCCTTCCTTAGTAAAAGGAAGGCCGGATTTTTTTTACCTTTCCTTGACGAATTTACTTTCATAGGCCACAAACTCTGCATGGAAAACTCAATGAATAGAGATAAGGGCATCCGCCCTTCGAACCATATTTTTGCTTTTGTTCTGCTGACTGCATTTATTTTCGCGGGCGGCTGTGTTTCGCTCCAGAAACAACCGGTCAAGATGCCTACCGCATCTACTGACATGATGAGTACGCCGACTCTGGTCAGCGAAGCGGACAAAGCCTGGCGCATGCGGGACTATGTCACCAGCGAACTCTACTATACCAGACTGCTGGCCCGCACCGATCTCCCGGAAAGGGTTATCCTGCCGGCCACGGAACGCCTCGCCGTAAGTTCATATAAATCAGGACATTACCACGAAGCAGAAGCAAGATTGGAAGAGTGGAAGAAACTTTCCGACAAAGCTATCAGCTCCCCGGTATGGCAGGATTATTATTTTGAAACCCTGCACGCCATTAAAAACTATTCCAAACTCCGGGACCATCTCTCAAAGACTATGGAAGACCCTTTCCTGCCTTGGGCGATTCGCTCCGCTGCTGGTAAAAACCTTTCCGGAATGGATCAGGATGCAGCCTCCCTGACCGCACTTGAACGGCTTTATGTGATCGCGCCCGAAAATGCGGACAAGAAAGAGCTAGAACAATGGGTGATGAAGGGACTTGAAGACAAGTCCAAAGCAGAAATCTTCGCCATGAACGAATTTATTCCCAGTGGCGGGACTCTTAAATTTCCATACAATCTGCTTATCTTTGAAAAAGCAGTGCGCCAATCCGAAGACACTGAGTACTGGCCCATGTCATGGCGGTCCATGGCCGGAGTCATACAGAATGGTCAGATTGCTGACAAAACATATTTCACTGAAATCCTGAGCAAACTTGAAAGCAAATACGGAATTCCGCGTGTCGGTATCGCCCTTGTGCTGCCCATATCCGGCCGCTTTCAGGAATACGGCTGGAAAATAGTACGCGGAGCAGGTGCTGCCCAATGGGAAATGACCAAGGCCGGCCTTGATGTTGATGTACAGGTTATCAATACTGAAGCTCCTGACTGGTTGGAAAGACTTCAGAACCTGCCTCCATGGTACGCAACCATAGGCGGTCCCCTCAGTGTAAATGCTTTCAAACAACTGGAACAAGCCGGAATTTATGCCGATAAAGTAACCTTCTCCTTCCTTGCCAAGCCAGGCAACCTGGAAGAAGGCAAACAGGCATGGAGATTTTTCTCCAGTCCCGAAGACCAGATTCGCGCCAGTCTTGATCTTGCTGTTAATGATCTCGGTATAACCCGCTTGGCCGTTCTTTATCCGCAGGAGAAATTCGGCCGCCAGATGTCCAAAAAATTCTTCGATATGGCGGTAAAACGCGGAGCACGTATTACCGGCATGGAATCCTACCCGCCACATGACTTCCCCCAGTGGGGCAAAGTTGTAGGCAAGCTGGTCCGCGCACCGCAGAAAAAAGCACAGAACGAAGCTGAAGGACTGGGAGAGGATGCTCCTCTGGCAGAAACCGATTTCGGTGCGGTATTCATCCCGGATACATGGCATCAGGCACAGCTGCTTATCCCGCATTTCTTTTATCATGAAGCGGATACCCTTGTATTTCTTGGCCCCGAGCTTTGGAGTCAGGCTCTGAACTCCGCACGTGATGTCGAAGCGCGCAACCTGCGCCTCACTGTCGCCCCCGGTGCATGGTGGCCTGCAAGTGACGGAGCCGGAAGACTCAAAGAAATTATGGACCGCGAAGGTCTTGGGACACCCGATTTCTGGATTGCGCTGGGATACGACTTTATAAAATTCGCCGGACGCCTCGGAACTTTTTCTGAAGGTTGGACAGCTGAAACCGTCAATGCCCGCATCAAAGATGCACAGCACATGGACTTCAGCCTCGCTCCCATCTGCTGGGATGCAGAAGGCCACGCCAGCCAGAAGCTCTACCTATTCAGACCTGAGCAGAACGGTAAGACCCGCATTGATGCGGATCTGGTCAGCACTACCCTTGCCAAAGCAAAAAACCGCCGCGCGGCACGCGTAAAAGCCTGGGGTGAAAGACAAGCGGAGCTGGAAGCAAAGAAAACAGAAGCTGCTAAACAGGAAAAGACAGAGTAAGAGGCTTCTCTTCGGCGGACATTTGGGTGACTTCACCCCTGTTTGAAAAAAGGTTTATGAATCCCAAAAACTTTTAATATGGAATCGCCGGATAAAACGATAACCAACTATTTTCTCCACACCCGGTTCTACCGAGCGTGGAGATAAAAATTTTAATAATTAAGACTACGCCCAGCTTCCAGCGGCGAATACCCGACAGAATTTAGAAAAGTTGGGGTATGGGAAGGGTAAATTTTGTAATAATTTCCCTTCACTCGCCGCCGGAGGCAAAGATAAGGAGAAAACAATGAGTGATGAAAAACTCAATTTAGAGGAAGTCGCGCGTGTAGCACGCCTTGCAAGACTTGAGCTTTCCGAAGAAAAAACAGAACTTTTTGCAGGACAGCTCAATAATATCCTCTCATACATGGACAAGTTGAACGAAATCGACACCAGCGAAGTGGACCCCCTGTTCAGCCCGGTTGAACACACCACCGTTCTGCGCAAGGATGAAGTCAAAAAAGAACACACAAGGGAAGAAATCCTTTCCAATGCTCCGGATTCTGACGGACAGTATTTTATCGTCCCCAGAATTGTGTAAGCCAAGCGTTGTTCACAGCGAACTTCTTCCTAATTTTTAACTCAATGAATACGGATTAAAAAATGTCCTCACTCATAGAAAAATCTCTCACTGAAATTCAGGCCATGCTCATGGCCAAAGAAGTGACCGCCACCGAAGCTGTCAAAGCCTGCCTTGCGCAGATTGAAAAAACCGAACCTGAAACAAAGGCCCTGCTTGCTACCTGCAACGAAGAAGCCCTCAAGCTTGCAGAAGAAATGGACGCAGCAGGCCCTGACGCTTCCAAGCCGCTCTGGGGAGTGCCTGTCGTAGTAAAAGACGTGCTGGCAACCAAAGGCGTGCCGACAACCGCAGGTTCCAAAATCCTTGAAGGTTTCACCCCTTTCTACGATGCTACCGCTGTTGCAAAACTCAAAGAAGCCGGCGCAATCATAGTAGGTAAGGCCAACATGGACGAATTCGCCATGGGCTCCACTACTGAGAACTCCGCCTACCAGACCACCACCAACCCTTGGGACCCCACCCGTGTTCCCGGCGGTTCCTCTGGTGGTTCAGGTGCAACCATCGCAGCCGGACAGTGTTACGCCGCTCTGGGTACTGATACAGGCGGTTCCATCCGTCTTCCAGCATCTTTCTGCGGCTGTGTAGGCGTTAAGCCGACCTATGGCCGCGTATCCCGTTACGGAATGATCGCTTACGGCTCTTCCCTCGACCAGATCGGTCCCATGACCAGAACCGTTGAAGATGCCGCACGCGTGCTGAACGTAATCGGCGGTCACGACCAGCGCGATTCCACTTCCGTGGATAAACCCATGGACGACTTTGTAGCCGCCCTCGCTGACCGCAAGGACCTTTCCGGCCTGACCATCGGTCTGCCTGAAGAATACTGGGGAGAAGGTCTATCCGAAGAAGTTGCCGAAGCCTGCCGCGCAGCTATCGCCAAGGCCGAAGAACTGGGAGCCAAGACCGTTCCGGTTAAACTTTCCATGACCGAATACGCCATCGCGACCTACTATATCATCGCCATGGCGGAAGCCAGCTCCAACCTGTCCCGCTTCGACGGTGTCCGCTACGGCCACCGCACCAAGGACCCCAAAGAGCTTGCAGAACTTTACACAAAATCACGCACCGAAGCTTTCGGTGACGAAGTTCAGCGCCGTATTATCATCGGAACCTACGTACTCTCCGCAGGTTACTACGATGCATACTACCGCAAAGCCGCCCAGATTCGCCGTCTGCTGCGCGAAGACTTCAACAAGGCCTTTGAGTCCTGCGATCTTATTGCCGGGCCCGTATGCCCCACCACAGCCTTCCCCGTGGGAGATCTGACTTCCGATCCACTACAGATGTACCTGCAAGACATATTTACCATCTCCCTGAACCTCGTGGGAATGCCCGGTATGTCCCTGCCTGTTGGATTGGGTAAAGAGTCCAACATGCCCGTCGGTCTTCAGTTCATGGCTCCTGCCTTTGACGAAAAGACCATGTTGCAAGCAGCGCATGTGCTTGAAAAGAATCTTCCCGAGCTGCCCAAAGTCAAGCTCTAGAAAGTAAGTAAATCAATAATGGAAGCCCCGTGCTCATCTGAGCGCGGGGCTTTCTTAATTATTTTATTAAATTAATTCAGGTTACTAAAAACACACTACCGAATAAAACAAATAAATTGTATCTTTTAATTTTTTTTTGCTTGACTTTATCTCAGGAATGGAAGATTAATGTCTCCATAAGCACCAGCCGTTCCCGTGAAGGCACGGTCAGACTGTGACTAGCGCTGGTTTAAATTGAACATGTCTATCGAGGAGCCGAGTACGCATCTTGTACACGGCCCCTTTTTTTTTGGTGCACGGGCGCTGATATACTTTTTTACTTTTTGGAGAATTTTTGAATGTCAAAGAATATTTATGTTGGTAACTTGCCTTGGTCCGCTACTGAAGAAGACATCCGCGCATCTTTCGAGTCTTACGGTGAAGTTGTTTCCGTAAAACTCATCGAAGATCGTGAAACCGGTCGCCCCCGTGGTTTCGGTTTCGTAGAAATGGATGACAACGGCGCTCTCGAAGCTATTGATGCTCTCGACGGCAAAGACTTCGGTGGTCGTAACCTCAAGGTTAACGAAGCCAAGCCCAGAGCAGAACGCCCCCGCTGGTAGTCTGTTTCTGTAAGTCTAAATAGACTTCTTCAACGCCCGGTTCTCTTTTGAGAATCGGGCGTTTTTTATTTGGTGCGCTGCGCAGGTTTAACAGATGATTCCACCCCCGGCTGGGCAACGACCTATATACGTTAGTCGAGAGCTTCTTGCTCAAGTCTTACGGATATAGAGAATGGAACGGATAATCACCTTTGCAAACCCTAGTTGGTGTCAGTATTAAAATAATTTCTTCTAGATTAATCATAACCTTATGAGATATAAAACCACCACTTACTGAAATTCATCATCCGGAAGGGGTTCACATGGGTTGTTGCATCGGGGAAGATCATAAAAATTGGTGCAAGGAATACGGCATCGTCTACATTGATGCTGAGGGTAAAGAATATTGCATTTTTCATGCTCCAGCTGATTGTAAATTTGTTGAGCTTTATGACGAACGGGAAGGTGGGGACAAACCTGCTTTGATGGATGCTGAGCAGTTTAATGGGATGGTGTTTGAGCGGATTGATGCGGTTATTGAGGCTGGGGTTGATGAAGATAGGGATAAGTGGGACTGGCCTTGGAATCCAAGATGCAATTTTGCAGGAACAATTTTTCCGTATTCTATTTCATTCAATGAATATGATGGGCAAAATGATAAATACTTACCGCCGATAAATTTCCGCAGCGCACAGTTCAGCGATTACGCTTCTTTCAGCAGCGCACAGTTCAGCGAAAACGCTTCTTTCAGCAGCGCACAGTTCAGCGATTACGCTGATTTCATCAGCGCACAGTTCAGCGAAAACGCTTCTTTCATCAGCTCACAGTTCAGCGGAGACGCTGATTTCAGCAGCTCACAGTTCAGCAAGAACGCTTATTTCCGCAGCTCACAGTTCAGCGGATACGCTTCTTTCAGCAGCTCACAGTTCAGCAAGAACGCTTATTTCAATAATGCAGAAATACAAAAGCAAGCAGAATTCACTGATGTCAAATTTGTTAAATCCAGCTTCGATCAAATGGAGTTCAAGGGACCAGTTTATTTTAATAATTCTATATTTGAAAAAGATGCATCTTTTAGGAACGCCATATTTCATGAATATTCCAACTTTGAACAGACCAAATTCAAAGGGGAAGCAGACTTTCATCTGGCATTCTTCAAGGAATGGTCATACTTCCGCAATGCTTGTTTTGACAAAGAAACTACCTTCGCCGGTGCAATTTCAAAAGAAACTATCCTGCTGGAATCTGTTGACCTATCAAACCTTAAATTCGCTGAAACCAATATCGAATCTTTCAAATTCATCGACTGCAACTGGGGAGATAAAAGATTTGCAAAAATCTATGATGAACGACATCAAACTGAGGATTGCAACGACACTACCCTCGCTGAAATCTACCGTCGCCTGAAAAGAATCGCCCGCGAAAGTGCCGACGAAGAACAGACTTCTCACTGGCATTATCGTGAGAAAGAAATGAGCAGACGCACCTTATCGTGCGTTTCACTGTTCCAATTCTGGTTTACAGTAACAATTGCAATACTAATGGTCCTTCTTTCTGGCTGGTTACTCAAAACCATGCATCCACCATACTATGCGATACTTCCATCACTCATTTTTTTAGCCTTACCTATTTCTTTGGCAAAAGATGAATTCAAAGACAAACAACATATATCCAAATTAGGTTCAAAAATTTATTTAAATATATACCGTTTCATCAGCGGCTACGGAGAAGAACCAATTCGAGCCTTTGGGGTTCTGTTGATTCTTGTGGCTCTCCCTTTCATAATTAAGTTTTTAGTAAGTCTCTGGACGACAACACCGATGGATTGGCTCAAGGAGGCCATGTGGTACATGCCCCTGATCAAAATCACCCTAAACGACTCCCAAGGCTACCACGACCTCTTTAAAGGCCTCTCAGTAACTCTCATAACCCTCCAAGCAGCCCTCTTCGGTTTTGCCCTGCGAAACAAGCTGCGCCGCTAATAGAGGCTAATAGAACGCAAAAAAGCCCCGCACTCATCAGAGCGCGGGGCTTAACTTTTATGCTTATTTCTTTATCAGCATCTGAACGTGCCCAGCTCTATACATATAATCAAAGACCGGGAAAAAATCTAATTCTTTATTCCCCAATGCCTTCCTTGCCAATTCGATGCACTTTTGAGCCGTATTCTTCCCATTCATATAACCAAGCAATTTTGCGCCGTATTCATTAGCAGCAAAATCGTATTTCTTTCTCCGATAATTAACTTGTCCAAAGGGTTCCATGTTCAACGGACTCGTAACAAATGTAGATGGCGCCCATACTGGTATATACTTATCAATAGTATTCTCATTAAAATCGATAGCATAGTCCTCAGGATCTCTATCTGGATGTGTTAAAATAAAACTGTGCCGAGGAATTGCACAAGTAAACTTCTCCATAAATTCCCATTGCTGCTGCGCAGGCAGTGCAGAAATTTTATTAAACAACTGCGTTTGAGCCACAGGCAGAGATTGAGGATAGTATAAATAATTATCTAGCCATGTATGAAATACAAAATCTGTATCATCAGCCATCTGCATAATATCTTTTACAGAAAACGCCGTATCCTGAGGATTTAAAAACAAATCAACCAAACCGGCATCATACTTGGAATCATGAAAAGCATCTGTAACGAGTTTTACAGGATGCAAAGCAGGTACAGTTGCACACATCTCTTTCAGAACACTGACACTATCATCATCCTGTTTCAAATCTAAAAGTTTAGCCAACTCTTGAAACATATATACGCCGACACGGCCATATTTCCCATATAACATACAAGTAAAGGAGCCATCATCGGCTAAAACTTTACGCAACGCCTGAAATCCTGTTTTGGGATCCGGCAAATGATGAAGCACTCCGGAACTTACTATAAGATCAAACTTCTGCCCCAGACTTTCAACCTGATGAAGATCTAATTTCTTCAGCGTGAGATTAGCAAGTTTATGCTTCTTCTTTAAAGACTTGGAGTGGGAAAGACTGGAATTACTAATGTCAATACCAATGACATTGGCAAGTGGGTTCTTCATTGCCAAACCTACAGCCTCAGAAGAACCGCACCCGGCACAAAGTATGTTGAAAGGCTTTTCAGGATAACCGGTTGTTGGCCACAGCAAATTGGAATTCAGTGTTGGACATGACTCGTAATTCGTCACCTTTAAATATTCTTCCATATCTTTAACAGGTTCTGGATATGGATACTTATTGTACTGATCCCGAATTGATTTATTGACCTTGCTCATAGTTATTCCTGAATTTTTAAATTAAAACCTAAATAAATTTGATTCTAAAAAGCCCCGCACTCATCAGAGCGCGGGGCTTTTAAATTTTCGTATCAAACAAAAACTACTTAACTTCGCCAGCCTCAAAACCGATCTTGTTGATGGTTTCCTTGATCAGGTCTTCGTCAACAGGGCTGGTTTCTTCGTATGTAGCGCATGCGTCATCAAGGCTTACCTTGACATCAGAAACGCCTTCAAGCGAGCTGAGAGCCTTTTCTACGGACCCTACGCAATGCATGCAGCTCATGCCTTTAACTTCTACTTTTTTCATAATCAATCTCCTTTATTCAATCTGGATAATTGTATTTTCAGGATTGGGTTTAATCTCCACTAATTGAAAACAAATATCATGTAGAATTAAAAGCTTCAAGCTTTACTAGTTGTTCTCAATCCACTCGATGGCTTCGGCGAAGTTCAAAGTCCCGGTGTAGATAGCCTGACCGGAGACAGCACCTTCCAGACCTTTGGAAACCAGAGGCTGGAGATTGATAACGTCTTCAAGAGTTGCTACACCGCCGGCTGCAATAACAGGGAGTTTGGTCTTGGCGCAAAGCTCAGACATAGCAAGCACGTTTACACCGGTCTGCATGCCGTCGCGGCTGATGTCGGTGTAGATGATGAATGCTGCCCCGGCTGCTTCAATGCGGGGGATGATATCGAAGATGGAGATACCAGCATCTTCGACCCATCCACGAGACTTGAGCTGGCCGTTAACCGCGTCAAGGGAAACCCCGATCTGGCCGGGAAACTTGGCACAAAGAGCAGCGAAAGTTTCTTCGTCTTCTAGGGCCATAGTACCAATGATGAGCCGCCTTACACCGGCTTCAAGGTACTTGGACGCGGTTTCAATATCGCGGATACCGCCACCAAGCTGCACGGGAATGCTGAGCTGGCTGCAGATATCTTTAATCAGATCAAAGTTCTTGGGCATTCCACTGAATGCGCCATCAAGGTCAACTACATGCAGGTATCTTGCGCCCTGATTCTCCCAGTATTTTGCCTGGGCTACGGGATCACTTGAAAATACGGTTACAGCATCAGCCTGCCCCTGTGAAAGACGCACACAGACGCCGTCTTTAATGTCCACGGCGGGAAAAAGAATCATAAACCTAGCTCCATAAGTCCGGTCTCAAGGGCTTCATCAGAAAGTTCCATGGCGGTGACCCATTTGCCGCCGCGCTTGAAGAAAGTTTCGGCCTCCAGCACATTCTCCATAAGAGTCTGCTGGGTTTCGTCGTAGTGGAATCTTCTGACTATGCGCTTGTTGTTAACATCAATAAGAAACAGATCAATAATCACGGATGCGGGCTGGATATTGTAATCAGCCTTCTGCATGCCGCGCAGGTCCTGCCAGAAAAGAATCTGCGGAACCAGAATATAGTCAGCACTCATGCACTGGCCGACCTTAACCCAATAAGCAAAAGCGGCCTCACGACGGCCACCCAGATTTTCAAAGACTTCGATTTCCTGACACTGGCGGGTAATCGCAGGACGCGCAAAAGCAGTTACGCCATGCTTTGAAAGCACTCCGACCATTTTCTCATCAAGCTGCTGCAGGATCTTTTTATCAACTGGATTTCCTTCATGCGGCAGATATCCAGCCAGCAGCTCCCAGTTAAATACGGGATTGGTAAATCCGGCAACGGCGAGCTTTCCGGAAGGACGAGGTAGCTTAACCAGCTCACTCTTACTGGCACATCCTGAAAATGCGCCGAGAACAAAAATACAAATGATAAGCAGAGGGATAAGCCGTTTCATTAATCGAGACTCCCTTTTGTGCTGGAAACACCCTGTCTTTCAACGGATAAGGCATTGCGGAAAGCAAGCCCAAGGGCCTTGAATGCACCTTCGAGCAGGTGGTGCCCATTACGCCCGTATTCAAACTTGATGTGCAGGTTCATACCGGCTTTGAAAGCCAGTGACTTGAAAAATTCACGCCAGACATCCTTTTCATCCCCGGCAATTATCGGAGGCAGGATGTCATCATCATACACAAGATAGGCCCGACCCGAAAGGTCAATTACAACTTCAACCAGAGCCTCATCCATGGGCACCTTGGCAAAACCAATGCGATTAATTCCTTTTTTATCGCCCATGGCCTCTAAAAGAGCCTGTCCAAGTACAATAGCAATATCTTCGAGGGTATGGTGCGAATCTATTTCAAGGTCCCCATCACATTTAAGGTCGAGATCAAATCCGGCCCAAAAACTCATCAGCGTGAGCATGTGGTCGGCGAATCCAACCCCGGTATCAATATCGGTCCGGCCTTCACCATCAATATTGATTTTCAACGCGATATCGGTTTCCTTAGTGGTACGGCTAATTGCAGCGGATCTCTGTGACAAACCAACCTCTCTTATACTAAGGCCTTCGGCGGCCATTACATTTCAATTAAATCTTCGTCGTAGCCTGAATCTTCTTGCGATTTCTTTTCAGCTTTGGCTTTCTTTTTATCCGCGCCGGGTTCAGCTTCCGATTCAGCTTCTCCGGACTTGGCTTCATGCTCAGCTCCAGCTTCTGCTGCGGATTCAGGGGAAGCTCCACCACCGGGACCGGAATCGTCAGGACCATTCTTCCCGGATTCAGCTTCTTTCAATTTCCTTCCGCCACGCTTGCCGAAGAAATAAGCAACCCATATTCCGATTTCATAAAGAATAATCAGCGGGCACGCCATCAGAGTCTGGGTCATGACATCCGGCGGAGTCAGAATAGCGGAACAAATAAAACAGACCAAAATGGCATATTTACGTTTGCTGCGCAGTCCTTCGGCGGTAACAACTCCCATTCTGGCAAGAAAAAAGATAAACAGCGGCAATTCAAAGATAAGTCCGAAAGCGAATAGCAACTTAAGGGAGAATCCCAAGTATTCACGCAAAGTAGGCATGGGTTTGATAAATTCATCGGCAAAACCCATGAAGAATTCGCATCCGAAGGGAAAGACAACGTAGTAGCCGAACAAAGCTCCGCCCACAAAGAAAAAAGCGGACAGAAAAGCAAGCGGAATCATCCACTTGCGTTCATGCTCATACAATCCCGGAGCGATAAAACCCCAGATTTGTGAAAAGAGATAAGGCGATACTACAAATACACCGGCAACGGCAGCAACTTTAAGGTAAGTCACAAAACCTTCCGGCAGAGAAGTAAAAATCAAAGTGGAATCAGGAGGCAGGACTGCAACCAGAGGTGCCATGAGCAGAGAAAAAAGAGGCTTTGCAAAAGAGTAGCAGGCCAGAAAGCCAACAAGGCAAGCAATCATAATCCTGACAAAACGACGGCGCAGTTCTTCCAGATGCTCCAGAAAAGTCATGGGAGCTTCTTCTTCGTCAATCTCACCATCATCTTCTTCGGATTCATCTTCCTGTTCAGAACCTTCACCGGCCAGAACAACTTTATCACCGCCTTTTTCAGCAGGCAAAGTGTTCTCGGGGTCAGGGCTATCAGACGCTTCTTCGGGAACGGCAGTTTCCTCGGCAGTTTCTTCAGTCTGCGCTTTTTCCTCAGTCTGCTCCTGCCCTACATCGCGCGAATCTTTCTCCGCTGAACTCATGCTTTCTCGCTCTCGGTCTTGGGTGCTTCAGCAACTTTTTCAGATTCTTCAGAAGCCTGCTGCTTTTCTGCTTCGGACTGACGTGCTTTTTCCATAGCTTCAGCTTCAGCTTTTTTACGCGCAGCCTCGCGCTCTGCTTCTTCCTTCTGCTTACGCTCTTCATCAGCAGCAGAAATTTCTGCATCCAGTGTAGACTTCACATCGTTGGACATCTTCTTGACTTCAGAAAGACCTTTACCAAGATTCTTGATAAGTTCCGGCAGTTTCTGGGGGCCAATCAGGATCAAGGCAACAACCAAAATTACGATAAGTTCTGTAGAACCGATACCGAACATATTAATTCCTTCTTCTTTGCGACAATAAAAAACACGCTAATGCGCGGAAAGCCGACACTGACCTAATTTATACCCAGCATAGGCTTTTTCAAAATTTGCTGACGTCTTGTACCTGATTTCTAAAACTTTATCTACGTCTTATCGGCAATGAAATTTGGTGCAATTTCATAAAAAATGCCTCCAACATTAAGTTGGAGGCATTGATCAATCTAGTCTTGAGAACTTGATTATTCCCACTCAATGGTTGCCGGCGGCTTGGAAGAAATATCCAGAACTACACGGTTAACACCTTTTACCTCGTTAATGATCCTGTTGGACATACGTGCGAGGATATCGTTGGGAATGCGGGACCAGTCAGCGGTCATAGCATCAAGGCTGTCTACGATGCGCAGTGCAATTACGTGCTCATAAGTACGGTCATCGCCCATAACACCTACAGTCTTCAGCGGCAGCAGAACAGCGAAGCCCTGCCATACCTTACGGTACCAGCCGGAAGCATGCATTTCATTCTGAACAATCTTGTCAGCCTGACGCAGGATTTCAAGACGCTCTTCAGTAACTTCACCCAGAATGCGAATAGCAAGACCCGGACCGGGGAAAGGCTGGCGCCAGATGATGAATTCGGGCAGACCAAGCTCATAAGCAACCTTGCGAACTTCATCTTTGAAAAGTTCACGCAGAGGCTCAACCAGCTTGAGATCCATATCTTCGGGCAGTCCGCCAACGTTGTGGTGGGACTTAATGACCGCGGAGGGACCTTTGAAGGATTCGGACTCGATAACGTCGGGGTAAAGTGTTCCCTGAGCAAGGAATTTAACATCCTTGAGGGCGGTAGCTTCTTCGTTGAAAACATCAATGAAGGTGTAACCGATCAACTTGCGTTTCTTCTCGGGATCTTCAACACCTTTGAGCTTATCGAGGAAAAGATCAGCGGAATCAACGCATTTAACGTTGAGTTCGAAATGCTCTTCGAGGAAGCCGATGACTTCTTCACGTTCGTGCATGCGCAGCAGACCGTTATCGACAAAGATGCAGTGCAGGCGTTTGCCTATTGCTTTGTGCAGAAGCACGGCAACTACAGTGGAGTCGATACCGCCGGAAAGACCGAGTACAACCTGATTGTCACCGATCTTTTTGCGCATTTCCTCAATGCAGTTCTCTACGAAAGAAGACATTGTCCAGTCTGCTTTAAGGCCGGCAATCTTGAATACAAAGTTGTTGATGATGGTCGTGCCGCTTTCGGTATGTGCCACTTCCGGGTGGAACTGAAGAGCGTACATTTTCTTATCATCGTTAGCCATTGCTGCAAAAGGAATGGATTTAGTGGTACCGCAGACCTTAAAGCCTTCGGGAATAGCTTCCACGCGGTCACCGTGACTCATCCAGACGGTGAGGTTTTCAATGTCTTCGATACCGTCAAAGAGGATGCAGTCTTTAGAACCCTTAAATTCAGCACGGCCATATTCGCGATCGGAGGATGAAACAACGCGTCCGCCGAGGTCATGACTCATGAGCTGCATGCCGTAGCAGATGCCGAGAACAGGAACACCCATTTCCAGCAGGGAACTATCGAGCTGCGGAGAGTCTTCTCCCAGCACGGAAGAAGGACCGCCGGAGAGGATCAGCGCACCGGGATTGAGGTCTTTGATCTTCTGGGGATCAACATTACAAGGGTGAATTTCGGAATAAACACCCGCTTCGCGGATTCTGCGGGCGATCAGCTGAGTAAACTGAGACCCAAAATCCAGAATAATTACTTTATTATCGTGCTGCATGACGACTCCTGATTAATAAGAATCAACCCGGTAATTGGGTGCTTCTTTGGTAATAATTACATCATGAACATGGCTTTCTTTAAAACCGGCGGCAGACATACGGATGAACTGTGCTTTCTCTGCCATTTCGGCGATATTGGCACAACCAACGTAGCCCATGCCGGAACGGAGTCCGCCGATCATCTGGTAAATGCTGTCGGAAACGGGTCCTTTGTATGGAACACGCCCAACAATTCCTTCGGGAACCAGTTTATTGGTATCCTTCTGGAAATAACGGTCGGAACTACCCTGTTTCATTGCGTCAATGGAGCCCATGCCGCGATAGAGCTTGTAGGAACGACCTTGATAAAGAACTTTCTCACCCGGACTTTCATCGGTACCTGCGAACATGGAACCCATCATTACGGTATTCGCACCTGCAACAAGTGCCTTAACGACATCGCCGGAAAATTTGATTCCACCGTCGCCTATAACGCAGACGCCGCGTTCCTGACATGCACGTGCGGCCTCCATGATAGCGGTAATCTGCGGTACACCGACACCGGCAACAACACGGGTGGTGCAGATGGAACCGGGACCGATACCGACTTTAACCGCGTTTACACCGGCATCAATCAGCGCCAAGGCGCCATCGTAAGTAGCAATGTTACCACCGATGATCTGAGTATCAGGATAGCAGGAACGGAGCTCCTTGATAGCATCAAGAATTCCTTTGGAATGACCGTGCGCGGAATCGAGGGTCAGAAAATCCACACCGGCTGCGATCAGAGCGGAACTGCGCTCCATCAGATCACGACCTACACCTATAGCAGCACCAACACGCAGGCGGCCTGCTGAATCCTTGGCAGCGTTAGGATATTTCTTGACCTTATCAATATCTTTAATAGTGATCAGGCCGGTAAGCTTATTTTCTTCGTCAACAACCAGCAGTTTCTCAATGCGATTGGTATGCAGATGACGCTTTGCTTCTTCGGAAGAAGTCCCTTTCTGCACGGTAACGAGATTACGGCTTGTCATCACTTCAGAAATAGCAACATTGCGGTCAGTAATGAAACGGACGTCACGGTTGGTGACAATACCTACAAGGTGTTCTCCTTTTACAACCGGGAAGCCTGAAATTTTAAATTCGGCCATCAGGTCAAGAGCCTTACCAACAGTGTCATCAGGGTGAACAACTATAGGATCAGTAACCATGCCTGATTCAGATTTTTTAACCCTTTCTACTTCACGGACCTGATCGCGTACACTCATATTTTTATGAACGACACCCACACCACCGTGACGGGCCATTTGAATCGCCATTTTGGACTCTGTGACAGTATCCATAGCGGCACTGACCAGTGGGATTCCAAGAGTGATCTCTTCGGTGAGTTTAGCGGATACGTCCACACTATCGGGAAGAACTTCCGAATAGGCGGGCAAAAGCAGAACATCGTCAAAAGTCAGAGCCTGACCTACTACCTTTTCCATATTGCCCTCGCAAAATGATTTGAAATATTAGCTAAAAGAAAAGAGAAATCATTACATATGATTCCTCTCAAAGGGACCGATCCGGTCTTTCTGGCGGTCTACCGGGCTCGGTACCATCAGTTTCACAGGGGTTTTGGCAGGTCCTTCCCTGCCGGGAATTTCAATCTTGAATGAACTGATTATATACTTTTTTGTCGCAGACTCAAGGCCGTAACCAAAAAGTAATTAAAAGTGTTCGGCCCCGCATATTGGCATGTCCGAGTTTTGTCAAGTCAAAGAGCACCACAGCGGCAAAAATAAAAATGCCTCCGGCGGTCTCGCCGGAGGCATTCTACTTTCAACTTAAAGCCCAAGATAAGCCTTCTTGATATCCTCGTTAGCAAGCAGCTTATCGCTCGTATCGGAGAGTATAATCTCTCCATTTTCCATGACATACCCGCGATGTGCCGTTTTCAGGGCGAGGTTGGCATTCTGCTCTACCAGAAAGACGGTCGTACCGCTCTCCTCATTGATCTTCTTAACAATATCGAAAATCTGTCGGATAATCAGCGGGGCAAGACCGAGAGAAGGTTCATCCAACAGCAGGAGCTTGGGTCTGGCCATTAGCGCGCGGGAGATAGCCAGCATCTGCTGCTCACCGCCTGACAGGTTACCGCCCAACTGTTTGCGCCTTTCCCAGAGAATGGGGAAAAGCTCAAAAACATGATCCATATCAGCTTTAACACCTTCTTTATCGTCACGAAGGAAGGCCCCCATATCCAGATTCTCGGTAATGGTCAGATCTGGAAAAATCAAACGCCCTTCCGGGACTTGAGAGATACCCATCTTCACAATCTTATCCGGCTTGGCCTTGTGGATCGGCTCACCATTATAGATAACTTCACCTGTACGGGGCGGAACCACTCCGCTGATGGTCATCAAAGTGGTGGTCTTACCTGCTCCGTTTGCTCCGATAAGGGTAATTATCTCACCCTGCTTGACCTCAATGTCGATATTGCGCAGAGCCTGAATATTTCCGTAAAATGTATTTACATTTTTAAGTTTAAGCATCGACGAGTTCCTCCCCGAGATAAGCCTTGATTACCGCGGGGTTCTCGCTGATTTCCTGCGGCGTGCCATTGGCAATTTCACGACCATACTCAAGAACGTACAACCGGTCCGAAAGAGACATTACCATCTTCATGTCATGCTCGATGAGCAGAACAGATATCTTATGTCTTTCCTTGATGGAAACGATCAACTCTTCAAGCTCAGAAGTTTCGTGCGGATTCATACCAGCTGCCGGCTCATCCAGAAGCAAAATAAAAGGATCTGTTGCCAGCGCACGGGCAATTTCCAGCCTGCGTTGCGCACCATAAGGCAGGTTTCTGGCAAGTTCATCAGCATATTGGGCTAGCCCGAGTTCCTTCAGCAGCTCATAGCTCTTAAGAATAGTCTCCTGCTCTTCCCGGCGAGTACGCGGATTACGCAGAATAGCACCTAGAAAACTGGCTTTAGTTCTGCAATGGCAGCCTATCATGACATTCTCAATTACAGACATGGACGGGAAAAGCCTGATATTCTGAAAAGTACGGGCCATCCCCATTTCGGTGACAAGATTCGTCTTCATGCCGTTAATACGCTTGAAGCCTTTACCCTTGGGATCAATATTAACATCACCCTCTGTAGGGGTATATATACCTGTGATGCAGTTAAAAAAGGTAGTCTTACCCGCTCCGTTAGGTCCGATAAGGGCGACAATTTCACCATCCTTCACCTCGAGATCAACATCATCAAGGGCGCGCAAGCCACCAAAATCCTTGCTGACGTTTTTTACCTGAAGGACTGTTCTTTTTTCATTACTCATTGGCGCCACCTAATGCTGCTTTCACCGCACTGATATCTATTTTCTTACGCACATCCCTGACCAGTCCCTGTGGTCTGAAAACCATGACCAAAACCATGGTCGCACCGAAGATAAGCATACGGTATTCAGAGAAATCCCTCATGTATTCAGGCAGCAGAATCAGCACCAGCGCACCTAGGATGACTCCGAGTATGGACCCCATTCCGCCAAGGACAACAATGGAAAGGATAATTGCCGATTCAAGAAACGTAAATGATGCGGGGTTGATGAAAGTGGTCTTGGCTGCAAAAACAACGCCGACCATCCCGGCCCATGTTGCCCCGAGCGAGAAGGCCATAAGCTTGGTCTTCATCTTATCAATCCCCATGGCCTGACAAGCGATTTCATCTTCACGCAGTGCTTGCCAAGCCCGCCCGACACGCGAATTTTTCAGCCTGTTGACCACGAAGATTGTGAATATTACCAGTACCAGCATCAGGTAGTACATGAAGTTGATCTGGGCGACGAATCCTTTGGCGAGGCCAAAGAACTCAGGACGCGCGATATTCGAAATACCGGAAGGACCGTGAGTGAACTCACCCCAGTTTTCCAATACAAGACGAATGATCTCTCCGAAACCGAGAGTTACGATAGCAAGATAGTCACCGCGCAGCCTTAGGACCGGAAAACCGAGCAGGATACCGCAAAAAGCACCAAGCAATGCTCCGAGCGGAAGAGCTACCCAGAAGCTGATTCCCCAATACATATTCATGAGCGCGTAGGAATAAGCACCAACAGCATAGAAAGCTACAAATCCAAGGTCAAGTAAACCGGCCAGACCTACAACAATGTTCAATCCCAGGCCGAGGACCACGTAGATAAGAGCGGTGGTCATGACATTGACCTGATACATTGAAAAAAGCTTAGGAAACGCAATAGCGAACCCGGCCACGGCAACCAAGGCGGGCCAGTATATTTTTGGGTTGGCTACCAGCTTATTAAGCACAGTAACTTTTTCAACGCTTGACTCTTCCTCTTGCTTTTTACCCATTTCCTTGCGTTTCAGCATGTAGCGCCAGAAATAAGACAAAACAAAGGTCGCGGCACCAACGTAAAGGACCCGGTCTAAATGCCAGGTGACGGACTTATCGATAGTGTTCACGAAGACCCCCATAATGGGCAGGGTCAAAAACATGAACCACAATGAAGCCAGTATAGATTTTTTAAAACCTTCCATATTAAAAGATATCCATTTTTAGCATTTTCACAAAGCGGGACCAACCCGTTTCATCAGCCGGGCTGTTACACCTTCTGAGTAGGAGCCTTTCCGAGCAGTCCGGAAGGTCTGAAGATGAGGATAAGAACCAGCAGCGCGAAGGCGAAAACGTCTTCATAGTCGCTGGAAACATATCCTGTGCAAAAACTCTCAGTCCAGCCAAGGATCAGCCCGCCGAGCATGGCTCCGGGAACAGAACCGATTCCACCCAGAACTGCGGCTGTAAAAGCCTTGATACCTGCGATAAATCCGATGAAAAAGTTGATCTGCCCGATATGGGAAGCAATCAGGACACCGCCGATTGCAGCCAAAGCGGAACCGATAACAAAGGTAGCCGAGATAACCTGATCTACGTTGATACCGACCAGCATGGCCATCTTGCGATTTTGGGCTGTGGCGCGCATGGCCTTACCCAGACGGGTGAATTTGATGAAAAGGTTAAGTCCGACCATGACGACTGCCGCCACAACAATGATCAGGAAATCGGTGGAACCGATCATGGACTCGTAGTGTTTAAGAAAGCCGAACTCAGGAATCAGACTGGGGAAAGACAGAAAGTCTGATGTCTGAGAAAGCATTACGTAGTTCTGAAGAAAAATGGACATGCCGATTGCGGAAATAAGAGGAGAAAGCCTCGGCGCGCCACGCAACGGGCGGTAAGCTATTTTCTCAATAGTATATCCGTATGAAGCCGCATAAACAACTGCCGCAATGGTCGCCAGAAGTACAATTGAAGCCGCCGGAAAACCGAAGCTGCTGAGAATGCCAGCTACTACTAACCCCACGAAAGCACCAATCATATAGATTTCGCCGTGGGCAAAGTTAATCAGTTCAATAATACCATAAACCATGGTGTAACCGAGGGCTATTAGCGCATAGATGCTTCCCCTGGTCAGACCGGAAAAAAATAATTCCAGAAAATATTCCATTTGGACCCTGCTGAATCAAGAGTCAGGGGACAGACGATACGCCTGCCCCCTGAACCGGAATTGTTTAAAAGAGCAGAAGCTTATTTGACTTCTACGTACTGACCGTCTTTAACCTGATAAACGGAGAAACCTACGCCGATAGCATCGCCCTTGGCATCAAACTTAATGTTGCCAACGGGAGTCTCAACTTCGTGAGTCCGAAGTGCTTCAACAATCTTATCGTAATCAGTGGAATTGGCGTAATCAATGGCTTTGAGCAGAGCAAGGGCTGCGGAATATGCTTCAAAGTAGAAAGCACCGGGTTCCTGACCGTCATGGGAATCTTTGTACTGCTTGAGAGCAACTTTATACATGGGATTCGCGGTAATATCCTGAGGACCGGTTGCGTACACGCCTTCAGCAGCTTCACCGGTAATATCAATAAAAGTCTTAGCTTTTACACCGTCATCAGAAAGGAAAGGAATGGTCATTTTTTTCTTACGCATCTGGGAGACGATCTTGGAAGCTTCGGGGTGGTAACCACCGAAAATAACACCATCGGCTCCGGATGCCTTAACTTTCTGCACTACTGCGGAGTAGTCAACAGCACCGGGGGTTACACCTTCGAACAGAACAGGCTTGATGCCCTTTTCTTCAAGATATTTTTGGGTCCACTCGGCAAAACCTTTACCGTAGTCACCCTTATCGTGGATGATTGCGGGTTTTTTGAGGCCGAGTTTTTCAGCGGCAAATTTGCAGGCCAGTGCACCCTGAGCGTCATCTGATGCAATGGTTCTGAAAAAGTTGGGATAATCCCCACTGAGAGTCAGACCGGGGCTGGTTGCGGAAGGAGACATGCAAACCAGATTGGAATCTTTATAGATAGGCAGAGCTGCCTTAGTAGCGCCGGAGCAAATGTGCCCGAGAACTACGGTAACACCGTCGGAAAGAAGTTTCATTGCAGCGTTGGTTGCAAATTCAGGCTTGCACTGGTCATCCTGAGTAGACAAAATAACCTGCTCATCATTCACTCCACCAGCGTCATTGATGGACTTTACAACGAGTTTAGCAGCTTCAACTGAAGGAAGACCGTAGGCTGCAAGGTCACCACTGTGGGCACCGGGAACACCGAGAACGATTTTGCCTGCGGAAGCAGAACCAAAAGAACCAATGGTCATCATGGCTGCGACCAGCAGGACCACCAATGAACGTTTCATCACAACACTCCTTGACTGTGTTAATTTGGGCCGTTTAAGCCCGGTTACCTTATTCACCTGCGAACAACTTGTGCCTGTCAGCAACAAGAAATAAACGTGAATAACCCTATCATGTTATTACTACTGTTGAAAACAGCAGACTTCGTCAATTAACTGATTTCAGTGCAATCAGACCCAGATCCGGCAAGACGGGCATATTAAAATTGCGAGATTCTCAATCAGCTTCAGTTATTAACTAGCTGGCATTGAGCAAACTTGTCAATGATTGGCTGCAATTTACGAATAAAGTAAGTCAAATTAACCTCCTCGTAAAAAAATAGTCTGTTTACCCTCAATTTTCAGCAGCTAAAAAAACAATCATCAGGGTGAGCGGTCACTCTACATATTTGAAGAAATAGAGATTAATAAATGTCGCAAAAAATAAAAAAGGGAATCCATTTTTACGGATTCCCTTTTTTTTGATCTTTTTTTTAAAACAGTCTAACGATGACTACTCTGCGTGAGCTTCCTTTTTCAGTTCTTCTGCAGCACGTTTCTTCATTTCAGCAGAAGATTTGGGATTATCCACTATCATTTTAAGTTGTGCGTCAGCTTCATCATGCTTGTGAAGGTAATACTTCTTAACAACAGCCGCATTGAACGCAGCCATGGCGTCATCAGGGTTTACAGCAAGAATTTTATCAAATGTAGCGGCAGCCTGTTCAAACTGCTCTGCCTGATAATAACACATACCGAGTCCCATAAGTGCCTGAACATTCTGAGGCTCAACGCTGACCACTTTCTCAAAGAATGTCTGGGCACGACCATAAGCACGGATCATCATGAAAGAGTTGGCAAGTTCAAGCTGGATTTCCATGTTATCTGGTTCCTTGCCCATGCGCTCCATAAGTTCACGCACATGTTTCATGGCATCCTCATTCATGCCGCCCCCCATGCCGCCGGGCATTCCACCGCTTTTGCTCTGCTGCTGAAACTCAACCTTATTCCCGGGATGGCTCATGCGATAAGTAAGCGAAGAAATGAACAGTGCGACCAAGACCGCGCCAAACAGCCAGACAACAGCTTTCTGCCCGCCAGTCAGTGTAAAATCATCAATTAATTTATTTGTCATTATCGAGCATCTCCATCTGCCTGATACGGCGCTCCATGGATGCACCCTTGGCTGCCATGAACGCCAGGTATCCGGCCAGAACAGCCCATACAGCAACATTTGCGATTAAGAGGTAAGTTTCACTATTCATATATATTTACTCCTGATTATTAATCCTGATCCCAGACCATCTTGGCGTCCAGTTCTCCCGAAAGCCTGACCTGCTTATAGCGCACAGCCAGCAAAGCCAGCCAGAACAGGCCGAATGCAACGATGTTAACCAGCAGAGTGGTCAACATTTCAGGTTCCATTCCGCCTCCCTTAGCACCTATTACGTTGGGGTGCACACTTCTCCAGAGTCGCGCAGAATAAAAAACGAGAGGGACATCAACAAATGCGACAACTCCTAGAACAGCACAGACAAGGGAACGGCGCTCGGCAGACATTGGAGAAGTGCGCAGAACAAGATATGCAGCGTACACGAACCACATAATTAACGTGGTTGTAAGCCGCGGATCCCATGTCCACCAGACATTCCATGCCGCCCTGCCCCAGATGGACCCGGTTATCAGGGCAAGACCGCTGAAGACCACACCGATCTCAGCCGCAGCCCCGGCAATGTAATCAAACTTGATATCACGTTTCAGCAAATACGCCGCACTGGCGAGAAAAACCACGAAAAAACTGATCATGGCCCAAGCCGCCATTGGCATGTGGACATAAAAGATCTTCTGGACCAACCCCATAGTCATTTCAATGGGGGCATACATCCAGATAAGATACTGCCCGGCACAAAGTGCTACACCAGCCAGCAGTGCTGCGATTGCAATGTTCATTTATAAACTCCGTAAAAACTATATAAACGGCGCAATTACTGCTCGCCGCTGTATACAAAAGGAAAAAGGATCAGACCCGCCCCACTGAACAGAGCAGACGCGGCAACAATAATGCCCATCCATGAACTCTCGTCCATCAGGTTTACCCCGGAGAAAACCGAAGTCATCAATTGTATTGCACCCAGCAGGATAGGTAACAACAGCGGAAAAAGGATCACAGAAAGTAAAGATTCCCGTGCAGCCTGTCCCTGAGATATTGCTCCAAGCAAAGCTCCAAGGGCGACCAGTCCCCAATCCGCAGCCAGCAGAGTCGCAGCGAAAAGTGCGAACGACCCATTCATATCCTGACCGAGAAATACAATTGTTGCCGGGAGAAAAACAAGCTGCGAACAAAGCAGCAGCCCGAATCCGGCAAGGCCTTTGCCGAACCAAACAGCGTGCAGGGGAACAGGCGATGAAAGCAGTCCCAGACGCGCTTCGTTTGATTCTTCCATTGAAAACAAGGTATTGAAAACCAAAACCAGTCCGAAAGAAGATGCCAGCCAGAAAATAGCTGACGCTGCCTGCGGCTCAACCAGCTGCCCGGCGGGACGGGATAAACTGAAAACAAAAATCAGCAACAATCCCAGCAGAACAGCCTGTGTCAGTCCCTGTCCCCCACCTATGGAAAGGCGCAAGTCTTTGGACGCGATGGTCAATCCTCGCTTAAGCATTCTCCCCTCCCAATACGGTTTCAGGGTCGAACTCGGCAGCGGAACCAAGATAAGCCATCTTACGTCCGGCAAGTCCAAGGACTCGGTCCGCAAGCCCGGTATCATGGTTCACATCATGACTGATCCATACAATGGCAGTTCCGCTATTCCGTAAAGCCACGACTTCTGCGCGAAGCAGGGTCAGCGATGCCTGATCAAGACCCGTCCCCGGTTCATCAAGAAACAGAAGATCCGGATTGACGAGAAAAACGCGAGCCAGATTCAAACGCTGCGCCATACCTCTGGAATAGGCTCCGGCCTGCTCTTCGGCGGCACGTTCGAGACCTACCCGTTTCAGCAAAGCCATAAGCTCTTCACGAGAAGGCGAGAGGTCATACATGGAAGCCCAGAATGAAAGGTTCGCCAGACCGCTCAATCGCGGATAAATAAAGGTGGCGTGCCCAAGGTAGGCTGTCTTCTCCGGTTCAGTCAAAATCTCCGCAGAGCCGGCCGACGGCCTTGAAAGCCCGGACATTATCTTGAGCAGGGTTGTTTTGCCGGCTCCGTTGCGACCTACGACAAGAAGAATCTCACCGCGCTTAACATCACAACTTACATCCTTGAAAATCAGCCTTGTTCCAAAGAACTTGGCTGCCTTGCGCACCTTAAGGGCTATACTTCCATTCTCTGCCACAGCGAACCGCCTAGCTCAGTTTCGGTTTTCTAAAAGCCATAAATCCGAACAGACACATCAAAGTGCCGCCGATCCAGAGCCAGTTGATAAGCGGGTTTAAGCTCATCTTCAAGGTGGCATTGCCCTCTTCGTCAACGCTCAAAAGAGTAGCATATATTTCGCTGCCAAGACTGGGAATAACAGCGACTTCAGCAAAAGGCTGTTCAAAATTACGGTACAGTCTCCGTTCAGGAGCAAGCAGACCGACAGGCTTACCGTTTTCAGTAACCTCAAGAAGTGCAGCGATATTTGCCATCTCAGGAGTCTGACCTTCAGTAATCTTTTTAAAGGTAACATCATATGCTCCCAGCTTTACGCTTTCGCCCTGCTGAACCACATACTGATGTTCAATTTTATTGGGACCGGACCATGCCACACCGAGAAAAACAAGAGCCACACCGAAGTGCAGTCCGTAAACCCCGATCATGGAGCGGACTCGGCGCAACTGGGGAATAAAGACAAAAACGCCTATAATTCCAGCCAGAGACGCGATGGAAGCAGCGCTTGTAATCAGTCCAAGAGGATTGTGCATACCACAGGCGTAACTGATTGCGCCGCCGCCGATAAAAGCACCGCCGACAAGATACAGGCCGCGTCTGTCGAAAATACCCTCTTTCCAATTGAACCACGGGCATACTGTAAAAATAAGGATAATCAAGCTGAACAGCGGCAGACAGACCCGGTTATAGAACCGTGCATCCAACCCTACAGGGTTCGCGCTCCACATTTTACTGATAACAGGCCACATTGTTCCCAGCCCGACCACAAGTCCGAGACCGAGAAAAGCCCATGCCGCAATCACCAGCATACCCTGACGGCTGTTCAAACCGGAAAGGGTTCGGGAATCAGGCCGGGGACCTACCAGAAGGACAACAGCAATAATAGCAAGGTTAAAAAGCAGAGCAATCAGCAAAGGCAGCCCTACTCCGTTCTCACCGTAAGCATGCAGGGACTGCACAACGCCGGAGCGCACCAGATAAGTAGCAAATATACACAGCAGCAGAGTCAGACTCATGAGAAAAACATTGGTTCTCTGTAGGGCCTTGCGTTTAATCTGAATAATTGCAGTATGCATGAAAGCTGATGCACTGAGCCATGGGATAAGGGAAGCGTTTTCAACCGGGTCCCAAGCCCAGTAACCACCCCAACCGAGTTCCATGTAAGACCACCAGCAACCAAGAATAATACCGGCAGTAAGGAAAATCCAAGCCAGAATGTTCCAGTTTCGACAGAAGGAAACCCATGATTTCAGTTCACCGGAAATGAACGAAGCAAGAGCAAGAGCCGCAGGGCTGGTAAATCCGGCATAGCCGAGAAACAGCAGCGGCGGGTGAAAAATCATACCGGGGTTACGCAGCAGCGGATTTAAACCGTGACCGTCTGCGGGGGTCGGGACCAGTTCCATAAATGGATTTGACCAGCTTGTCAGCAGGAGCAGGAAGAAAGCCTGCACCACCATGTAGAACAGCCAGTAATAAAGTCTTGTTTTCTCCGAAAACTCTTCAAAAAGAGTAAATTTGGCAAAAACAACACCCATAATCGCAATGGAAAGCATCCAGAAAAGGAGAGAACCGTCTGCTCCGGCCCAGAATGCTGTAAGTGTATAGAAAATAGGAAGTGTATTATCTACGTATTCGTAGATGTATTTAAAAGAATAATCCCTGTTCACAAGCCCAATAGTCAGAATGAGACTGGAACCTATAATTAAACCGGCAATGGCTATATTGGCCTTTTCAATCAATTCCAGCACATTGCGTTTGCCTGTAAGCAGGGCAAGACACGCGTAAGCTCCCGCTCCCAGCGCCACAAGTAAGGCGATGAGGAGCAAAAGGTTGGCAAATAGCTGCATACTATATTTACTCCATTACGGATAAATTCTTTTTAAAACGGAAGACTCCGAAAGTTAAACATACCGGAGCACTAGCGCAAAGGATCATCCCTCGCGATTTTCCTTTTGGTACTTGGACGGACACTTGGTAATCAGGGAAGTGGCTCTGAACATCTGGTGCCCATTCACGAAATTCCCTTCAACAATAACCTCGACCCCTTCTTTAAAGGTATCAGGCACAGCGCCGCTGTAGTCTACGCGGATGGTTTGTGTTGCTTTTTTCTGATCGGTAAGATCAAAAGAAACCCCCAGTCCACCAGATTTTGACTCAATATTCTGCGGAGCCACTTTGCCGAATAACCGAGCCTGTCCAAGCTCGGATTCTTCCATGGCAAGGGCTTCAGAAACATTGAGGAAATACACGCTATCCTGAGATATACCCGAATAAATCAGATATCCCAGCCCACCTAGAAAAAGGATCAAGGCGGCGAAATAAACGCCTTTTCCGCCTTTCTTGGCCATTCTAGTTCTCCGTTCTATTTAGAAACGTCAGCGGAATCTTCTTCCTTGCTGACGACCAGTTCTTTTCTTCTCCTACGTGCGAGTTCCCGCATATCGACGACCTGATCGGTCTCGTCCACGATCTCGCTCCCAAGGATCTCTTCCATAACATCTTCAAGGGTAACAACCCCTGACATTCCACCGTATTCATCCAGCACCACAAAAAGATGCATGCGGCTTTCAAGGAATTTCACCAGAAGCTTATCCAGAGTGATATTTTCCAGCGCAAAACGGACCGGCTTCATCAACTCGGAAAGCTTAACATCATCATGATCATCTGCAAGCGCCTCAAAAACGGAACGCCTGTAAATAACCCCGACAATATCTTCAGGATCATCCCCTTCATACACAGGAATACGACTGTGAGGCCATGCGCTGTATTTCACATGGGCCTCTTCTACGGTCATCTCAGCAGGAAGAGAGAACACAACAGTCCGGGGTGTCATAATCTGCTCAACAATCTTGTCGTCCAACGACAGGATGTTGGCAATTGAGAGGGCTTCATAGGGTTTAATCGCCCCGGATCTCCTGGTCAGGCTGACCATAGCTCTTATATCATCTTCCGTGGCCTGCGGTCCTTCACACTTCCTGTTTCGATTCACAAGACGGGAAAAGATTCCACAGATCCAGATAACTGGAAGAAAAATCCAAATTAAAATTTCCATAGGCCGGGCTAAAGCCTGACCCAGAGGTTCACAATATACAATACCGATGGTCTTAGGTAAAATCTCAGAAAGGATGAGAATAATGATGGTGAATCCAAGAGTGAACCATGGCAGGGTATCAACACCGTAAACGGAGGACCATGCGGCACCAGCAAAAGCAGCCCCGGCAGTGTGGGCAACAGTGTTGAGAGTCAGAATTGCAGTGATCGGCCGGTCCACATTGGAACGCAGGCGATGGAGAATTTCCCCGGACTTGTTGCCTTCCTTGCGCAGAGTTTCAATCCTGCTCCACGGAAAAGAATAAAATACGGCCTCACTGACTGAACAGTAAGCGGAAATAAGTGTAGCAACACTGACGGAAAGTATTAATTCCAGCATTAAATTTTGAGTTAAGGTTATAAAAGAACGCCACTCGGCATCTTTTTGATACTGGCATCAGTATCAGAAGGGAGATAGTGGCGCAATAGAAATAGGGCAGATCCGCCCGATTCCCTACGGTTTTGATACAAAATAAAATCATAAGGTAAAATTAGCAAGAGTTCAAACAGTTAGGTCGGGGAAAAATAATTACACCATCCAAATTTTACCCTTGTAAAAAACATTGACCTTTTGAGCTTCGCCATTAAAATATGCGCGCGATGACAAACAAAAACCACAAAGTAATCTTCAGACTCAGTGCCCTCGGAGACGTAGTCCTGACCACCGGGGTAATCGAATACTGGGCAAAAAAGTACGGCTGCACCTTCACAGTAATCACCAAAGTATCCAGCAGCCCTGTTTTAGAGAATAATCCTCATATAACAAATGTCATCAGCCTTGATAAAAAAGATCTTGGCGATCTGGCCTGGATAAAAAAAGCCGGGGAAATCGCTTCCGAATACAAGGGCTGTGAGCTTATCGACCTGCACTCCACCTTGCGCTCCAGAATTCTAGCCTCGCGCTGGAAAGGAAAAGTTTACCGCTACAACAAATTTTCACTGGAACGCCGCGCTTTCAAACTCACCCGCTCCGAAAAGCTGAACGAAAAACTTTCAGGGCTGCGGGTAACCCAACGCTACGCATCAGCCCTTGAAAAAGATATCCCGGACGCATCGGAACTGCTGCCGCACATTTATCCAACTGGAGCGGAAATAGATATCGCCCAAACGCTGATTGAAGAACATGATTTGGGGCAAAAATTTATTGCTCTACACCCTTACGCCACCCATCCGGATAAAGCGTGGCCGCGTGAGAACTGGCAGACCCTCATAGATATGCTGAATAAAAACAACATACGCTGGGCCATTATCGGCAGGGATAAAAATGTATTTGAGCCGCAGGGGACGGGCTGCAATTTCACCAGCCAGCTACAACTGCGTGAGACCTGCGCCCTGCTGGAAAAAGCCACACTGCTTATTACTGGAGATTCTGGGCCCATGCACCTTGCAGCTGCAGTCTCAACCCCGGTTATAGCCATGTTTGGGCCGACATCAAAGGCTTGGGGATTTTACCCCGCCGGAGCGCAGGATATCATACTTGAAACTGAAATGGACTGCCGCCCCTGCTCTTTGCACGGGAAAAGCGACTGCAAAAAAGACCGCGAGTGTTTACGGAAAATTAAAGCTGTAGATGTATTTGAAAAGATTGTTGATTTGATGAGCTGATTCGCTGGTCTTCACCGAACAAACCAAATAAATTTAATTTTCTAAATCCAGTATTCAGCCAGCTCTGCTTTGTGCTGAGCCATGCTTTCAACCACGGATTTCGGGACCAGTTTCGATATGTCCCGGCCTTTTTTCCACTCTTCGCGCACTAATGTGGAACTGATTACAAAATCAAAATCTTCGATTATGTAAATCGACTTTCCACCCGGCAGAGTCCAGCGGTTATCCGCAGTCTGCTCCAGATCGGGAAAAATTTTTACCAGCTCACCGGCCATAATTCCATGGTCAGCTGCCGCCCTGCTTACCGCGACAACATTACCCACCCTGGGAATATGCTGCCAATCCTTCCAGCCGGTAAATGCCTCCAGCGAATCCTGCCCCATTAAAAAATAAAGCTCCACTCCCGGATAGCGGCGTTCAGCTTCACGCAGGGTATCAATGGTATAGGTCGGACCTTCTACCGAAATATCAATATCACTGACTTCAAGGCCATCAAAGTCCTGCACCGCCTTTTCCACCAGCTCATAACGCAAAGCGGCTGAAAGCATTTCGCCCTGTTCCTTATGGTAAGGGTTCCCAGCAGGAACAAACAAGACCTTATCCAGCCCAAGACGGTTCATCACACCATTCGCCACATCAATATGCGTGCAATGAACCGGATTAAAACTTCCACCAAACAGACCTATCTTCATATTGAATACCCCCGGACGCCTTCCTCTTCAAAACCTTGTTGTAAGCTTCGCATATATTTCCTTCTGGCGGCATAGAACCAAATACCGCACTAACCTTAGCAGCTAATGCGGTATTTTCTATAACTATTCTAAAAACGAGTCGACGAAGCCCTAATATAAAGTTTTGGGATACTTAAACCCTTTTCCAAAAGCGGTAAAATCAGACAGGGAACACCTACAGGGCCACCGAAGGGCCGCCATAGAAATCCTTTTAATTACGCACGTCCCAATTACCGAGGAGCACAAATTTGGTACTGGTCAATTCAGTTGCACCCATGGGGCCGTAAGAATGGAGTTTGGAAGTGGAAATACCTATTTCCGCACCAAGTCCGAGCTGGCCGCCATCATTAAAACGGGTGGAAGCATTAACACCGACCATTGAAGCGTCAACCTCACGAATAAAACGCATTGCGCGCGCATGATTCTTAGTCAGGATAACTTCACTGTGGTTTGAGCCGTAACGGGAAATATGATCCTGAGCCTCATCCTGAGTGCTGACGACTTTAACGCAAAGAACAAGATCAAGATATTCCATGCCCCAGTCATCAAAATCTGCAGCAATGGCCTTAGATCCCAGCAGAGGCACAGCGCGGGGGCAACCTTTCAAGGTTACTCCGCAAGCACTGAGCAAAGTTCCGAGAGAAGGAAGAATCTCTTTGGCGATGTCTTCATGCACCAGCAGGCATTCAACAGAGTTACATGCGGCAGGCTTCTGAACTTTGGAGTTCTTGATGATGTTCATTGCTTCGGGGATTTCGCAATCCTCGTCCACGTAGATATGACAGACACCCTTGTAATGTTTTAGTACGGGCATGGTTGCCTGAGAAACGACCGCCCGAATCAGTCCTTCACCACCGCGTGGGATAACGACATCAATGTATTCGTCAAGCTTCAACAATTCACTGACAGCTTCGCGGTCGGTAACTTCGACTACCTGAACAGCTTCAGCAGGGAGCCCGGCTTTACCAAGCGCCTTCTGCAGCAGAGATGCAAGGGCGAGGTTGGAGTGAATTGCTTCCGAGCCGCCGCGCAGGATGACCGAGTTACCTGCTTTGAGACAGAGCACTGCCGCATCAACAGTGACGTTGGGACGTGATTCGAAAATCATCATGATTACGCCAAGGGGAATACGCATCTTACCAACCATCATACCATTGGGACGACGTTGCATATTCTCGATCCCGCCGACAGGATCAACCTGCCCGGCAACCTCGTTGCAACCTTGAATCATATAATCAAGAACAGCAGGTGTTATCTCCAGACGCTGCAGACGGGCCTGATCCAAACCGCGTTCTCTGGCGGCATCGAGATCCCTTTTATTTTCTGCGAAGATAAATTCTTTCTCCTGCTCAAGCAAAACTGCCAGTTCATTGATTGCCGCGTTACGCGCGGTTCCAGCAGCACATGCTATCTTACGGGAGGCGTCTTTGGCCTTGACGGCCACCGCTCTCATTGCTTCTGAATGACTCATAATACACCTCAAAAAATTTATATTGACTGAATTATCATTATTTCCGCCGATTCATCCTTTTTGGCTACTAAGGATATTGCAAAAAAGTCAACTACCATTTACCAATGTAAACGGTCTTCGGGGCATTTTACTGGAAAATATGTGAAATTATTTTTTCTTTTTTTGTAAGCTTTTTCAAACACTTTACACTTAAACCAGTTTTTACAGCCACTTAAACGAAACATTCGTTTTTGACCTTTTTGTCAGACTGCTTTATATAGCGCACTTCAACTTTGTATAAATTTTTCATGGAGGCATTCCTTTAAAATGGAAGAACAAAACACTACACAGGACATTCTGAATCAGGTTCACGAATCCACTCCCGACAGCCTGCACCCTGTTCTCGACTACATTATTAAGAACGGAAAATTGATTGCAGCCGGAATTGCGGCTATTATCCTCATTGCAGGTGGAGCGGCCGGGTTCAAATACATGAACCAGCAACAGTTGATCACAGCCCAAAGTGAAATGGGCTCCATCTTGATCAAATACAGTGGAGAAGAGCAGGTCAAAGCACTGGCTGACTTCGAAAAGGACGCTCCGTCATCCATGAAACCTGCTGTTCAGCTGGCACTGGCTAAATCCTTAATGGAGATCTCCCGCTTTGCAGATGCAAAAGCAGCATGGGCAGCTGTTGGTAAATCCAGCCCGGAAATGGCTCCTGTTGCAGGTCTTGGCGAAGCGAAGTGCCTGATACTCGATAACAAGGCAGCTGAAGCTCTTCCCATTCTGGAGGCTCTCAAGAACAGCGCAGGTGAAGAGTTCGCAGCAACAATAGGAAGAGTTCAGGCAGAAGCCGCAGAACAGGCCGGGAAATTCCAGCTTGCGATTGATGCTTATCAGGGTCTGCTGGCCAGCTCCCCGCAGGAAGCTCCGTATTTCAAAATCAAAATCAACGAACTCAAAGCCAAACTCTAAATTTACCACAGGCTGATCATAAGTATACGACTGCGTGATGTAATGAGACGCAGACCGGGGCTCCGGCATTAACCGATGGGGCCGGATCCCCCCTGAGACTCAATAGTCGTGAGTTTGTGAACTTTCTGTTAACCACATGACCTAAGGAGCACATTCATGGCTCACCCACTTCTTAAGGACAGTCCGGGCATGAAAAAACTGCTTCTCGGCAATGAAGCCATTGTCCGAGGCGCTATTGAAGCCGGTATTCAGGTTGTTACCTGTTATCCCGGCACCCCCTCCTCCGAAGTTCCGGACACTTTCTTCCGTCTTTCCCCGGAAGGCGAATACACTTTCGAATACTCGGTCAATGAAAAGGTCGCGCTGGAAGTTGGCGGCGGTGCCACCCTTGCCGGTGCAATGACCCTGACCACTATGAAACATGTCGGCGTAAACGTCGCCGCTGATCCGCTTATGACTCTGGCCTATACCGGCACTCCCGGCGGCATGGTTCTGCTCTCCGCAGACGATCCCGGATGTCACTCCAGTCAGAACGAGCAGGATAACCGTTACTACGCACGCCTTGCAGGAATTCCCTGCTTTGAGCCTTCTTCCGCCCAGGAAGCAAAAGACATGACCCGTGACGCTTTAAACCTGTCCCGCGAAATGTCTTCTCCTTTCCTTCTGCGCACCACCACCCGTGTGAACCATCTGCGCGGACCTGTGGAATACGGTGAAATTGCCAAACTTGCTCCGGCTGAAGGTTTTAAAAAGAATCCGGCACAATTCGTACCCATCCCGGCTTTTGCACGCAGAATGCACGTAGATCTGCTCAATAAGCTAAAAAAGCTGCGCGAAATGTCCGAGACATCCAAGTACAACAAAGTTTCCGGAAACGGGAAAATCGGTATAGTTGCTTCCGGTATATGTAGAGCATATCTCGCAGACGCACTGGCAGATACCGGACTTGGCGACAAATTTAAAATTCTTGATCTGGGCTTCACTTATCCGCTGCCCACCAAGATGCTCACCGACTTCATCTCGTCCGTGGAAAAAGTCGTTGTTCTTGAAGAACTCGAGCCTTTCCTTGAGAATGAAATCAGGATTCTGGCCCAGAAAAATGCCCTCACAGTAGAAATTATCGGTAAAGATAATGCCCTGCTGCCCCGCAACGACGAGTACTCCACCCTGAATATTACCGCGATCATCCGCGAAGTTCTGGGTATGGAAGCGGTAAAAGTAGATAACTGCCCAGCCGAAGAAGGACTGCCTACACGCCCACCGAACTTATGTGCTGGCTGTACTCACCGTGCCGCCTACTACGCAGTTAAAAAAGTTTTCGGACCGGATGCAGTATGTTCTTCAGATATCGGTTGCTACACACTCGGTATCCTTCCCCCGCTTAACGCTGCGGACTTTCTGCTTTGCATGGGCTCCTCCATCTCTGCCGGTTCCGGTGCTGCACGAGCAGCAGGACAGACTGTTGTTGGTTTCATCGGTGACTCAACCTTCTTCCACTCCGGTATCACAGGTCTTATTAACGCCGTATTCAACAGGCACAATATCCTGCTGGTAATCCTTGATAACTCCACCACCGCCATGACCGGGCACCAGCCCCATCCCGGTGTAGAAACTACCGTGCTCGGCTCCAACCCAGCGCAGGTGGACATCGAGTCAATCGTTAAAGGCTGCGGTGTAACAGAAATACGCACTGTAAGCCCTCTGAACCAGAAAGCTACCACCAAGGCTCTTGAGGAACTCAAAGAGATGAGTGGTGTTCGGGTTCTTATCGCTAAGGACCCCTGCCCGCTATTCGCCCGCAGAACCCTTAAGAAAGCCCCCGTACGTGCCGCTTACGTCGAGAACCAGACCGAAGAAGTGCTCAAGGTAATGGAAGAGCTGGCCTGTCCCGCATTCGAAAAGACTGCGGAAGGTGTTGAGATCAACGAAATACTTTGTTCCGGCTGTATGCTCTGCCTGCAGCTGACTAAAGATATTAAAGCCCGGAAAAGGAGCAGCTAATGGATACGAAGTTGCGTATATTCATGACCGGGGTCGGCGGACAGGGTACCCTGACAGCCACCAACCTCCTCGCGCAGGCGGTTCTTGACTGTGGTATTGATGTTACTGCCGGTGAAATTCACGGAATGGCCCAGCGCGGCGGTGTTGTTGAATCAGCACTGTTGATAGGTCTGGCCTCTCCCAAAATCGGACACGGTGAAGCAGACGTGATTCTCGGCTTTGAGCCTCTGGAAACCCTGCGAGCTTTGCCCTACCTGAAACCAGGCGGAATCGTGCTTTCAAGCACCGAATACATTCCACCGCTAGCCGTATGTACCGGTAAGGCAGAAAGCACCCCCCTTGAAATTATCAAGGAAAAGATTGATGCCTGTGCCGGAAAAGCATACTACCTGCCCTGCCAGAGCTTAGGCCTTGAAGCCGGAGCCGTGCAGAGCGGTAACATTGCCATGCTCGGAGCGCTCTGCGCCACGGGGTGCATCCCGCTGAAACCTGAAGAACTGGCTGAAACTATTAAATCAGCCATGAAACCAAAAATTGCGGATATCAACCTGAAGGCTCTGGAACTCGGAGTTAAGGCAATTTCTTAAGTAAATAACCGGCAGCCGCATGATGACATGCGGCTGTCGATTTTACAGAACAGTATACCATCACGGGAGGATACTCCCGATGCGCCATCAAAATTTTAGGCCGGAACCACGGAGCCTATACAGCTCCGACAAAGCTGCAAACTAAAACAGCCTGGACGGCATGAGTAACGAAATGACTAGAAACGGACTGACGGAACGAGTGGATAATATATATCTTTCAACTTTGAATGAAATTCTTGACTCGGTAGCTCCCCATCACGATTTGGAACCAAGCCTCAACGCGATCCTTGAAGTTCTGTCCAAAGACCTCCACTTCCCGCGTGCATTCCTGGCCATCATGGACCCGGAATCTGAAAAATTGAAACTTTCCATAACCCACAGCCCGGCCAAGGATTACACTGCGACTTACGCACCGGGTAAAGGGGTTGTTGGCAAGGTTTACGAAACAGGCGAATCTGTAATCATTCCCAGAATGTCGGAAGACAACCAGCTGTTGAATAAAGCTTTCAACAGGTCGGAGGAAGAACAGAAAAAGCTGTCATTCATCTGCGTACCTATCAAAAGCACTGACTCTGACGGTAATCAGGAAGTTCTCGGAGCACTGAGTGTTGACGCCCCGATCCTGCCTATGGATAATCTTCTGGAACACAAACAGTTCCTTGAAGTTGTTGCGGCCCTTATCTCCAATCAGGTATCCCGCTTACAGGAAGAAATGTCCCTGCAGGCCCAGATGCTTTCGCAGGGGATGATGCCGGGAGCGGTGGATGTTCCGCCGCCTGCGGACTTCGTGGCAACATCAAAGAGCATGAAGCAGGTTCTCAGACAGGCCCGTCAGGTCGGCCCCAGCCGTGCGACCGCACTGCTGCGCGGGGAATCAGGAACAGGTAAAGAACTTCTTGCCGAAGCTATCCATTCCTGCA
This sequence comes from Maridesulfovibrio sp., assembly GCF_963667685.1. Classification (NCBI taxonomy): domain Bacteria; kingdom Pseudomonadati; phylum Thermodesulfobacteriota; class Desulfovibrionia; order Desulfovibrionales; family Desulfovibrionaceae; genus Maridesulfovibrio; species Maridesulfovibrio sp. The sequence goes on along the minus strand of NZ_OY763931.1, from coordinate 178,947 downwards.
GCCCCAGAAGGGACAAACCGCTGGTAAAACTGAACTGCGCAGCCCTGCCCGCAGAGCTGGTCGAGAGTGAACTTTTCGGTCACCAGAAAGGTGCATTCACAGGAGCCTATCAGAATAAGCGTGGCCTCTTTGAAATCGCTAACAACGGAACCCTGTTCCTTGACGAAATCGGGGAACTTTCACTTGATGCACAGGCCAAGGTTCTGCGCGCAATTCAGGAAAAGGAAATTCAACGTGTCGGCTCCGAGCAGCCCATAGCTGTTGACGTCCGCCTGATCTGCGCGACCCACCAGCCCCTTGAAACACTGCTGCGTGAAGGTAAATTCAGGGAAGACCTTTTTTACCGCATCAATGTTTTCCCGATTTTTATCCCGCATCTGCGCGAAAGACGGGAAGACATCCTGCCGCTGGCTGAAAAATTCCTCGACATGTTTTCAGAGGAATACGGTAAAGAGATCAAACGTATCTCCAGCCCGGCAATTGACCTGTTTACCCAGTACCACTGGCCGGGAAACGTTCGTGAACTGAAGAACTGCATTGAACGTGCTGTTCTCATCTGCGAAGAAGAGGTTATCAGAACCTACCATCTGCCACCGACTTTGCAGACAGCAGAATCCACCGCCACTGACACCTCACTGTCATTCGGTGAAGCCGTGGCTAAATTTGAGCAGGAACTGCTGGTAGATTCCCTGAAAAAAGCTCGTGGGAACATGCTGCAAGCGGCACGCGACCTGAGAGTCAGCTACCGCATCGTCAACTACAAGGTCAAAAAGTACAACATTGACGTCAAAAAATACGCAGGCGCAAAGAAGAAGAAATAAATGATGCCGACTTTCAAGCATACTGCGAAAGGCCGTTTCAAGCCTCTCTTGATGTTTGCTTTGTATCTGATGACAATGATTATTACAGGTTGTTCCGGTGCTAACCATGCACCGGGACAACCTTTTCTTATTCCGTTTGATTCAGAATTCACCACCACAGGAAAACAACTGCACGTTTCCAGCAGACTTTTTCCGGACGGGAGTGATAAACGGACTTTCAGACATATCACTCATCACGATTTCTACTTCAACAACAAAAACTGCACAGCCAGCGTACGTTTAATCCTGAACCGAACAGCAACAGTGGATATGCCTGAAATCGGAGACTGGTCTACTGTGTCAGTCGGGCAATGCATGAATAGGGGTAAGGATATAGACTGCTTTACAGCACATATCGACTGTCATCTGGTACGCACAACTTTCATCCCGACCGGAAAACGCAGTCTTGCTGTAATCCGCGTACGTAACCGGGCGCGTGAGCCTCAGGAACTTTGCAAGCAATGGGATCCGCATAATCTCAGCCCGGATCAGCAGGAAGAAGTGGAAAATTTCAACCGGACTTCAGATTCTTTGTTTAAATTTGAATGAGCACCCCGCCTTCAGGAGCTACTCAACGTCTGCACATCCGGTAAAATTTATCCGGTGCATGTAGATTTTAATTTTGCGAATGTTCTGCCGCTTCTGCTTGACTTGCCAGCAACTTCAGGAAATCTGCTTTATGGGCTGCCCGCTTCTGTTTCACTGCATATTCAACGCGGTAGGCAGACCGTTTATCCGGAAAGGACTCATACGTTTCAAAAACCACCGGAAGCCGGCAACGGGTATATTTAGCACCTGTACCGGAATTATGCTCTTTCAGCCTGCGCTCGGGATCGGTAGTAACACCGCAATAGAGAGAATTATCACTGCAACGCAGCAGATATACATACCATGTGCTCATGAAACCTGAATATCTTTTAGCATCGGCGCGGTCAAAACTTTATTCTTTGCTATTGCTGAATTTTTAGCTTTGCTGACACCCCATTTACCCTTGCATTCTGAGAGCTGAGCATATATTCAAACTGCTGATCAAGCACAGCCTGATGCGCCACTTATTTTTTTCGCATCTATATAATAAATTCCATTAAATTTCTGCCTTTACTTGTGAAAGGTCTACAAGAACTGCCCCGGAGAAACGATGCCCAGAATTACAATTTCATCCCTTGAGAAATCATACAACGGGGAAGACCTTTTCAGCGACCTTTCATTCGAAGTAAGCGCAGGTATGCGCCTCGCCGTTGCCGGACCCAACGGTTGCGGAAAATCCACTCTTCTCAAGCTTATTGCCGGAAAAATCGAACCTGATGCAGGAGTGCTTTCCATCTCTAAAGGCGCGCGCCTCGGCTATGTGGCACAGGAACTTACCGGCGAAATACTTGAACATACGCTGCTGAGCTGGGTGCTTTCTGCTCTTCCGTCATGGAACAAACTTTGGGAACAATGGGAAGAAGCCGGACAGAAAAACGATCAGGCTCTTATGGAACGCCTTTCAGAGAAACAGGCTGAACTGGAACATCAATTCGGGTACAACCCGGAACACAAAGCCCGCACGATTCTGACCGGACTCGGTTTCTCCGAACACGACATGCTCAGCAAGATTAAAGAGCTTTCCGGTGGATGGCGTGAACGCGCCAAACTTGGCCGTGTGCTGTTGCAGGGGGCTGACCTGCTGCTGCTTGATGAACCTACCAACCACCTTGACCTTGAAGCTGTTGAGTGGCTGGAAAGCTACCTGCTATCCTTCCGTGGTGCGGTAATCTATGTTGCGCACGACCGTATTTTTCTGGACAAAGTCGGAACCCATGTACTTTTCCTCGGCTCCGGGCGTCCTACAGTTAGACGTGGTAACTTTACCGAGTTCCTGAAATGGCAGGCTGAAAATGCCGAACAGCGCAACCGCGAGGCGGCCAAGCTTTCCGCGCGGATTGAAGCAGAAAACTCCTACATCAACCGCTTTCGTGTAAAAGCCCGCAAGGCAGCTCAGGCCCAGTCCAAAATAAAGAAAGTTGAAAAACTTTCCAAAGAGCTGAACAAGATTCAGGAAGAAGCCGACCTCAACCGTTCCGGCAGAACCCTTAGCTTCCGCCTTCCGCCGACGTCACGAGGGGACAAAGCGGCGATCAGCATTGTTGATCTCGAATTTTCCTATGACGGAAAACCTCCATCCATCTGGCCGCTGCTCAATTTCCAGCTGTTCCGTGGCAAAAAGGTCGCCCTTGCCGCACCAAACGGTGCCGGTAAATCGACCCTGCTTAAAGTAATAATGGGCACTCTTACACCCAACTCCGGATTTGCAAAGATCGGCCAGAATACGTCACTTGCATACTTCAGTCAGCATCAGAACGAGATTCTACGCAATGAAGCAACTGCGCTTTCCGAAATCCGTCGCCTCTGCGATCCCGATACCACTGAGGAGCAGCTTAAAAGCGTGCTCGGCCTTTTCCTGCTCGGAGAAGGATATTTTGAACGCAAGATATCCGCGCTTTCCGGAGGTGAAAAAAACAGGCTGATTCTCGCCTCACTTTTCCTCTCCCGGGCCAACCTGCTCATTCTCGACGAACCGACTAACCATCTTGACCTTGAAAGTCGTGAAGGTTTGATCCGGGCACTGAAAGACTATGACGGAACCCTCTTATTTGTAGCCCATGACCGCTACCTGCTTGGTGAGGTGGCTGACGAAATATGGGCATTGACCGACAACGGCATTAAGACTTTTTTCTCTTTTGAAGAATACGACAACTACCGCAAGGAAAAACTTGCAGCACCGGCATTGTCTGCCTGTTCATCTGACACTGACGAAAGCAATAAGTCTACAACCCGCAAACTTAGCAAAGAGGATAAGCGGAGACAGGCTGAAATCAGAAATGCCTTGTATAAAGAGTTGAAGCCCAAAACGGCCGAATATGAAAAGCTCGAAAAAGATCTTGAAAAGACCTTGGAAAATCAGGCAAAAATGGAAGAACAGCTTAATGATCCCGAACTGTATAATGATGGAGCCGCAGCGGTGGAACTCAATTCACGCTATACCGAGACCAGTGCGTGGGCCGACAGCCTGATGGAAAAAATGGCCGTACTTGAAGATGAAATAGCTGAACTTGAAGAACGTAAAAAACAATTATTAGAGAGCTGAAGTTCTTAACTCTGTAACTTTGCCAACATATTATTATAATGGAAAAAACAAATCCAATTGAAGTTATTGCCGGGATAATTTGGAAAGACGGCCTGTTTCTTTCTGCCGAACGTCCTGCAGGAAAGGATTATGCCGGATGGTGGGAATTTCCCGGCGGAAAGGTCGAAGTGAATGAATCACTCGGAGATGCCCTTGTTCGTGAATTACAGGAAGAGTTATGCATCACGCCAACAAACTTTGACTTCTGGATGGAAAAAACTGTACAGTATCCAGAATATACAGTGCACCTGAGCTTTTTCGACATCTGGGAATTTTCAGGCCAAGTCCGTTCTATGGAAAATCAGCAGTTCGACTGGTTTGATTTAACCGGCAATCTTGAAGTAAGATTCCTGCCTATAAATCTCGAAATTCTTGAAATGCTGAAGAAACGGGAACTTCATAAATAAATCCCTCCCCGCACATTTCGCCCAAAACGACTTAGTACTAATAAAAAGTTTTGAGGTCCTTGCACTAGCCTTTAGGCACGAAGCTTTCCTTCAAGTCTTAGGGATTGCAACAGTATAACAAACATTTTTAATAGGATTTTATGGATGTCAGGAACAGTCTGTAAAATCCTATCCTAAGGTCCGCCAGCGGCAAAATACTTACACCAATAAGCGCAAAGCGCATCAAATCAGCCCTACCGATATTCCTGATAAGTCCGCGGGGCACTGGAGTTAAACATGAAAATCATCGATTTGATCAATAAAAACAAACAGTTCATTTCTCTGGAATTTTTCCCGCCTAAAGACCGCAAATCCTGGCCCAATTTTTTTGAGGTTGTGAATAAGCTTAAAGTTCTAAATCCCCTTTTTGCATCTGTTACCTATGGAGCAGGCGGTGGAACACAGGACAATTCACTTGAAATTGTTAAAAGAATGAAGCAGGATGCTGGCATTGAACCTCTTGCACACCTAACCTGTGTCGGTGCCAGCCCGGAGAATATCAGTAAATTTGTTTCCGCACTTCAGGAAGTCGGTGTTGAAAACATCCTTGCTCTGCGAGGCGATGCCCCGGCAGACTCCGAGGATTTCGATTTCAACACCCAGACTTTCAAGCACGGCTCCGATTTAGTCACCTATGTGAAAGAAAAACATCCAGGAGTAGGTATTGCTGTTGCGGGTTACCCGGAAGCGCACCTTGAATCCCCTTCAATCAAGGAAGACTTCAAGTGGATGAAATACAAAATCGACGAAGGCGGGGAATTCATCATCACCCAGCTCTTTTTTGATAACCGCGTCTATTTTGATTTCTGCGACAGACTGAAGGGATTCGGTATTGATGTTCCCGTGGTGCCCGGCGTATTACCCATCATGAGCCTCAAGTCGGCAAAATTCATCCTTTCCCTGTGCGGCGCGGCTATTCCCGGAAAATTCCTAAGCGCGCTGGAAAAAGCCCACACAGAAGGCGGTGATGATGCGGTTTACAAACTGGGGATTGAATTCGCGACAAAACAGGCTCAGGAATTGCTGGACGGCGGAGCGCCGGGAGTGCATCTTTACACCCTGAATAGAGCTAAAGCCTGCCTTGAAATCGGCCAGGCATTAAAATTTTAATACGGCTATTGGATAGGCAGAAATTCTGCTTTAATATTTAACAGATAAACCGGACTTTATACAGTCCGGGGTAAGAATACGGAGGTATTGCTATGAGTACCAAAAATCCCAGAGTTGCTGTTGTAGGTGCCACAGGCGCGGTTGGTCGTGAAATGCTCAAGGTGCTTGAGCAGCGCGACTTCCCTGCATCTGAAATCGTTCCTTTTTCTTCCTCTCGCTCCGCCGGAACAAAAGTTCCCTACAAAGGTGAAGAGCTGACCGTTATCGAGCTGAAAGAAGACTCCTTTGAAGGTTTTGATCTGGCCCTTTTTTCCGCAGGCGGCGGTACCTCCGAAAAATTCGCACCCCTCGCGGCAAAAGCGGGCTGTGTAGTTGTTGATAACTCCAGCCAGTGGCGCATGGACCCCAAAATTCCCCTTGTTGTGCCTGAAGTAAACCCAGAAGACCTTGACTGGCATCCCGGCATCATCGCCAACCCCAACTGTTCCACAATTCAGATGGTTGTTGCGCTTAAGCCCATCCACGATGCAGCAAAGATCAAACGTATCGTTGTTTCCACCTATCAGGCTGTATCCGGTACCGGGCAGAAAGCCATCAACGAACTGGAAACACAGGTCAGCAGACTTTTCAACGGCAAAGAAGTGGTCCCCAGTGTTTACCCGCACCAGATCGCATTCAACTGCCTGCCGCATATTGATGTATTCATGGACAACGGCTACACCAAAGAAGAAATGAAAATGGTCAACGAAACCAAGAAAATTATGGGCGATGACTCCATCAAACTCACCGCTACAACTGTACGCGTGCCCGTCTTCTACAGCCACTCCGAGTCCGTAAACATCGAGACCGAGGAAAAAATTACTGTTGAGGAATGCCGTAACTTACTTTCCAACTTCCCCGGTGTAACCGTTGTGGACTACCCCGAAAAGCATCTCTACCCCATGGCCATTGACTGCTCCGGGGAAGATGATGTTTTCGTCGGCCGTATCCGCGAAGATGAAACCATTGAAAACGGCCTGAACATGTGGATCGTTTCCGATAACATCCGCAAAGGTGCTGCACTCAACACAGTACAGATCGCCGAGACCCTGATCGCACGCGATCTCGTTCGTGTAAAATAGGAATGCCGCAAGCGGCGTTTCAGGGACCAAAGAACTTTTGCTAAAAATTTCTCAGGACTCCTTAAAAACTTTTAATTGTTTTGATCTTTGCAGAACTTATTAAAAGGTGCCTCATAAGAATTAAAAACGGTGAAGCCGCCCGGCTTCACCGTTTTTTTGTGGTCCGGTATTCCCTCTTGCGAAATCCCGCCCTTTGGCGATAATGTAATTCGACTTTGCGGAATTGGATTCCGCGATAGTATATGGCGGTCATGATCCCCGAAAGGGTATAGATAATTTTACGGAGTCTGGAATTGATTAGAAAAGTTGACGCTAACGAATACATTGATGCAATGCTTTCCGCCATGCGTGCGGGAACCGAGAAAGTATGTGCTTTCTACGAACACCGTATCGGTCTGGTGTGTACTGACCCCAAACTGATGCTCATGCCTTGGGACGACCATCTTGTCCACCGCGGTGATGGCGTGTTTGAAACCATGAAATTCGTGGATGGAAAACTTTACCAGCTGGCTCCGCATCTGCGCCGCATGAAGCGTTCCGCACGGACCATCAGTCTGGAACCGCCATGCACATGGGAAGAGCTAGAAAATCTCATCCTTGAGGTTGCCGGTGCTTCCGGTGTGGATTCCGGACTCGTACGCGTCCTTCTCGGACGCGGTCCAGGTGGATTCGGTATTGATCCTTACGAGTGTCCGGTTCCATCCCTGTACATCGTAGTCTACAAGCACGAGCCTAGACCGGAATCATGGTACGAGAAGGGCATAACAGCCTTCAGGAGTAAGGTTCCGGCCAAACAGCCCTATCTGGCAACAATAAAGTCAATAGACTACCTGCCCAACGTCATGATGAAGATCAATGCCAAGGAAGAAGGCTTTGATATTCCATTCTGCTTTGATGATTTAGGCTTTCTTGCCGAGGGGGCTACCGAAAACGTCTGCATCGTCAGTCAGGACGGCAAACTTTATACCCCCAAGGCCATCAATTCCTTGGCAGGGACTACCATTGCCCGCGCTCTTCAGCTCATCGAAAATGAAATTGAAGTTGATTTCAGGGCAATTTCCGAAGAAGACATCCTGCTGGCCAAAGAAGTAATTATCTGCGGGACCTCCATTGACGCAGTAGGTGTTGTCCGCTTCAACAAAAAACCCATCCACGATGTCCGCCCCGGCCCAATCAGCAAACGCATGCGCGAATTACTGAAAGAGGACCTCCACGAAACAGGGACACCGATTATCAAGAGTTAAAAACAAAGGCCGTGAATCCATAAGATTCACGGCCTTTTAAATTCATAAAACAGCTAGCTACCCTCACTTGCGGGCAGTAAGCAACATGAGTGAAAGATAATTAGTCTTCTCCGGCACTTCATTTATGTCCAGATAAATAGCTTCACCGTCAAGACCGAGACGGGTATAGAACTTCACATCCATCTTATCCATTTCATTCACCGTATCGCGCAGTTCCGGGAAATTACGGTAAGCTTTCAGGATCACGGCATTATCCACACTGTCTAATGACTCTGCGAATTTTCCGGCATCAGCCACCCCGGACGTGAGTAACAGGTTCTGCCCGGACTCAACCAATACCTGCTGAGATCTTGCCGCAGCAGCCTGATAGGATGTAATACCGGGAACGACATCAAATTCAACTTCGGGGTAGAGACGTTTCATGGTCTGCATCATGTAGCCGAATGTTGAATAAATCAACGGATCTCCAAGGGTCAGAAAAGCAGCTTTCCGGCCGCCTTCCAGATGCTTGAGCGCGATACGGCAATTATCTTCCCAAGCCGCTGTCAAAACTTCTTTATCGCGGGTCATAGGATAGCCTAATTGGACGACCTCACAATCATCGCGCACAAATTCAGATGCTATTTTAAGGGAGTGAGAATATTCATTTTTAGTTGATGAAGCAGCAAAAACCACATCCACATCTTCCAACACACGCACCGCGCGCACAGTCAACAGGTCAGAATCACCGGGGCCGACCCCGATGCCATATATTTTTCCAGAATTACTCATTTATTTCTCTTTATTATTAAAAAGGAACTCCGCCAGAATTTCAACGGCATCCACATTTCTGGGACCGGGCCGGGAAAAAACAGACTCATCCACTTTTAAAATTCTTTTACTGCGAACCGCTTCAATAAGTTTGAAATGGCTGCGGTCTTCCGGTGTAACTGGGGAAGGATTCATGCGTCCTGTCTGATAAACATAGTTTTGCGGATTAATCCGCATCAACTCTTCCTCCCCCATGCGCACAATCTTCTTGGAATTGGTAACGCAATTCACGCCCCCGGCATGGCGGATGATGTCATTCACTATGGAACCCTGCCCCGCTGCCAGCAAATTAGGATAACGTATCTCAAAAAAGACTGACGGCAAGGGATCAGAAACGGCATGGTTCTGCAACACTTTATCCAGTCGTGCATTCATTGAAGCAATCAATTTATCAGCCGCGCCCGGTTCCCCGGAGAGAACACCAATCCTGCTGATCATGGAAAACATTTCCCCAAACGACGAAACCTTAAACATGGCGCAGGGAATTCCCCTTGTACGCAGTGGTTCAAGGGCTGCCGCCGCCTGAGAGCGCCCGGCCATCTGCAGGACAAGATCAGGGTTCAGAGCGACAATCAGCTCCGGGTTGGGCCGCATATGCGTTCCAATGGACGGCAGTGTATTAATCTGCTCCGGATAGTGATCCGCAGCTGTGCGGGCTACCAGCCTGTCCCCCATATTCATTGCATACAAAATCTCATTAAAAGAACCATACAAGGCGACAATGCGCTTAGCAGGATGTTGTAGAACAACTTCATTGCCGAAATCATCGGTAATGGAAACTCCTGCCTGCGCGCTACCTGCGAAACTAATCAGCAGCAGGAGAAAAAAGAACCTGCGGCACACGGAGCCGGGGATGCTCAACCACCGCAACAGATGTCTGGTAAACATTTGAAATATTTTCCTCTGTAATTACTTCTGCAGGTGAACCGTCCAGCTTCACCTTTCCTTTGGAAAGAAAAACCAGCCGTTCAAAATAAAGAGCTGCCAGATTAAGATCATGTATAACGCAAACGATGGTCGCTCCTTCCTTGTTCATGTGTTTCAGAAGATCGAAAAGCTCGATCTTACCGGCCACATCAACACCGGAAGCAGCTTCATCCAGCACCATAATCCGAGCCTGCTGGGCAACAGTGCGGGCCATGAGCACGCGCTGAAATTCACCACCGGAAAGCTCAGCAACAGAACGATCCTTAAGATGACTGATCCCCACCCGTTGAATGGCCTCAGCGCAGATTTTCTCATCCTCTGCGTCATAACCGAAAAAGCCGGAACCGTGGGCATAGCGTCCCATCATGACCATAGACTTCACAGTTAAGCCGAAAGCAGGGTCCACCCGCTGCGGCAACACGGCCATTATCCCGGCAAGTTCACGGGGACGGTAAACATCCACAGCCCTGTCCTCAATTTCAATGGAACCTTCAAGGGGGGAAAGGACACCTGAAATTGATGAAACAAGAGTGGTCTTGCCACTACCGTTTGGCCCGAGAATAGCAGTCATGGAGCCTGCCGGGAATTCCAGATTAAGCCCGTGCAGAACTTCGCGCCCACCATATCCGGATTTTAAATTCCTGATATTAATCATGCGGAGCTAGCTCCAGTGTTAAAACCGGAACGCAACACAATGCAGAAAAACGGTCCGCCAAGCAAAGCAGTAACCACTCCCACCGGGAGTTCTTCGCCGCCGGAAAGCAGAGAACGGGCAATAACATCGGACCAGACCAGCAACAAACCTCCAAGTAATGAGGAAGAAAGCAGCAGCGGCCTGTGCTCAGCGCCCTGAAACATGCGCACAAGATGGGGCACAATCAATCCCACGAATCCGATAATCCCGGAAACAGCCACCGCCGCCCCGGTCAGCAGACCGGAACCGATTAGAAGCGCCATCCGTACACGCGAAACATCCATGCCCAGATGACGGGCTTGAGTCTCGCCAAGGGAAAGAATATCCAGTTCACGTGAATAATAAACCAGAGGGATCAGCCCGGCGATGAAATACGGTAGGAACAGCTGCAAATGCGACCAGCCGCGTCCCTGAAAGCTACCCATTATCCAAAAAACAATGGATGTTACAGAATCCTCATCAAGAGATTTGAGCAGGGAAATCAACGCAGACAGAAAAGTCGCCACCACAATCCCGGCAAGGACCATGGTTTCACGTCGTAATCTGCCGCCGATACGCCCCAGTATGAGCACCGCGCCAAGTGCGGCCATTGCTCCGGCCAAAGCAGCCAGTGGCAGGAATAGATTCCCGAATCTGGACCAGAGTCCCGCACCGAGCAGAGTCGAACCGGAAAAAATAGCCAGACTGGCACCGAAGGCCGCACCGCTGCTTACGCCTAAAGTAAAAGGGTCGGCCAGAGGATTACGCAGGATACCCTGATAGACTGTCCCGGCCACAGCAAGCGACATGCCGACCAGAAACGACAGGCAGACCCGACTCAAACGCAGATCAATGACAATGAACGACAGGGCTTGATCAACCTTCTGCGTCCCGATACCGAGGGCAGATTTAAAAACCGCCAGCACCTGGACTGAGTCAGTGCCATAGGCCCCGAAAAGACAGGCGGCAAAGATGGATACAGGCACGAGCAGAGACAGTACCAAAACCGCCTGCGCCCTTCTATTACCTATAAATACCATCATCACCGCCTGATTTTAATTAATGGTCACCAAGGTGCTTGAAAGCTACCTTGAGGTGGTCAACCCAGATTTCAACAACCTGAGGAAACTCAGCAGTTCCCTTGAGAACGGGAACACACTTGTAGCCTTCCTTGGTCAATTCGGATTTCCAGGAATCATCTTCATCACCAGCCATGTCGTTACGGGCGTGATCACCGGCTACGGACATGTAGGGCATGAGGTATACTTTTTTGGACTTACTATTCTTGAGCAGGACTTTAACATCATCAAGAGAAGGAGAACCTTCTACAGTGCCAACGAAAATCTTGGGATCAACCTTGGAAAAGTAGTTCTGGGATGCGGGGTAGTAGATATTTGCTGCATGGGGAGTTCCATGGCCCATGAGTACAACCGCGTCCTTGGCCTTACGGTCTTTAGGAATATTGGCAACAATGGCATCAACAGTACGCAGCATGTCGTCATTGGTATAGAGAAGCGGCTTACCCACGGTAACCTTGCTCATGCCCTTAGGCATGCCTTCGAAAGCTTTAACGGTTTCAAGAATTCCAGAGTACTCTTCACCGGGGATGGTATGCAATGACTGAACAGCGACGTGGGTGAATCCGGCATCCATCATTTTAGTCATGGCCATAGCCGGGGAATCAACAATACGGCCTTCTTTAGCCAACACATCTCTAATGATAGCGGAAGAAAAGGACCAATAGACAGGCACACCGGGAAAAGTTTTTTTCACTGCGGCATCAATAGCATCAAAGGAAGCCTGAGCCTGCGGCATGCTGGAACCGAAAGCAGCCAGCAGGATACCTTTTTTAACAGGTTTGGCTTCACCGTGACCGGCCATGGCAAGTGAAGGAATCAGCAGACAACAAACCAGAAGAAGTGCGGGGATGAACTTGATTTTGTCCCCAAAACGACACTGCATAACAGTCTCCTCAAATTTGGGGGGCTTGGGAATGGTAAAACCACACATACCGGAAGTACGTGTAGCAATTTCTGACAGTTAAAAGCCCCGTTAGCCGTCAGAACAATCGTGATTTGCACCCGGGCAGGTCTTCCGACTCGTCCCATTCCATCCAGCCTTCCCAAATTCAAATTCAGTGGCATACTGTACTGGAATCAATCCAGTTCATGGGATGAAATTATCTGCGGGACTCACGGCGGCGGGTCCGTTCCCGATTTTAACGGGATTCCCTATTAAGCTCGTGAGAGCGCCTCAGGCAAAAGCTTGATAAGATTGTTCACTTACATTGTCAATCATGATCAACATTCAAAGGACTATCCCCGATACCCGGCCAGATTCTGATCATACCAAACAAAGCGCGTAAACTGGTCCATAATCCGGCCACAATCCATATCCAGAGCAACATTTGCTGCGGCTGAATCCAGTCGACGACAAAAAGCGCCACGGAACTGGTCAGCACCGATGCCATCATGGCATTACGCAGATAGCGAAAATCCCCTGTTCCAAGATGGATACCGTCTGTTGCAAAAGAAAGTGAATTGATCGGCTGCAAAAATGTCACCGCCAGCCATGCCGGGGTAAAAACCATGGCCGCTTCTTCCGGGACCAGCAACCAAGCCACCGGCTGTTGTCCCAGATACATGCCGATAGTAAGCAGAACTCCGGTTACGAAACTCCATTTACAGACCAGCACGGCAACTTTTCGAGCGGTTCTCCTGTCAGAACGGCCCACAAAATACCCCACCAGAGATTGGCCGCTGATGGCAAAAGCATCCAGAAAAAGGGCCAGAAAAATAAAAAACTGCCTGATTGCCTGATGCGCGGCACCTGATTCAGCACCGGCCTTGGTGGCAAAACGGGTACAGAGCAGCAGGAACAGGCATACACAACCTGTCCGCACGAACATATCACCGCCGATCACAAACAACCGACGGGCATCTGCCAGACTGAATCCGGTGTTGAATCCATAATGCTTGCGCACAACCAGCACTGCCCAGACAGCACCTATCCACTGGCTGATCGCGCTGGCCAAAGCCGCACCGCCCACTCCCATGACCGGGAACGGTCCTTTGCCGAAGACAAGCCCCCAATCAAGGACAACGTTGATGGCGTTCATACCCACTGCAATCCAAAGCGGGGAACGCATATCCTGATAGCCGCGTAATGAGCCGAAGCAGGCCAGAACCACCAGCAATGCCGGAGCACCCAGCAACCGATAGCGCATGTAATCGACAGCAAGATTACGCACAGCTCCTTCGCCACCCATAAGTGCCGCGATGTTCCCCAGAAACGGTGAAACCAGTAAGGCCATAACTAAACCAAGAACAGCGGAAATACCCGCAGCCATCCAACCGAGTGAGGAAGCCCGCTCCAGATCGTCCTTTCCCAGTGCGTGCGAAACCTCTGTCTGCGTGCCGATTCCCAAAAATCCGAAAATCCAGAATACAGAAGAAAATACGACAGTCCCGATACCCAGTGATGCCAACGGCTCAGGCCCCAGTTTGGCAACAAATGCAGTATCCACCAGCCCTGTCAAAGGCTCAGCAACCATGGAAAAAAGAACCGGAATTGCCAAAGTCAGCAATGTCCGGTTCGGATTTATTTCAAAAGGATGTTGTTTGTTTGTCATTAGAAATGCCTTCAGCGACCCTGCCGGGGCCTTACCCCTTTTATTAGGCTTCGCCTAGCGTGCTTATAGACCTAATCTTCAATATTATTTTCCAACCAAGCCTCAAAAATCTCCATGGCGCGTTTGCCATAGAGCTCTTTGCGAACTCTTTTGGGGGCCCGTTTTTTAAGCGCGGGCATGAGTCCGAACTGGACATTAGAAGGCTGGAAATTCTTCTTCTTTTCGCGCAGATGTTCAAGCAGCGCGCCCATGGAAGTTTCCGGAGGCGGAGCGGGAAGATCTTTGCCTTTTGCCTGTTCAGCAAGCATACGCCCTACCCAGAGTCCGCACGCCGCAGATTCAAGATAACCTTCCACACCGGTAATCTGTCCGGCAAGATGGATACGTGAATCGGCCTTAAGAGCCAGCTTATCGTTCAGCACTTCGGGAGCGTTGACGTAAGTGTTGCGGTGGATGGAGCCCATACGCAAAAATTCAACGTCCTCAAGTCCGGGGATCATGCGAAAAATACGTTTCTGTTCCGGGTACTTGAGTTTTGTCTGGAAACCAACAAGGTTGAACGAGGTTTTGTCTTTGTTTTCAGCGCGCAGCTGAACGACGGCGTAAGCCTGCTCTTCAGTTCGCGGATCAATAAGCCCCACAGGCTTGAGAGGGCCGAATGCAAGGGTCATATCGCCTCGGTCAGCCATTTCTTCAATGGGCAGACAGCCTTCAAAATGAATTTCCTTTTCGAACTCACGGGGAACAACTCGCTCCCCTTCTTTAAGTTCCTTGATGAATGTGTTGTACTGCTCTTCGGTCATGGGGCAGTTCAGGTAATCGTCATCTTCAGGCTTATAGCGGGAGCCGTAAAATGCCACATCCATGTTTACGGAATCTCGGCTGACAATGGGCGCTATGGCATCATAAAAATAAAGACGCTGTTCTCCAATCTTTGAGATAAGGCTTTCGGTCAGACTTTCGGAAGCGAGAGGTCCGGCACAGACAACAATCTTATCAAATTGAGCCAGCTCAGGGTCATCGAGGGAACTGATTTCCCTGTGCACCACTGTGATAAATTCGTTCTGCTCAATCTCTTCAGTTACCAGTCTGGAAAAGACTTCACGGTCAACAGCCAGAGCTGAACCTGCGGGGACACGGGACTGCTTTGCAGCCCTCATGAGCACAGAGTCGAGAGCTTCCATTTCTGTTTTAAGCACACCGATAGCTGTATTCAGCTCGCCGGAACGCAGAGAATTGGAACAGACCAGCTCAGCCAGACCGGGTAGATGGTGGGCCTCGGAATATTTATCAGGCTTCATTTCATACAAAGTCACCTGAATTTCAGCTTTAGCCAGCTGCATAGCACATTCACACCCGGCCAGTCCGCCACCGATTACAGCAATTTTATTCACTTATCGTACTCCAAAGTCGATTGTATTTTTTGATATTCTCAATTAAGAATTAATTGATGCGCTTCGCGCTTTGTTTCAAAAGATTTCGCCTCCGGCGACCAAAGGAAATAATTCCTTTTGAATCCCTGAGAATTTAAATATTCTTTCATATAAATAAGTGCTGGATTAACACATTCAGCGTATGGAACTCCATACTTATGACCGCACCTATCCTGAAAATCAAGAATCTAACGACATCTTTCGCCACTCCGGGCGGAATCATCAAGGCTGTGGATAATGCCAGTCTGGACTTAGGGCAAGGAGAAACTTTAGCCATAGTAGGGGAATCCGGCTGCGGAAAGACCGTACTTTCCCTTTCGGTTATGGGATTAATACCTGATCCTCCGGGCCGGATAACCGGCGGTGAAGTCATTTACCGCGATCTTGACCTTGTTCAGCTTTCAGATCAGCAAATGCAGAAAATACGGGGAAACCAGCTTTCAATGATCTTTCAGGAACCCATGACCTCGTTGAACCCGGTCTTTAGAATTGGCGATCAGATTAGTGAAACCCTGCGCTTGCATAGAAGGATGAACGCCAAGGAAGCAGCTGAGGCCGCTGTGGACGCGCTCAAACTGGTCGGAATCCCCAACCCGCACAAACGGATCAACAATTTCCCGCACGAACTCAGCGGTGGAATGCGCCAGCGGGTTATGATCGCTATGGCTCTGGTCTGTTCACCGGAAATTCTTATTGCCGACGAACCGACCACCGCACTGGATGTGACCATCCAGTCTCAGATTCTGCGTTTGCTGGATGACCTGAAGCGCAAAATGAACGGCTCGCTCATGCTCATAACCCATGATCTAGGTGTAGTTGCGCGGGTGGCAACACGGGTTGCGGTCATGTACGCCGGACAGGTTGTCGAGTCGGCATCGATAGCAGATATTTTCAAAGATCCGCTGCATCCCTATACGCAAGGGCTGCTTAACTCAGTCCCCCGGCTGGGATGCCGTGAGGAGCTTACCCCTATCCCCGGTAACGTCCCCGCTCTACTTGACCTGCCCATAGGCTGCCGCTTTCACCCCCGCTGTAACCGGGCATTTGACCTCTGCCGGGAACGGGAACCGCAAATCTTAAATAAAGACGGCAGAGAGGTTCGCTGCTGGCTGCATACCTAGAACGGATTAGCAATGAGTGAAAACATACTGGAAATAAAAGATCTTAAGCGACACTACCCGGTAAGTGGCGGGCTGCTTTCCCTATCAAAAGCAACAGTCAAAGCTGTTAACGGCATTAGCCTTGAAGTAAAAAAAGGAGAGACATTAGGGCTTGTGGGCGAATCAGGATGCGGTAAATCCACCCTTGCCCGTTTGCTGACAGGACTGGAGAAGCCGGATTTCGGTTCCATTATTTTCAAAGGGCGCAAACTTGATGAATGGACCGCAGCCGAACGCAGCACAGTACTCCAAATGGTTTTTCAGGACCCGTATTCATCACTCAATCCCCGCCAGAGAATCGGAAACATCATTTCAGAATCAATGCGCATCCATAGATCTGGCAGTAAAGACGAAATTCAGGAGCGGGTCGAAGAGCTACTGGTACAAGTCGGCCTCAGACCTGAACACTACAAAAGGTATCCCCATGAATTTTCCGGCGGTCAACGACAGCGCATCGCCATAGCCAGGGCAATTGCCATGAATCCTGACCTGATTATCTGCGATGAGCCCGTTTCCGCGCTGGACGTCTCAGTACAGGCGCAGGTCCTTAACCTGCTCAAATCAATTCAGAAAGAATTCGATCTGAGTTATGTATTCATCTCCCATGACCTTTCTGTTGTGAGCCATATCAGCGACCGTATTGCGGTCATGTATCTCGGTCAATTAATGGAGCTTACCACCGCCGAGAAGCTCTACCACAATCCCATGCACCCTTACACCCAAATCCTGCTTGAAGCTGTCCCGATACCGGACCCCGCAATGCAGGGTGAGGACGTTATAATTGAAGGTGATATGCCCAGCCCCATATCACCACCGAACGGCTGCCCTTTTCACACCCGTTGCCCGCGAGTTATGGACATATGTTCAAATGAAAAGCCGGAATTAAAAGAGGCTGAAGAACAACATAAGGTCGCCTGCCATCTATATTGACTTAACCATAAAAAAAGCCGGAACCAAGGTTCCGGCTTTAAAAATCATTTAACACGTTCATTGTAGGCTTTGGCTAGTCCTCCGCCTGATGTTTCGCGGTAGAGGCTTGGTAGATCGTGCCCTGTTTCCTTCATGACCTCCACAACTTCATCAAAAGGTATGCGGTGCGATCCATCGGAAAGAATGGACATCTGAGCTCGTGCAAGGGCACGGGTTGAGGCACAAGCGTTACGCTCGATACAGGGAATCTGAACCAGCCCGTCAACGGGGTCGCAAGTCAGTCCCAGATGATGCTCAAGACCCATTTCCGCTGCATATTCAATTTGACGCAGAGTTCCGCCCATGAGCTGGGTGGCAGCGGCGGAAGCCATAGCACAGGCCGATCCGACTTCACCCTGACAGCCTACTTCGGCTCCTGAAATAGAGGCATTGGTTTTGATTACATTGCCAAAAAGACCGGCGGTTGCAAGCGCCCGGAGCAAGTCTTTCTCTTTAAGCTCATGAATATCTTTAAGGTAGCGCAAAGTCGCCGGAACAATACCGCAAGATCCGCATGTAGGCGCAGTAACGATTTCTCCGCCTCCTGCGTTTTCTTCAGCAACAGCAAGCGCGTATGCGGTAGTCAACCCGGTGAGCTGCATATCCGGTCCGGCATGCTTGGTGCGGCGGAAATATGATTTAGCCTGCCTGCGCAGCCCGATGGAACCGGGGAGAACCCCCTCTTCCTCTAACCCGCGCTCAAGGGAAGCTTCCATGACCTTCCATACTTCACCCAAAAAATTCCAGATTTCAGGACCTTCACACTGCTCAACATATTCCCAATAGGTAATGCCCTTGTCTTCACAGTATGCCATAATATTGCTTATAGTGCTCAAATTATAAACAGAAGCGGAAGATGAAGCTGGAGCTCCTTCTTCACGAATGGCACCGCCGCCAACGCTGTACCCCTTCCATGTCCCGATAACATTACCGGAATCATCAAGAGCTTCGAAATTCATGCCATTAGGATGCTCAGCCATTTTCTCTTCGGCCTTCCAGACTATATCAGTCTTATCATCGCCCAATACGCTGAGTATGGCCCAATCTGTAAGGTGCCCTTTTCCGGTAGCAGCAAGGCTCTCAAAAAGCGTTACCCTGAAACGGCAAGAATCAGGAAACTTCTCCAGAAATTTTTCAGCAGCCATACGCGGACCCATAGTATGACTTGAAGAAGGTCCCACTCCTATACGGTACAACTCTCTCAAAGACTCCATTTCACCTGCCACCTTTATTTTTTTTATTCATCCCCTGAAAGCACTTTGTGCTTTGCCATAATTTTACAATCCATATTACGCATTAACTAAAAAAGACAACAAAAAAATACTGATCACATGACCAGTTTTAGTCTAAATTTAGATAAAATGAATAAAATCTTAAAAATATCAACATGCAAAAACCGGCAACTGCATAAAAAACATACGCAAAAGAAAAGCCTCATCTCAACGACAAGGCTTTTTTGATACTTCTGGATTGATAGGATTAATCTTGTACGGCTAACGCTTCAGGCAATGTTTCCACATATTGCTTAATCTGGTCACGCACTTTACGAAAACAGTCCAGCTGTTCTTCTTCCGAGCCGCCCTTCCCTGCAATTTCTTGCGCCATACGCGGCGGATCATCAAACCCCACATGGACAATTTTGCTGCCACCGGGAAAGAACGGACATGTTTCATGAGCATGATCGCAAACAGTAACCACGTAATTAATGGGCACATCTTTGAATTCGTCTATGTGCTGTGATTTATGCCCGGAAATATCCACCCCGGCTTCCGCCATTACCTTTACCGCGCCGGGGTTCAAACCATGGGTTTCAATTCCCGCTGAATAAACGTTTATCGAATCACTTTTAAGGTGGCGAGTCCACCCCTCAGCCATCTGGCTGCGGCAGGAGTTTCCTGTACACAAAAATAGAATATTGATTTTTTTAGTCATAATCTACCTGATTTGATATTCTGCCAAGGAACAAAATCAGTTACCGAAGCTTTTATCACTGGTCAATATTCCAGCTGCATACTTAACTAAAATGTCACTTACCCTATTATTCAACAAAGTGACTACGTTCTGAAATATAACGGGGCAACCGTATCTTCCACCTGTCCAATTCTGCCCGGCTGAAAATAAACCGCCCCTGTTTGGGTATGACCGGCCTAATACTTTTGACCGGAGTGCCGTTAAGAATATCACGGACGATTTTACCTGCCGCGATACCTTGAACTTCACCATTCGTAACCATTCCACCCGCGGCCTTGCCCTTGCCTACACTCATTTCCCAAAAAGCAAAAACAGGAACAGGTGAATTAGCAGAGGTCCACTCAAGAATTTTCTCGCTATCTACATATTTACCATCTTCAAATATGCGATGATACAAGCCGATGACAATCGCTTTGTAATTATTTTTATGAGCATCCAGAACAGAACGCTTCCAATTCTCCAGACTTGAAATAAACTCGACATCGGTTTTAATACCGCTTATTTCCAGCCCCTCTTCTCCATTAAAAATCGCTGTTTTAAAAGCACGTGATGTAGTACTCTCATCCAACAGGACAAGAACCTTTCCTTTGCCGATGAACAGCAACTCTTTCAGATATTTAACCGTTCTCTTATAAAGAGGACGTTCAAGGACCCCGGTAATATTCTTACCCAGTGGAGCATACCTGCGCGGATTGCTGTTTATGCCCATATAAACAACCGGAGTATCTGTAGCCAAAAACGATTCTGCCAGCAGGGACAAGGCATTATCGTCGCCAAGAATAACAATATCCGGATTCACCTCCAGATAATACTGCCAAGCCAGATCAGCACGCTTAGAATATTCACTGACCGGCAATCTTTTGGTGTCCATCTGGAAATTATACAGTTCAACTTTATCACCAAGGACAGCTTCAAGCCCTCTGCTCATTTCCCGATCCCACTTATAATCGCTGTGATAACTTTCTATAAAAAGCACACTCGGCTTGGCATGAGTAATTACAGCACAAGACAGTATCACGATCACGGCAAAAAAAACTCTTAAAGACTTCAAATGAATACTCCCAGGGCAAGAACAGTACGAATATAAAACTCAGTTAACAATCCAGACCGTGCACCCGACAGCAGATTGTACAACTTTAGTGGAAACAGAACCGAATAGAAACTCCTCAGCCTTACTTACTCCCCGCCTGCCTATGACGATCGTTCCATATCCGCCTTCTTCACGGATGCGCAGGATATCCATCCCTATGCTTCTTCCCATGGCGCAGATATCCGTATTATGGAAAGGTGAGTTGCAACTTGCGAAATATTCGGTCCGGACTTCCTGCGAATTGACTCCCATGGAAATCAGTTTCTTTTCTGCCTGATCAAGCTTTCGCCTGAGATCCTTCTCATTCTCGGCACAATGATTTTCCCATGAGCGATCATCCGGAAACATATCTTTTTCCGGCAGCCTCTCCACATATAGCACTACAATCTCTCCGCCGGAACAATTTCTGGCAATATTTCCTACATATTCCACTGCCTTGAATGAATTTTCAGAACCGTCAAAAGCAACCAGCATCTTCATGGTGTTCATTACAACCTCCTCCCTGCGATAAAAGCAGCGTGAAAACATCTATAGCCCACGAACCTCTTTCAAACAGATCTTCATATCATTCACCAATTCATCAACACTTTCATAAAATACAGTGCTGGAAGAAGAAAAATGCATCAAAATATTATTCAATGACTCTGGTATATAACCATAAATTTTGCGCAGATTTACAATCCTGTTGCCTATGATTACGGAATAGTCGCCCGGGGTGATGTTCCGCAACAGATCGGGATCGATACTATGGTCTACCAGGGTCTGCGGGGTAAGATTGGCCTTGCCGACCAGATAAACCAGAATGCTTCCCAGACCGAAAACATCCAGCCCGAAAGGATTTTCGTAAAGCTCAAAAGCATAGTCGAAATCAATCCAGCGATAGTCCCCGGTTCCATACTCAACCCAAAGGTGGTCCCGACGAATATCACCATGCTTTTCATTATGGTTATGCAGGAAATTTATGGCTTCACATGCACCGATATATTTTTCAAAGATATCAGGGAAATGCTCATAAAAATACGTCCTATGATCCGAATTGATATTGTAAACCCATACATCAAGACGTTTCCCCCGGATAATATCAAGCACCCGGACGTTGTTTCCGGTGGAGTCTTCACAAGAATACCCCTGCATGAAACGCATATCACCACGGACAAGATCAAGGATGCGTGCTTCTTTACGCGGGCTGCGGTAGCATTTAATCTTGAACGGACCTATGTTCATGGGAAATTCTTCATGGAACGAAAGCTTGAGAATCTGAGGTTGACCATCCTCAAGCCTCTTGCAGCGTTTAACCCAGTATTTAGGGTCATCAAGACCGAACCTGCGCTCCATTTCATTCTTTGACACTAGAAAGTGCTCACTCCCCAGCTTAATTACATCGCTAAAATCAATATTCATAAACTCAGTAGTATCAGTATACAACTTCCCAAAACGGGAACTGCTGTAATCTGGCAGATGAGTCTTGATCAGATCCCGAACTTCCTTACTCATGGTCAACTCCCGCGATTGAGGCTGTTCAGCAAATCCTCCCCACAGATTATTCTATTTTTAACACACCACCATGAACAAATAAAGTAAAACAGATTTATCTGGACTAGATATATTCATACTTAATTGTAATATCCAGCCTGTATCCCCTTGCCTGTCTTCAATTTGTACTTTAGATTTATGAATTGGAGGATTAATTGATACAAAAACACCACTCCCTTAATGAATTAGGCTGGAAAGAATGCTTCAAAGAACAATTTGAGGCTGAAGACGGCGCTAAATATCTTCCCGCACGTGTAACCATGACTCACAAAGGGCATCTGGTTGTCTCCACAGGTGAATCGGAACTACTGCTCAAAATTGCAGGGAAAGGCATCGGAAGTCTTAACGAGCAACCCACTGTTGGCGACTGGCTGCTTATGGACCGTGAAACCATGGTCCCGGTCAAGATTCTGGATAGAACCAGCCTGCTGCAACGCATGGCGCCGGGACAGGAAGTAAAACTACAACCCATTGCAGCCAATATCGATACACTTTTCATTGTTTCATCATGCAATACCGAGTTCAACCTGAACCGCATCGAGCGCTATATCTGCCTCGCACTTGAGGCCGCAGTTAATTTCGTACTGGTCCTGACCAAAGAAGACCTGACCGAAGAAGCCCGGCAATACCGCGAGCAGGCTGAACATCTTTATGAATCCATGCCCATTGTGACTATCAACGGCAAAAATCCTGAAAGTGTTGAATGTCTTCATAAATGGTTCAGGCCGGGGGAAACAGTAGCCCTGCTCGGTTCTTCCGGGGTAGGCAAAACGACCCTGCTCAACACCATCAACGGTACTGAAAAAGAAAAAACCGGTGCAATACGCCAAGGCGATGATAAAGGGCGGCATACCACGACAACCCGCTCCCTGCATGTGATGAAATCCGGTGCGCTACTTATTGATGTTCCGGGGATCAGAGAATTACAGCTTCATGACTGCCATGCCGGAATCGACCGAGCTTTCAGTGAAATTGTGGAAGCCGAAGAAATGTGCCGTTTTTCAGATTGCAGCCATGAGCAGGAACCGGGCTGCGGAGTCCTTGAGGCCCTTGAAAAAGGAAGCATCACCCGTCGCAGGCTGGATAACTACCTCAAGCTCAAGGAAGAAGCTGAAAAAAATACCGAAGAAATTGCTGAACGGGCGAAACGCAATACCGGGAAAAAGAAAAAATATGTCCGTAAGTGGAAGAAATAAAAAAACGGGGATGATCTATAATGGATCGTCCCCTTTTTATTATGTGCCACCTATCTCTCAACAGCGTCAGCCAGCGCCTCGTCTATTTCTGTATAATTGAACTTGAAACCTGCGGAGATGAGATGAACAGGCATGACAAACTGTCCACTGAGGAGCAGTTCCTCAGCCATGCTACCCAAAAGAAGCTTCATGGCAAAAGCGGGAGCCCGCAAAAGAACCCGCTTACCAAACACCCCAGCAAGCGAATCAGCAAATTTATTGAAAGTCAGCGGGCGGATTGAACTGAGATTAAATATTCCGCTGCATTTCTCATTCTCAATCAAAAAGATTATCGCACGGACTTCATCCATAATATGAATCCATGAAACTCCCTGGTGGCCATCCCCCAGATAACTGCCCAGCCCCATTTTGAACGGAGTAATCATTTTCGCAAGAGCTCCGCCATTGCCTAAAACCATGGCGGTACGGATAATCGCCCTGCGGACACCATGCTTTTCCACCGATATCGAACTGGCCTCCCATTTCTCCACCACATCCGAGAGGAACAGGTCTCCTTTCGGCGAGGTTTCATTAACAGGCTCAGGACCGCAATTTCCATAGTAACCAATTGCAGATCCTTGAATGACCACCTGTGGCTTAACTTTTGCTTTTGCCACAGCCTCGCTGACTGCCAGCCCTGCATTGACTCTGCTGTTAAGGATGGAATTCATTTTAGCCTTGGTCCATCTTCCGGAAGCGATATTATCCCCGGCAAGGTTCACGATAGCACAAGCACCGTCCACGTATTCCGACCAACCGGACGAACTTTGTCCATCCCAAACAACATTTCGTACACCTGAAACTTCAGAGGGTCTGCTGGAACGGGTCAAACATATAACCTGATACCCTTTCGCGGACAACTCTCGACACAGTATATTCCCGATAAACCCGGTTCCGCCGGTAACTACTACTCGCATAGTGCCTCCCTGCCGAGAATCAACTTTTTGACTTATCTATCGGCAACTGAATTATAAAACGGGTCCACTCGCCAGGCATGGAGTCAACTTCCATGGTCCCATCATGATGTTCTGTAACAATAAAATATGAAATCGAAAGCCCAAGTCCAGTCCCCTTACCGACCTCTTTAGTTGTGTAAAACGGTTCAAAAATTCGTTTACTCACACTCCCATCCATGCCGGGCCCATTGTCCTCTATCTCAATCCTGACCATGTCCCCAGCGCGCATAACCTTTAAAATCAAACGTGATAAACCTACATCTTGATATTTGCTTTGCAAGGCTTCAGCACCGTTACGGATGAGGTTTAAAAAAACCTGCTGAATCTCACTGCTTTCACACCAGACCCCGGGAACTCCTTTTTCGTAATCACGTACTATTTCAATATGTTTAAAATCATATTTTTCATTCAAACTGTAGCTGCTGGATATCAGGTCTACTGTTTTATCCAAGAGCAGCGGTATATCATGGTACATTTTCAAGGTATCACTCTTGCGACTGAAATTCAGCATATTTGAGACAATATCAGACGAACGGACTCCAGCTTCAAATATGCTTTGAATCTTACGGAAGATCCCCCTTCTGTCCATATAGTCACTAATAGCTTCCATACAGGTTCCGCATTCTCTGGCAACATCCTCATTTATTTTCAGCTCTAAAGAGGTCTGGCGGATAATATTCTGAACGTTCCCTAAAATAACAGCCAGCGGATTGTTTATTTCATGAGCCATTCCGGCGGCTAGTCCGCCAATGGAAAGCATCTTTTCGCTCTGCATCACCATCTTCTCAAAATTGATGCGCTCAGTGATGTCATCAATGCGAATAACTGCGCCTTCCATACCGGCTTCCGTCAACGGATAAATGGTTACAGTCTCATAACAAGTCCGCTTATCCACATATCTGCTGACTATCGGATCAACTTCCTGCTCTCCGCTTTGAAGAGCATTACACACACGGTCAAGCTGCGAACTAAGCTCGGGGACAGCTTCCTCCAATATTTTTGCCAGCACTGAATCACGGCTGCGCCCATATTTTTTTTCGGCTTCAATATTCCACTGGTTGATACGCCTTTCTTTATCAACACCTATGATCGCTGACGGCATGGAGTTGATAATACTTGCCAAATATCGCTGTGCTTCGTTTAATTTTTTTTCTGCTCGATGCCTCTCCAGCAGTTCCGCGTTTAATTCTTCAGTCTTCTGCCTGACCTTGTGCCGCAACAAACCGACCCACAATATAGAAAAAAGAAGAAGAACCGCAAAAAGAGTAAAAAACAGAAATGCATAATGGATGATCTTCTCATAAATGGGACGACGCTCATAAATTCCAAACCATTTTTCATAAATCTTATCGTACTCACCTGACTTTTTGATTAAAACCAAACCTTCGTTCAACCTGTTCAACAATTCCTGATTATCTTTACGGACAGCAAAACAATATTTCACAAAGGCGAAATCGGTTCCAGAGATTTCCAGATTATCCATTCCCAGCCCGGATACACGGAATAAGCTCACCGATTTGCTCAATAACGCAGCATCATACTTTCCGGATGAAAGCATTTTAAGTGCATCTTCCTGAGAAGGCACAGGAATTATTGTGGAATTGGGATAATGCTCAAGGGCGTAGTCATGCATGATGTCGCCACGCTGGACTATGATTTCCTTGCCATGCAGATCCTCAAGCTTTTTAATAGATGAGCCTTCACGGACAAAAATTGAATGGGAAACAATATTGTGTGGAATTGAAAAACTGAATAGTTCTGTGCGACCAGGGGAAAAATACATACCTGAGGCCACATCACTGGCCCCTTTTTCCAGATTTTCTAAGACTTCTCCCCATGGTCGAAGATTAATACTGACATTAAGATCGGAAACCTTTGCTACTGCACGGATAATATCAATATTGAACCCCTTAGGGACACCGTCTTCCAAATACTCATAAGGGGGAT
Source organism: Maridesulfovibrio sp. (assembly GCF_963667685.1). Lineage (NCBI taxonomy): Bacteria > Pseudomonadati > Thermodesulfobacteriota > Desulfovibrionia > Desulfovibrionales > Desulfovibrionaceae > Maridesulfovibrio > Maridesulfovibrio sp. The sequence continues at coordinate 152,662 of NZ_OY763931.1, read as the reverse complement.
AATTGTTATCTCCTTCAACAAGAATGTGCTCGGCGCAAACAGATTGAGCCGAAACACTCCATAGCAGCACAAGCAACAAAGTGAGAACATGTCTTCCTGCAATCAAACAGCACTTCATTTTTCACCACACCCAACCGTATAACAGTCAACTCAAGATAAATTTAAATATAACATTAGGACACCCCCGCGTATTTTGTCCAGAATTTACATAAACTCAGTACTACTAACAAAAAAAGCCCGTGCAGCATAAAGCTGCACGGGCCAATATAAACATAGCGGGTAGAAAATTACGCAGATTTCAAAGCCCTGGTGATAAAATTCAATATTTCCGTGTAAAGACTAGGCGGACTGTACGGCGTCAGCAGATTGGTTCTTACTGCACCGACCAAGTTGCAGAGGATCACGGATGCAGTCTCGGATACAGGTACATTCGGGATTGAACCGTCACGCACTCCACGGGCAACACAGTTTTCCAGCAGGACCGGGATCTGAACAAATTTATGGACCATGGCGTCACGGTCTTCCCCTGTCTTTAGATCACTGTAAGGCGAACACCTGATCAACACCAGAAAATCCTCATCAGGATCTACTGAAAACTCAAGATAACGGCGGGCAAATCTGACTACAGCATCAAAGCCGTTTTCTGCCTGCACCACTTCATCCTGCAAAGCCAGAGTCAAGCGTTCAGCAACATCGAAGCCTGCCGCCCGAAAAAGCTTTTCCTTATTCCCATAATGGTGAGACAGCAGCCCGACCGCAACTCCTGCACGGTCTGCTATTTTTTTGAATGTGGTACCGCTGTAACCCAGCTCACCGAAAAGCTCCTTGGCCGCCTTTAAAACTGTATCCTTTTTGGTCATTACAAAGTCTCGTTATTTCAATTTGTTGAAATTTATCGACACAAAAAATCATTACACGGAAAGTCGAGCAAAGGTCAACTCTGAAAGTGATCACCCCTATAATCCCGTCCCTCATGAATATTGAACCCCTTCTCCAAAGAACTCATACCCACAACCTTTGCCGTTAAAGAACAAAAGCCCCTCCGGTGGGGGAGGGGCCTATGCTTTAAGGAATGGAAACGGAAGGTGTTTTACTAAGCTGATCTTCTAAAACCATGTGTACGATACGTCTTCGTACAGCTGAAATTTTATCAGACCAAAAGTGATGTCCATCATACTCAGGGAGAGATGCGGGCTTCCCCCTGTGTTGTGTCAAAGCAGCTCTTACAAGAAGCTGTTGCGGTTGAATCGTCATCCAACTTTATCGGGTAAAGCTTTCAAACTACCTACCGGAAACCCCTACAGTTACCGGACGCAGGAAACATGCTACTCCCGAAGACCACATCATATCTTGCAGACATCTACCCTGAACTCTTTTTCAGAGCGACATCAACTGGAAACAATATCTACGTTCAGTTTTGATTCCTGTCAACAATTTTTGATATTTTTTTGATTATTTAATCAATTTACAAGATAAATACCTAAATTAATTGACATTGTTTTACAAGAAAAAGTACGAAAACACATTTTTTACACCTATAAAAAATAGGTATTCACCAAACAAAACACGCTGGTCGCTCATTCAGTAACCACAACCAAATTTCCAGCGCGGTAGAGAGCACTGATGCTATTGCAGCAAAACGGAGCTTAAAGTAATATCTCCCAAACACCCTAAGGAGAAAAACATGCTCTTTTCAAAAATACTCATTCCGGTCGACGACTCCATACATTCAGAACAAGCCCTGAAATACGCAGCCTCCATTGCTGAAATATCCGGCGCAAAGATTATCGTCATCCACTGCCACCGCCCTGTCCCCACTGGACTGGGAGAACCGAATTTCCAGAAAGCCATCGATAATGCTACGCGTGAATCATATGCTGTGCTTGAGAAACAAACAGCAGCCATAAAAGGCAGAAACATATCATACGAAGAAAAAATAATAGGCGGATCAACAGCTAAGGCTATTAAAACAACTGCTGAAACTGAAGGATGTGACCTGATTATCATGGGGTCCAAAGGGAAATCTGATCTCGAAGGGCTCGTGGTCGGCAGTGTCACACATAAGGTCCTGCATACTGTGCAATGCCCTGTACTGGTGGTGAAATAGTCCCTGTTAATTTTGTTAAAAAGTTTGCAATCTATAATAAAATGCCATTGTAATTAAACTTATTTTCATCTAAGTATTTCATAAAATTATTCTTGGTATCTGAATTACCAATCCCAGCAGACGGAGAGTTTAATGCGGCTTTTGACACGATCAGATTTTGACGGCCTTGCATGCGCGGTTTTACTCAAGGAAATCGGGATCATGGACAACTGGATGTTTGTCCATCCAAAAGATGTGCAGGACGGACGCTATCCCGGCGACCCCAACGACATTGTTGCCAACGTTCCGTATATCGAAGGATGTGGGTACTGGTTTGACCACCACTCCAGTGAAGAAGAACGCCTGGACATGGCCTTAGACTACAAAGGTATGTCCAAATCTGCCAAAAGTGCGGCGCGTGTTATATGGGAATATTTCGGAGGCAATGAAAAATTCGGCGACAAATTCGACGAAATGCTTCATTACGTGGATAAAGTAGACAGCGGAGATCTCACCGCAGAAGAGATTGCTGATCCCAAGGGCTGGATTCTGCTCGGTTTCATCATGGACCCGCGCACTGGATTGGGCAGATATAGACACTTCACGGTGAGCAACTACCAGCTCATGGAACACCTCATCGATTATTGCCGCGAACTTCCCATAAGCGAAATACTTAAGCTTCCCGATGTTAAAGAGCGTGTGGACCTTTACTTTAAAAGAGACAGTCAATTCCGCGAAATGCTCAAAGACCGGACTGAAATGTTCAGCAACGTGGCTATCCTCGACCTGCGCGAACAAGATGAAATCTATCCCGGGAACAGATTCACCCTTTACTCCATGTTCCCGGAATGCAACATCAGCATCCAGATTATCTGGGGTAAAATGAAGCAGAACACTGTTTTTTCCGTCGGACACAGCATCCTCAACCGCACCAGCAAAGTGGATGTAGGCAGTGTCATGCTTAAATTCGGCGGCGGCGGTCACAAGCAGGTAGGAACTTGTCAGGTCTCCCACGAAGAAGCAGACGCAGTGCTTGGACAAATGGTTGCAATGTTCATAGACAAAGAATAAAAGCATAGAACCTGACCGGATTTCCGATCAGGTTCTTTTTTGGAAGTATTGTTTATTTAAGATTGACAGGCAAGACGAAAGGTAAATATATAATAAACATGAACCTTCGTCACATAGAAATACTTTCCCCGGCAGCAGCAGACAGAACAGAGCTGCCACTGCTCCTATCTGAAGTTATCGCTGGCTTTCCCTCCCCGGCAGATGACTACATTGACAAAACGATGGACCTGAATGAGCACTTGATCAGCAACAAGGCCGCAACTTTTCTGATCCGCGCTTATGGCGATTCCATGCTTGATGCCAACATCAGTGAAGGAGACATCCTTGTGGTTGACCGGTCCAAAGACGCGCACAACAACTCCATCATCATTGCTGTTGTCAACGGAGAACTGACCGTAAAAAGAATCAAGCAACAAAACGGCAGGATATACCTTGTACCGGAAAACCCGGATTACTCTCCGCTGGAGATAACAGCCGAGACATCTTTCGAGGTCTGGGGCGTAGTCACCTACATAATTCACAAGGCACTCTGATGAGAATTTTCGCACTGGTGGACTGTAATAATTTTTACGTGTCCTGCGAGAGACTTTTCCGGCCGGAACTCAAGTCCAGCCCGGTTGTAGTTCTTTCCAACAACGACGGCTGCGTTATCTCCCGCTCGCAGGAGGCCAAAGACCTGAATATCCCCATGGGCGCCCCGGCTTACAAATATAACGACTTTTTTCTGCACCATGGAGTGGAAATATTTTCATCCAACTACGCCCTTTACGGCGACCTTTCCCAGAGAGTGACAGCGACTATAGCATCCATAACCCCGGACCTTGAGGTCTACTCCATTGATGAATCCTTTCTTGAATTCCCGCCATGCATGCTCCGGGAACTGCCTTCCATAGGCCTGGAAATCAGGACCAGAATTCTCAAGTGGACCGGAATACCTGTTTCAGTAGGGTTCGGTGAAACAAAAACACAGGCGAAGCTGGCTGCATCGTTCGCCAAAAAACACAAACAGACCGGAGGAATCTTCAGTCTCTGCGGCCGTAACGACATGGACCGTTTACTGGAACGAGTCCCGGTGACTGACGTATGGGGAATCGGCCGACGTCACGGCAAAAGACTATTCGCCCGGGGAGTAAAGACAGCCCGGGCTTTCCGGGATCTGCCCAATTTGTGGCTAAAAAAAAACATGTCCGTCACCGGACTGCACACGGCTTTTGAACTGCGTGGGACACCCTGCTTTGAGCTGGAAAACATGCCACAGGCCAAAAAAACAATTTCTTCATCCCGTTCCTTCGGACGCCCGGTATCCACCCTCACCGATCTGGAAGAATCGGTAGCAACCTACGTGGCCCGTGCCGGAGAAAAACTACGCGAGCAAAGCTCACTGGCCGGAGGGGTCATGGTCTATCTGACCACCAACCGCTTTAATAATCTGCCGCAGTACGCCAATTCAACCACCTGCATGCTCTCCATTGCCACAGATTACACCCCGGAACTTATCCGCACGGCTCAGTCATGCATCAGGTCCATCTATAAAGAAGGATACAGCTACAAAAAAACAGGGGTGGTCCTGCTCGACCTCTGCGGAAAGTACAACCGGCAATGCAATCTGCTGGAGCTGGAACGTAAGGATGATCCTGTCAAAAAAGAGAAACTCATGAACCTGCTGGATTCTACAAATTCCCGTTTCGGTCGCCAGACCCTGAGCTATGCGTCAGAAGGGATTAAACAGCCGTGGCAGATGAACAGAAAATTCAAATCCCCCGCCTATACCACCTGCTGGGATGAGCTGCCTAATATAAACTAATCCTGTAAATTAAAGGCATATAAATCCCATAAGGCGAATTGCGCACCTGACAGAACTGTGAAAAGACAAAATCTTACCCCGATCCTGCTTGCCCATTCGAAAAGTTTCGGGCATTAAACGAGGTGCAAGTAAAACTCAAAAGCCCTAATCGGGAAAAACAGGATTACTGATTCACAATATTATGAGTAAAAAAATTAATCGCATCAGGACAACTGCCACTATGATCGGCCTGTCCTTGATAACCGCAGCAATGCTTACCGGCTGCGGCACAAAAGACGAAGCCGCAGGGCTTCACCAGACAGGCACTGTCGCCTTCGTTCTCAACAAAGACAAGGCGGCTTCTGTTTACTTTGAAAAAGCTATCGATTCCAACCCGCAATACGGCCCCAGCTACATTATGCTCGGGGATTGCTATCTCCGGGAAGGCAAATACAAGGAAGCGATTGAAATTATCAGCAAGGGACTCAACCTTGAGCTGGAACAAGGGCACATCAGGCTGGCCCACCGAAAACTTGCGCGCGCCTACAAGGAGCTTGGGAATTCCGAAAAAGCCCTTGAACAGATAACCATCTACACCCGCATGTCAGTCTGGCAGGATAAATTCACAGCACAGAAGATATCCGACACTGAGAACTTCGTGGCAGAACTAGATCTTCCCGAAGAAGAAAAACATATGGCTATGGATAAAATCATTGAAGAATCCACAAAGGCCAAATCCGTACAAAATCCGGAAGAACAGACTAAGGAAGAAACCGATATACTCAGGATGCTGAGCTTCGGTCTCATCTAATTAATTGTTTTCCTGCGCAGAATAAATCCCGCATTTTAAAACTGAAATGCGGGATTTTCTTTTTTACACCCCGCTTCTGCGGTTTTCAAAATTTGACGAAATACGCGTGTTTGATTTATCAAGGCAAGCTGCAATGAATTCTGGCTGACCATATGTCTGAAAAACCGGATCGTCCCGGAAGGCAACTTTCAACAAAACCACCAACCTAACCGCTTTAACTGGTTATAATTTTACTGCTTCAACATGGGCATGACCTATTATACCTACGTAAGTGTCAGTTATATTTAACTTGACAGAAGCCTTATTTGGCTTAAAACGGTTGCGTATTTTTGTAAAAAACAGTCTAGCAAACATTATATATTGTAATTAACCAGAAAGACTCAGGAGATTCGTTTTGAATCCCAAAACAGATAAAGTACTTATTGCTAACCGAGGTGAAATCGCCGTGCGCATCATGCAGGCATGTAAAAATCTCGGGCTTAGTTTTGTCAGTGTATACACGGAAGAAGACAAGGACTCAGGACACATAACCATGGCTAAAAAGCTTGGCGGTGAAACTGCAGCCTATAAAATCAGGTCTTACAACGATGCAGGGGATATTTTATCCGTAGCAGATGAAACCATGTGTACTGCTGTTCATCCCGGATACGGCTTCTTTTCCGAGAACTTCCGCTTTGCACGCAGAGTGACCGAGCGTGACCGCCCAATGACTTTCATCGGACCTTCATGGTGGGTAATCCGCGACCTCGGTGATAAAATCAACACTAAACGTCTGGCCAGAAAACTCGGAGTTCCCACCATTCCCGGTTCCGACAGAGCAATCTACGATGAACTGGAAGCTGAAGAAATAGCGTCCAACCTGTTCGAATTCCAGAAAGAACAAGGTGTGCGCAATCCAGTTGTACTCGTTAAAGCTTCTGCCGGAGGTGGCGGAATGGGCATTGACGAAGTATACTCTATCGAAGAGTTCCGTCAGGTCTACCGCCGCATCAGAAACTACTCCCTGCGTACCTTCAACGACGAAGGTGTACTCATCGAACAACGAATCTTCAACTTCAACCATCTTGAAGTCCAGATCGTTTCCGAGCGTTCCGGTAAAAAACACGTCCACTTCGGGACACGTAACTGCTCTGTACAGAGTCCCGGACGCCAGAAAAGAATCGAAGTAGCGCCCGGCTTCTGCCCGGAAAGCATCGCTTACTCTTTTGATGCCAAAAAAGTCCTCGACGATATTGTTGAGCACTCTTTAAACATGGCCCGCGAAATAAACTACGACAACGTAGGAACATGGGAATGGATAGTAACCCCAAAAGGTTCCCCGTTCCTGATGGAAGTAAACACCCGTATTCAGGTTGAAAACGGCGTATCCGCGGCCATTTCACGTATCAAGGGCAGCCCTGATGTCAACCTGATTAAAGAACAGATCAGACTCGCCCTGGGTGATGATCTGGGCTACACACAGGATGACATTACCTTTGAAGGTGTGGGGATTGAATACAGGATTATTGCTGAAGATACTGATGAGAAATTCGCGCCTTGGGCAGGTAAAATTGAAAATCTGCACTGGGATGAGCACGAATGGCTCAAGATGCACACCCACATCCCTCAGGATCTGCCCTATCAGATTCCCACTGAATTTGACCCCAACCTGGCTCTGGCCATCATCTGGGGAAAGGATCTTGAAGAATCCAAGAAACGCGGACTCGAATTTCTGGATGAATTCGTTCTGGAAGGTAAGGACAGAAAGGAAATTTCCCTTAAATCCAACCTTAAGTTTCTGGCCAAGAAATCAACAAACATACTGGAATTCTAATAATACATTATGGATATTGAAAAAAAACTGGAAGGATTGGTCAAGCGGGTCCAGTATGCGCGTGATATTCTCGGAGACTCCGAGGACAGACGCCTTACTGCCTTTGCAAACAAGCTTGATGCATTCCTTGAAACCAGCATAAATAAGACTCAGGAAGAGCTGTGGGACAAACTCAACACTTATGATGAGAGCCTCGCAGTGCTGGAAAAAGACCTCGACAAGACCCTGTCCGCCATGGATAAGGTTCGCATCGTGCGTCATTCCGAAAGAATCTGCCTCGAAGACATCCTTGAAAATGTCTACGACAACTACACTGTTGTCGGTGGCAAGGATGATATGAGCATCGACCCCGGTATGGTAATCGCCCGTGCCTACATAACCCGCCGCGTGGGCAAGAAAGTCCACAACCAGCCGGTTATGGTCGTTGGCCAGGAAAAAGGACACGGTCAGGAATTCCGCAACGGCGGTTGCATCAAGCCCTGGGGGAATGCCAACGCCCTGCGCTACATGAAAGTTGCCGCCCGCGAGAATATTCCCATCCATACTTACGTATTCACACCCGGATCATATCCAGTGGAAGATTATCCTGGCGCAGCACAGCAGATCGCTGAAAATATTTACGAAATGTGCGGCCTTGATGTGCCGATCATTTCCGTAATCTCCGAAGGCGGTTCCGGTGGTGCGGAAGCAATCGCCATGGCCGACAAAAGGCTCATGTTTTCACATGGTTACTATTCAGTAATCTCACCTGAAGGTGCTGCGGCAATTGAAGGCCGTCTTCGCGGTGGGGACCGTGCGCCGACAGAGCTCATCGAAACCTGCGCCAAATCACAGTGCATCACTGCGGACGACAACCTGCGTTTCGGATATATCGACGGAATCATCCGCGAACCGGCACTCGGTGCCAGACCCGAACATTTTGATTTCTACAAGATCGTCCGTGCGGAAGTTATCCGAGCTACAGACGAAGTTGTATTGAGTGTCAAGGGCCTGCGCCTTTTCAGTAAAGCGGCTATAAAAAACCGCAACAAAAAAGACATCACCGATGAGTCTGTTTTTGTTCGCTGGCAGATCAGCCCCAATGCAAAAGACCGTCTACTCTGGAAACGTTACAAGAAATACCGCCGCATGGCGCAGAACAGTTTCGAAGACAAACGTTCTTTCCTTGAAAAGCTCAACTCCGCAAAAGTTGATGCCATGGCCGCAGCGTACTCCACTGTCCGCTATGACATGATTAGAAAATACCAGTCCAAGATTCAGGCTCTTGCGGAAGAAGCCAAGGATGAAATGCATGTCGTAACTAACAAGGTCGACAAGCTGAAGCACATGCTTCTTGGCAAGATGGGCGCCGGTTCCAAAACAAAATCAGAAGTTGAAGCGGCTCTGACCAAGCTTTCCGAAGATGCAGAACCGGATGTACCACCGTCTGATTACCGCCACTACGTCAGCCCCCGAGCCAGCGAAGACAAGGAAATCACCTGCCCCAACGCAGAGAAGAACGGCTGTCTTGAGATCTGGTCCCGCGACCTTTTTGACGAGTTCGCCGGGGTCTGCCCCACCTGTGGCCACCATTTCCCCATGGAATACCGCTGGTACATGGCGAACATTTTCGACTGGGGCACAGTGCGTGAATTCAACAAGTCCATATGCTCCGCAAACCCCACCGGCTTCCCTAACTTTCAGGAAAGGCTGGATGCTGCAAAAGCCAAGACCGGCTTACAATCCGGTTGCATTACCTTTGAAGGTGCCATCAAGCACACCAAAGTGACCTGTGCAACCCTCGTAGCCCCTTTCCGCGGTGGCTCCGTTGGTGCGGCAGAAGGTGAAAAATTCATTCGCGCCCTTGAACTGGCAGGGAAGAAACGGTACCCCTTCCTCGCATACGTGCACGGTACCGCCGGCATCCGTATTCAGGAAGGAACAAACGGTCTGATCCAGATGCCTCGCGTTACCATGGCTGTGCGCCGCTACATCGAATCAGGCGGGCTGTATATCGTTCTTTACGATACCAACTCCTACGCTGGTCCTGTAGCAAGTTTCCTCGGCTGCTCACCCTACCAGTACGCGGTGCGGTCTTCACGCATCGGTTTCGCCGGACCTGGCGTTATCAAAGAAACAACAGGCATGGATATTCCGCCGGATTACCATTCCGCATACAACGCGCTTTCCAGAGGTCACATTCAGGATATCTGGGATCGCCGCGACATCCGCAGAAACCTGCATCAGGCATTCCTGACCGTAGGTGGGCGCAATCTGTACTATAGATAATACCCACACACCCCTCATATAAAGAACACCCCCAGCTCTTCAGGAACTGGGGGTGTTCTAGTTTGCAAATACGTCGCTTTTCTTTTTCGCCAGATCTTTTAACGTTATGTCCAGCAATAGAATAGTATTTAATTGGGCAGGAGACTCACTTCTTACCCTTTTTATCCTGAGCGATACGCTCCATATCTTCTTCGTAGGAAGCAATATTCCAGGGGAAAGATTTACGGGCAGTCATAACTGCAAAGTTTTCGATTTCCTGCACCCACTGCCGGTAATCTTCCAGTACCCGCTCCCCAAGAGGAGTAAGGCTGCAACCTTTGCGCCCTCTTGTTTTCAGCACCAAAGAATCGCCGAGGACATCTTCCGTGTTCTTAAGCCTGCCCCAAGCCGCACGGTAGGACATGCCGAGTGCTTTAGCCGCTTTATTAAGCGAGCCCTGCTTTTCAATCTGCTCCAGCAGTTGAGCTCTTCCGAGACCGAAAAGCATACCTTTTTCTGTTTCCAGCCAGACATTCAACCGCACACGGGGACAGAAATTATCATCACTCGACATTAAAACCTCCTATATTTTCCAATCGCTTCTGAATTCATGTTTTTCCTAACATAAACAAACCAGACCACAAAGTACAATGCCCCGTGTCATGAGAATGAATCTAGGACCAAGCTAGCAAGACGACAGCAAAAAAATATTATACCTACTCGCCCCTTGCATTTCCTGAAACTGTAACTAGACTGCTAGCTCCGCAGTCAATTCCGCCTTTCCTCTGATTCCTTAAACCGGAATCTGCAATATACGGCTGCCTACTATAAGATATTATGGAGTTTTCCCACGAATGAATATGACCACCGCTGACATGACCAACTCTCCATACAGATCCATATGGAACCTGTCATGGCCGCAAATATTGATGATGCTCTTCCACCTGATGATCGGTCTTGTGGATGTTTGGGTAGCATCCAAACTGGGACGGGAAATTCAAGCCTCTATGGGCATGATCAGCCAGTCTCTGGTCTTTTTTATGGTAATAGCCACGGCAACAGCAAACGGTGCTGTGGCTGCCATCAGCCAGTCAATAGGTGCCGGGCTGATGGCCCGGGCCACGCGTTATGTGGGATTATGTATCCTCCTTGGCGCCGTACTGGGATCAGCTCTTTTTGTCCTCGGATTTCCTTTCCGCAACGGCATTCTGATCATTCTGCAAGTCCCGCAGGAAATGCGGCATGTGATGGAGTACTTCATAGAGGTATTCCTTTATCTCGTGCCCTTATATTACATGCAGATCATCACCAATGCCATTTTCAGGGCACAGAAAAGAGTCATGCTGCCGCTTTATAGCATGATAATCATCACCGTGCTCAATACCATAGGCGACCTCGGGCTTGGCATGGGCATGTGGGGATTGCCGGATCTTGGGTACAAAGGACTTGCATGGTCTACCTTTGGCTCCGTCACTGCAGGGGCACTCTTCAACATAGGCGCACTGGTCCACATGGGATACCTGCGGCGTAAAAGCATGGCCCCGCTACGGTGGATGAAATGCGCCTTCCCGTACCTTTTCAAAGTAGCATGGCCAAGTGGCTTGATGCAGCTGGTCTGGCATTCCGGATATATGGTTCTTTATTCAATTACCGCCAGTCTGCCCGAAAACAACATCATCGCACTGGCAGGAATGACTGCTGGCATTCGTATTGAATCGATTCTCTTTCTGCCGGCTTTCGCCTTCAATATGACAGCTTCTATTATTATCGGGCATTATCTGGGAGACGGAAAAGCTGACGAAGCTAAAAAATTCGGATATAGAATTCTATTTCTGGCTATCGGCTTTTTAAGCGTCACCGCAATTCTGCTCTGGCAGGTAATCTATCCCGTGACAGCCATAATAGCCCCGGAAAAGGTAGTCCTTGATGAAGCCGTAAACTATCTTTATTATAATATGCTGGCTATTCCGTTTACCCTGACCTCCATGATCATGGCCGGGGCTTTAAACGGAGCTGGCGCGACCCTCTACAACCTGTTCATTTTTGCCGTCACCGTATGGGGATGCAGATTGCCGCTGGCGTACGTGCTCGGTCACGAAGTGATGCATTCCGCCACAGGAATCTGGATGGCTATGCTCATCTCACAGGGCGTTCAGGCATCTATTATTTTTTACACATTCTCGTGCAGAAACTGGCAGAAGTTCAGCATGATTAAGAAAAACAAGAAAAGGATCAGTAATGAATAACGAATTCAAGCCCATAACCCTTGCATGTCAAAACGAATTTGATAAGGCCCTGGCGGTCTGCTCGCAGCACACTTCCGACTATACCTTCGCCAATATCTGGGGTTGGACCGATCATTACGGGCTAGAAATAAGCTGCTCAGATTCCGGGCTTATCCATGTTCGCCAGACCAAACCTGAAGTCATTCACTGGGCGCCCATAGGCGATTGGTTCAGCGCGGATTGGACCAAATGTAAGCTCATGAACACTCCCGGCACAAAGTTTACCCGTATCCCTGAAGAGTTGGCTCTGCACCTTAAGGAAATATTCGGAGATAAAATCGAAATCACTGAAAACCGTGACCATTTCGATTACGTATACTCAGTGCAGGAACTCATTGAGCTACGAGGGAACCGGTTCCACAAAAAAAAGAACTTATACCGCCAGTTCATGAAAAAATACGATTACGAATACCGCGAAATCACCCCTGACTGCGTGGAAGAAGTACTTGAAATGCAGCTTGAATGGTACCGCTGGCAGGAAGAGAACAATTTCTCACCTGCACTTGTGGCTGAAAACGAAGCCATTGCCAAGGTCCTCAAAGAAATGGATACCATCCGCAACCTCACAGGCGGTACCCTGCGTATCGGCAATCGCATCATCGCATACACCATTGCCGAACCTCTTGGCGAAGACACCATCGTTATCCATTTTGAAAAGGGAAATACCTATTTCAAAGGTGTATATCAGGCCATCAACCAGATGTTTCTCGAAAACAACGCCAGCGATAAAAAATTCGTCAACCGGGAACAAGATCTCGGGGAGCCCGGCCTTCGCAAGGCGAAAGAATCATACAATCCCGTGCATTTCATGAAGAAGTATGAGCTGGTAGTTTTATAATTTTGATGCGCTTCGCACTTATAAATAATGGATTTCGCCTCCGGCGGCTTAAACCCTTTATGAAAAAAGGGTTTAAGCATCCCAAAAATTTCTTATAGGGCTTCGCCGCTTTGTTCATTTGTTTCGCCAGTTAATTAAATATGTTTTTAACTCCGACAGAACGTAAAAGAATTGTTGTTTTAGGATTGGACGGCCTCCCGTCTTCTCTCGCGCTCAAATGGGCAATTAAACTTCCCAACTTATCACGTATTGCAGGGAAGTGTTCCCCTATCTCGGCTGAGCTGCCGGAACTTTCCCCGGTAAACTGGACATCTTTTTTTACTGCGCAAAAGCCGGAGAAGCATGGACTTTACGGCTTCACTTCGCTAGATCCGCAGCATTATACCCTGTCCATCAACAATTTTGAACAGGTACTCTGCCCTACTATTTTTGATGCCCTTGGTGAAAACGGATTGGTCAGCAAAATAATCAACCTGCCTAATACTTATCCGGCCAAGCCCCTACGCGGGATGCTCATTTCCGGTTTCGTGGCAGATTCGCTTGAAAAAGCTGTGCAGCCTCCATTTCTGCTAGGTCCCCTGCGCGATGCGGGCTACCAGCTGGAAGCAGATACCAGCCGGGGCATAATGGACCCGGTCTACCTTTTCGATCAGGTTTCACACACTCTTGATTGCCGCCTGAAAGCTCTTGAATTGCTATGGAACGACCTTGCTTGGGATTTGTTTACCATCGTTTTCACAGAAACTGACCGTCTTTTCCATTTCTTTTATCCCGCTTTCGAAGACGAGAACCATCCGCTCTATCCCAAGGCGGAAGAATTCATGCACAAATGGGACAAAACCATCGGCGCGGTTCTCGATAAATTCGAAGCCCTTCCTGGTGAAACAAAGCTTATATCCTTTGCTGACCATGGCTTTGCAACTCTCGAAACCGAAGTGGACCTAAACACTTTTCTCGTTCAAAACGACTATCTTGAGTACACCCGTCCGGCAAAAGACCAATGGGATTCCACCATAATTTCTCAATCCAGCAAAGCATTTGCCCTTGATCCAGGAAGAATATATATCCATACGTCTGATTTCGCGCGCGGGCAGGTCGACCATGCGCAGGCTGAAAAAATCGCAGCTGAAATAGCGGACAAGCTTATGCAGCTCCAATTCAACGGGGAACAGGTTATGCATCAGGTTCTGACCAAACGCCAAGCTTACGGCGAAATCCCCATTGGTAATCCGCCGGACCTGATCTGCACCGCCAAGCCGGGATTCGATCTCAAAGCCAAATTCGACAGGGCTGAAATATTCGGTTTCCACGGCAGAACTGGAACGCATACCATAAAGGATGCTTTTTTCTATAGCTCCGACGGGCAGCAGATAGAATCCATGTACCAGACCGGCCAAATCATACTTGACTGGTTTGATATTAATTTGAAAGATTGAAATTTGATGCGCTAACGCGCTTTTATTAAAATATTTTCCCTCTGGGGGCTTAAATCCTTTTTGTAAAAAAGGGCGTGTTCCACTGTCGTTATCTCTAAGGCTAGCGCAAAGACTGCTCGTCGAAGAGCTAATGCAAGAATCCCAAAAACTTTCAATAAGCTTCGCATACTGCTTATTGAAAAATGACAAATAAATTTAACTGAAATAACTCCCATACGAAGCTGCGAAGCCTACTAAAAAGTTTCCCTTTTCCAGCCACCGGAGGCACACAGATATGATAGATTTCAAAAAAGAATTAAATCCTGCTCAATATGAAGCTGCTACACATCCACAGGGTCCGGTTCTGGTAATTGCCGGTGCGGGCAGTGGTAAGACCCGTACAATTGTTTACCGCTTGGCTTGGCTTGTGGAGCAAGGCATTCCGCCGGAATCCATCCTGCTGATGACCTTCACCCGTAAAGCAGCGCAGGAAATGCTGCAACGTACGGAACTAATTCTAGGACGTCCGCTAAACGGAACACAGGGTGGTACTTTCCACTCTTTTGCTTATTCCGTGCTGCGCCAGAATGCTGCTGAAATAGGCTACCCCAACGGCATCACACTCATGGACCGCGCTGACAGCGAGGGTGCGGTTAAGGAAGTTAAGGACGGGTTGAAATTAGGCAAAGGCGACCGCTCCTATCCGAAAAAATCCACCCTGCTGGATATGATCAGCAAATCACGCAACAAGGAAGTTTCCATTGATACGCTGGTAAACTCCGAAGCTTTTCATCTAGCGACTTACGCTTCTGAAATGGAACAGATCGCCAAAGGTTACGCTATCTATAAAAAACAGCACGGCCTGATGGATTATGACGACCTGCTCTTCTACCTTGAAGAACTGCTGCAGAAGGACAAATTTCTGCGCAATTCACTGCGCTCACGCTACCAGTACATTATGGTCGATGAATATCAGGATACCAACCTTGTACAGGCCCGAATAGTCGGGCTACTGGCCGGAAAGAACGGAAATGTCATGGCTGTGGGTGACGATGCCCAGTCAATTTACTCTTTCCGAGGCGCGGACGTTACAAACATCTTGAAATTTCCGGAGATTTTTGAGGATGTAAAAATTGTACGGCTGGAGCAGAACTACCGCTCAACCCAGCCCATTCTCGACCTGACCAACGCCATTCTCGATGGTGCGGAAATCAAGTTCGACAAAAAACTTTTCACAGAGCAGACATGGGGCAGCAAACCTCAACTTATGGTTCCGCTCAGCGATTTCAGCCAGTCCAACCGCGTACTGGACCGGATCATAGAATTACAAAAGAAACACGGTCCCGAAGAAGTGGCCGTACTTTTCCGGGCCGGATACCAGAGTTACGGGCTGGAAGTGGCTCTTAAACGGTTAGGTGTCGGCTTCAAGAAATATGGCGGCCTAAAATTTAACGAGGCAGCTCACATAAAAGACGTACTGGCCTTCATGCGTCTGGTCAGCAACCCGGCTGATATTATCGCTTGGCAGCGCACCCTCGGACACATCAAAGGGGTCGGTCCCAAGACCGCAACCAAAATTGCCCAAGCGGTCATTTCCGCCGACGAGAAGGCTGTTGGAAAATTTACCCAAAAATATGAACTGCTCAAAGACATCCTGCGTGATCTCGATGCACTGCGTAAACAAAAGTCTTCTCCCGCAACCTGTCTGGAAGTAATCGTACCGCTGTACAGACCGTTACTCGTGTCCCAATACCCGGACGATTACCCGCGCCGCGAAGCAGGGATCGAACAGCTCAGCCAGATTGCATCGAACTATGACGATCTGGAATATTTCCTGACCGACCTCTGCCTTGACCCGGATCAACACAACGAGGAAGAGAAAAAAGAAGATGTAGTCACCCTTTCCACCATCCATTCCGCCAAAGGTCTGGAGTGGAACGCGGTTATCATCATCGACCTTGTAGAGGACCGCTTCCCGTCCCGCAAATCCATGCAAAAACCACAGGAATACGAGGAAGAACGCCGACTGCTCTATGTAGCCTGTACACGCGCAAGAAAAGAACTGATAATGTGCGCTCCGGCTTCCATCAACCGCAAGAATACAGACTTTTCAGAACCGGCAGTGCCCAGCCCGTTTCTACGCGAACTGGACACCGACCTTTTCGAAGAATTGCAGGAATCCTATTCCGGCGGCATGAATATTAAAAAGAATACCCCGGTGTATCCAGCTGATTATTCCGCACCTTCGGTCACAGCAAGCAGTAAACCAGCCCCCATGAAGCTCGGACATTGCAAGCACAAGATATTCGGTCGCGGAAAAATCATTGAACGCATAGAGCCAAACAAGCTGCGTATCAATTTCCCCGGCTTCGGCCCCAAAGTAATTGTCGAAGATTTTGTTGAAATGCTATAACTTAGTGCCTCCTCTTCCTCTCTCTTTCAAATACGTTTTAGTTATGCTTCGCAACTAGAAAGACTAAACCGTTTTTGAAATACAGAAACGGCGAAGCCCTAGTAAAAAGTTTTGAAGAGTCCGGAGAAACTTTTCCCAAAAGTTTCTCTGGCCGCCGGAGGCATCTCTTTCATTCTTAAAAACGCGATAGCGCATAAAATTTAAGCCCCGCAGGGTCGCCGAAGGCTTTCATGACAAAATTAAATTCCGAACAGGATTTCCTGACTCTGATCGACAAATATTTCCCGTCTGAGAACGGCCATGTAACTCTTGGTCGTGGGGATGACTGTTCTATCCTCAAGACAGGTAATGACCTGTGCATCAGTAAAGATCTATTTCTGGAAGACATTCATTTCAGAAGATCATACTTTTCCCCTGCGGACATCGGATATAAGTCTTTGGCTGTGAATATCAGCGACATTGCGGCTATGGGCGGGCAGCCTTGCGGTTTTGCGCTGGGACTGATTGTTCCACCGAGTCTGGAGTATGAATTCTGGGACCCATTCTTCGGGGCAATGTCCGCACTTGCAGAACAGCACGGGGTTATTCTTGCCGGTGGCGATCTTTCCGGCGGGCAGTATTTGGGAATTTCTGTAACAGTCTGGGGCGAAAGTGCCGGTGGGCGTTTTCTTTCACGTGGAAATGCTAAGCCGGGTGATATTTTATTCCTGCACGGCCCTGCCGGAATGGCTCGCACCGGACTTTTAAGCCTTGAAGAAGATACGGAGTTCGCACTCAGAAACTATCCGCAATCAACGAAGGCCCACCTGCGGCCACCAATGCGCGTAGCTGCTGGGATAAAACTGGCTGGGTCTCCGGAAGTCAAAGGATTGATGGACCTTTCCGACGGACTTGCCCGTGATCTGCCCCGCTTTTTAGGCAACTGTGAAGGAAATGTAGGTGCTGATATTTCTCTGGACAAAGATCAACTGCACGAAGAGGTAATCCGCTACGCTGAATCAAAATCAATTTCCGCAGCGGAACACGCCTTTCAGGGCGGCGAAGATTACGCTCTTTTCGGCGCGGCATCTGCCAATGGATTCGAAGCACTGGCTGAATCCATCCCCGGGCTTCACAAGATTGGAACCATCACCGACGACAGCAAAATTGTACTAAACGGCAGGGAATACACAGCCGGAGGCTTTGACCACTTTGCGGGCTAACTCCACCCCAGCTCTGTAATATATTCATACATGACCCAGAAATGGCAGAAGCTCCCGGCCATAACGAACACATGAAAAATTTCATGGAACCCGAAAAATTCAGGCCACGGATTGGGACGCTTTGTAGCATAAATAACCGCACCGATCGAATACATTATTCCGCCCGCCAGCAGCCAGAGTAACGCCCCGGTTTGTAGCGCTTTAATCAAAGGATATGCACCGACGATAACCAGCCAGCCCATGGCAAGATAAAATCCAGTGGACAACCAGCGCGGTGCGTTCAACCAAAGCATTTTTGTGATAATCCCGGCCACAGCCATTCCCCAGATTGCACCGAATAACGACCAGCCCCACGCACCTTTCAATCCCACTAGGCAGATAGGCGTATATGTTGCGGCGATGTATACGTAAATCATAGAATGGTCGAGCTTACGCAGCCACAGAATACCGCGCTTTGAAAGCGGCAGCCAGTGATAGAGAGTGCTGGCCAGATAGAGCAGAATCATTCCCCCACCAAAGACGGAGAATGTCACCACATGCATAACGCTGGTGGGATTTACCGAAGCGACCAGCAGCATAATCAGACCGGCAATGGCTAGACAAAATCCGATAAAGTGAGTCAACCCGCTCATGGGGTCCCGAACGTACTGAAACAATTCCACTCCTCCTGAGATACAAATCAAAAAAGTTGTTCAACGCTTTTTTGGGCTGATAATACACAAAAAAAGCCCGTAACACCAGCGGTGTTACGGGCCATTATCATCTATTAAGTGTACAGAGCGGCTCGTTCAATTACTAATCAGAATTATTCGGAAAGCATGCGGACTGCGCAGAATTTTCCGCACATAGCGCATTCTTTTTCATCTTTGTGGTCTTTTCTGCGTGCACAGGCAAGAGCGGGGTCGATAGCCAGATTAGCAATGCTGTCCCAATCAAGTTCCATACGTGCCTGAGAAATTGCACGGTCACGCTCTACGGCATCTTTGCGGCCAAGGGAAACTTCACCGGCCTGAGCAGCAACGAGAGAAGCTTTAACGCCGTTCCAAACATCGTCGATCTCGGGCAGGGTCAGGTGTTCGGCCGGGGTAAGGTAGCAGAGGAAGTCAACACCGTTCTGAACTGCGATGGCACCACCGATTGCACCGGCAATGTGGTCATAACCGGGGGCGGAATCAGTTACCAGAGGTCCGAGGACATAGAGAGGTGCGTTGTAGGTAGCAGCTTTGATACCGCGAATCTGGGTTTCAACCAGATGCATGGGCACGTGACCGGGACCTTCAATCATTGCCTGCACGCCGAATTCATGGGCGCGTTTTGCAAGCTTGCCAAGCCAGAGAACTTCTTCCCACTGTGCAGCATCGCCAGCATCGGCTCCAGCACCGGGACGCAGACCGTCGCCGAGACTCAGGGTCACGTTGTGCTTGAGGCAGATTTCGAGCAGGCGATCGTAGTGTGTGAGCAGAGGATTTTCTTCATCATGGTCACGCATCCAGCGAGCGAGGATGGCGCCCCCACGGGAAACAATACCCATCAGGCGGTCACCGCCGGTTGCCCATGCAGCACCCTGACGGGTCAGAGCGCAGTGCAGGGTCATGAAATCAACACCCTGTTCTGCTTCTTTTTCTACTTCTGCAAAAAGTTCGTCGATAGTGAAACCTGCGGGATCTTCATCGCGGGCAACATACTGCTGCGCCATAGCGTAAATGGGAACAGTACCCAAAGGCAGGGGGCATCCGGTCAGCATGTCTGTCCTGATCCCGTCAAGATCGCCAGCGGTGGAAAGATCCATCACGGCATGCGCGCCTGCTTTCCATGCAGCATCAAGCTTCTTCATTTCCTTTTCACGATCATTCTTAAAAGGGGAAGTACCGATGTTTGCGTTTACTTTTACCTTTGCAGGCTGTCCGATAAGGGTAGGAGTAACATTCTTGTGGTTGGGGTTCCCGAGCAGAACCATGGTCCCATCTTCAATGCCCTGAATAATTGTCTCTTTGGAGAGACCTTCGCTCTTGCAAAGTTCATCAATGCTGGAGTCAAATATGCTTCTGAGAGCTTTATTTTTTGAAAACATCTCATTTCCTTATTACTTTATTTGGGATTGTGCATTTTCGGTATTATCAATGGTGTCTGTACAGGCAAGTCCATACCCCAATTTGATACAGGGGACAATGGAACTTTTCACTCCGAGGCCAAATAAGAGCACGACTTCTATCTTTTTTCGTCCTATTTCAATAGCTGTAACCGCCATAACAATCTACACGTAAAGTCTGTCATTACAGAATTTTATCATGGAAAATTAAAGAGATACAAAATGAAATTTGCATTTATGTAAAAATTCTAGTACATGGCAGAGCATATTTTTGCGACACTAATATTTCAAGGGGGAAATTTAATATGCGCAATTGGAGAGGACTGTTTCTTCTAACAGTGCTGTTTACACTGCTGTCCCAGCCCGTATTCGCGGCTGACGCCAGCCTAGGACCTGCAAATGCCGAGCTTTTCGGTTTATTCACGCTGATCCCACCTCTGGTGGCCATTGTTCTTGCTTTCGCTACAAAAAACGTTGTTCTTTCTCTTTTCCTCGGTGTATTTTCCGGATCTTTCATGCTTGAAGCCAAAGGATTTGACATCTACAACGGCTTTATTGGCGGATTCATGCGTTTGTCCACTGAAATTCTCAACTCGCTTGCCGATTCATGGAATGCCGGTATTGTCCTCCAGTGCCTCGCAATCGGCGGACTCATCGCTCTCGTTTCCAAAATGGGCGGCGCAAAAGCAATTGCGGATGCACTTGCCAAAAAAGCCAAAAGCCCTAAAAGCTCGCAGATTGTGACATGGGTTCTCGGCTTATTCATCTTCTTTGATGACTACGCAAACTCTCTTACCGTCGGGCCGATTATGCGTCCGGTAACTGATAGAATGAAAGTTTCCCGCGAAAAACTTGCTTTCATCATCGATGCTACTGCGGCACCTATCGCGGGGATCGCTCTGATCTCCACATGGGTTGCATATGAAGTGGGCCTGATCAGAGATGGACTCCAGGGTATCGGTTACAACATGAACGCATACGGTGTTTTTGTAGAAACCATTCCATTCCGTTTCTATAATATCCTTATTCTGGTATTCATTCTCGCAACCATCTGGTTCATGCGTGAATTCGGTCCCATGTACAAAGCTGAGCATCGCGCCCGTACCACAGGCAAACTCCTGGACGATAAAGCCAAACCCATGGTTGCTGACGAAGCCACAGAACTGCAACCGGCTGAGAACATCACTCCCAGCGTATGGAGTGCGATTATCCCTATAGGAACCCTGATTGTTGCGGCCTTCCTCGGTTTCTACTTTAACGGTTACAATGGAATAATGGCCGGAGATAACGCAGCGCTGAAACAGATTTTCGAGAATTCTCCCATGAGCTTTGTTGCTATCCGCGAAGCCTTCGGGGCTTCTGATGCGTCCGTTGTTCTCTTTCAGGCTGCGCTCGTTGCTGGTGTTGTGGCTCTTGCTCTAGCCATCGGTAAACGCATTCTTTCTGTAGATGAAGCAATATCCACATGGGTTCAGGGTGTTAAATCCCTGAATATCACCGCTGTTATCCTGCTGCTGGCATGGTCACTCTCAGGCATCATCAAGGAACTCGGAACCGCCGCGTACCTTGTAAATGTACTTTCAGATACCATTCCGACTTTCCTGCTGCCCTCCATCATCTTTGTGATGGGCTCAATTATCTCTTTCGCAACAGGAACTTCATATGGAACAATGGGAATCCTTATGCCTCTTTGCATCCCGCTGGCATTCGCTCTGGTCCCAGAACAGGGCTACGTGACACTGAACATCGGGGCAGTTCTTACCGGCGCTATCTTCGGAGATCACTGCTCCCCCATTTCGGATACGACCATCCTGTCCTCCATGGGGTCCGCATGTGACCACATAGACCACACCAGAACCCAGCTATTCTATGCCGTTCCGGTAGCTTTAATTTCCATCTTCTTCGGCTACATCCCGGCGGGTCTGGGTATGCCCGTTATGATGGTACTACCTATGGGAATCCTTGCCATTCTCGCACTGGTTAGGTTCATCGGCAAACCGGTTGCCAACTAGCTTCCGCAGCCAGTAAAACATACCATAAAAAATCCCTCTGCCTGGTCCAAGCCGGGAAGAGGGATTTTTTTATGTTTCATTCCAAAAAAAAACGGCTATAATTCAGAATATACTGAAATTTAACAAATGCAGATACCACAACTTGCAACTGAACCATTAATAAAGTATCCCCTATCTACAATGCACGAATTGCTTGAAAAACAACTAAAACAAACCATCGGAAGTAAGATAACTGAAGTATCCGAAGATTTTGCCAACGAGCTGAATAAATTCATCAAATTGGTTGAAAGCACCTATTCCG
Source organism: Maridesulfovibrio sp. (assembly GCF_963667685.1). Taxonomy (NCBI): domain Bacteria; kingdom Pseudomonadati; phylum Thermodesulfobacteriota; class Desulfovibrionia; order Desulfovibrionales; family Desulfovibrionaceae; genus Maridesulfovibrio; species Maridesulfovibrio sp. The sequence continues at coordinate 130,296 of NZ_OY763931.1, read as the reverse complement.
GCATTGATGCATCCACCCTTGTCGACAATTCTCCAGCTGTCTCAGTTCTAGAGTTTATTCCCGACCCAGCTTTTGTCATTGATCACAAAGGGGTGATAATTGCCTGGAACCCTGCACTGGAAAAGCTTACCGGAGTTAATGCCTGTGATGTTATCGGCAAAGGCAATTACGAACATATCAAGATTGTTCACGGTAAAAGAACTCCAGGCTTGATTGATCTTGTAAACGGCTGTGAAGATATCGGTGAAATCGAATATGAAGCCATCAGCCGCCGTGGGAGTGCTCTGGCAGCGGAAATCTGCATTCACAATCTGGGCAACCGCAAAAGCACCAACCTATGGGTGCAAGCGGCGCCAATCCTAGATACTAACGGCACCCCTATCGGAGCAATTGAATCCCTGCGCGATATTTCAGCTAGAAAGCAGACCGAGAACATAAACGAAATTCTTTTCAAAATTTCATCTGCACTCAATACTGCAGCGGATACTCCAATTTTTCTTCAACAAGTCCACGAAAGCCTGAAACCTTTCATTGATGCGGAAAACTTCTATGTAGCACTTTTTGATGAAGAAAACATGGAACTTTCTTTTCCTTACTACGCTGATGAAAAAGATTTCATATCACCAGACCAAATTATTTCCGTACTCCCTGACGAAAGCCTCAGCATCAAAGTAATCAGAGCAGGACATCCCATACTTCTGGATGAAGAGGATTTCAAAAACAAACTCAAGCATATCGGGTTTCCAGCTAAATCATGGCTCGGCGTACCTCTGCGGTTTGACGGCAAGATTACCGGGGTTATGGCTATTCAGTCATACAAACAGTCCGGGATATACAACTCGCAGGATATTGACCTGATGGTAGCAATCTCAGAACAGGTTGCTGCGGCTCTACTTCGCCGTCAGGCTGAAAACGCACTGCTTGAAAGTGAAAAAAAATTCCGCTCCATTTTTGAAAATGCCACCATGGCAATTTTCCAAATTTCTACAAGTGGACAACTTACAGTAGTCAACCCTGCACTCGCGGCAATAATGGGCTATGCTGATGTTGATGAAATGCTGGAAGATAACGCCCGTGCCTCAAAATTTATTTATGACCGTGAAAGCAGGCTGCAATTTTTGAAAAGACTGCGCACCGACGGTGCCGTTAACGGTATGCTTTTAAGGGTAAACCATCGTGATGGCAAAGAAAAATGGGTTACCATCAATGCCAGAACGTCCTATGACAAACACGGAAACCCTGTACTATATACAGGTACGGCATTTGATTCCACTCTTGAAATAGTGGCCGAGCGCAAAATTTTTCGCCATAAATCACGGTTCATGCAGCTTTTTGAAAGCTCCCCGCAGGCTATCGCGTTGACTGATTCTAAGGGGAATGTTGTTGATACCAACCGGGCTTTCAGCAAACTTTTCGGATACTCCGCCAATGAAATGTCACCCTGTTGTGAAAACCTTTCGCCTTCGGGCAAGGGAAAAATAAAAGCCAACCTAAAAAAAATACTCGGCGGGGAAACATTCCGTACCGAAGATTTGCGCAGACACAAAAACGGAAGATTGATTCCGGTTTCAATATTGGGTTACCCTTTCATATATAATGATGAGATATCAGGAACTTTCATAATCTACGATGATATCTCGCAACGCAAGGAATATGAACGCAGACTTTCTTACCAATCCTTGCACGATTCCCTCACAGGACTTCCAAACCGAACTTATTTTCTGGAACGTCTGGAAGAAACCCTCGATCTTTCGCGTAAAATTCCAGAACGCACTTTTGCTGTGCTTATGCTGGACATAGACATGTTCAAGCGTATCAACGACAGCCTTGGACACCAGGCAGGGGACGAACTGCTCATAAAGGTCGGTAAAAGGATCAAAGAGTGTCTGCGCCCCGTGGATACCGTAGCCCGTATGGGCGGCGACGAATTTGCTGTGCTGATCGAAGACTTTTCCACACCGCAGCAGGTTATCCAGATTATCCGTGATATCCGCAATGAAATCCGCAAGCCGGTAAAGATATCATCCCGTGAAGTGGTCATTAGTTCCAGCATAGGCATTGTCTTCAAGACCGCAAGTTACGACCATCCCGAGCATATTGTGCGTGACGCTGACATCAGCATGTACAAAGCCAAGGCTCAGGGCGTTAACAAGTTCAAGGTCTTCAATAAATCGATGCACGAAGAGGCACTGCAAAGTCTGCTTGTTGAAACCGAAATCAGGCAGGGCATCCCGGGAAGAGAGTTTTTTCCGTACTTCCAGCCTGTTTACAGCATGCAGAACCGCAATCTTGCAGGATTTGAGGCTCTTGTCCGCTGGAACCATCCTGAGCGCGGATTCCTAACCCCGGACCAGATCATTCCTGTTGCAGAAGAAACCGGGCTGATAGTTGAACTGGACCGGGTTATACTTTTTGAAGCCTGCCGTGCCATGGCCAGATGGACCAGAACATATTCGAATATTGAGGATCTTTTCCTAGCAGTTAACCTTTCGCCAAGCCAACTTTCCAAACCGGATCTGGCTGATGCCATTCAGGAAGTTATCCTTGAAACCCAAATCGCTCCCTCCTGTCTGAAACTGGAGATAACCGAATCAGCAATCATGGAACGCAATGCTGCCTCTTCCCTGAACCTGAAAAAAATCGGAGAAATGGGCATCCGACTCGCCGTCGACGATTTTGGCACCGGATATTCCTCGCTGGCCCAGTTGCAACGCTTCCCGGCCTCAACCGTTAAAATCGACCGTTCATTTGTCAGCCATATGGCCGGAGACCATGAATCTCTGGAAATTGTCAGGGCTGTCAACGCGCTTGGGCACAGCCTCAGCATGGATGTCATAGCTGAAGGAGTTGAAACCCGCCAGCAGCTGATCCTGCTCAAAGATATCGGCTGTGACTACGTACAGGGATTTTACTTTGATAAGCCCCAGAATATGAAAGACGCCGAAAAAATCGTTAAAATGCGCTCTAACGGCTTCTGTCCACCAGGATTGACGAGTATATAATTATCCTTCTATTCCCCGCTCTTCCGCTATCCAGCTTGTTCACTGCCTGTTTTACGTGTATATCTTTTGAAAGAAATTTCATTTCAGGAGACTATAGTGAAACACACAATATCTGCGCTTGTTAAGAACAAGACCGGGGTTCTGGCTGAATCTTCAGCCGCTTTCCAGGACAATAAAATCAACATCACCTCCATTTCCTGCGGCGAAACAGAAAACATGGAAGTATCACGCATGGTAATCTGCGCCGAAGGCTCCAGAGAAGAAATCAACAAAGTAACAGAGCAGCTCAAAGCAATGGACTTTGTTATTCAACTGGACGACCTTGCACGTAAAGAATTTGTGGACCGTGAGCTTGTGCTGATCAAAGTTGAAGTAAGCAAGGACACGATGTCCCAGGTCATGCAGATTTTCGAAGTCTTCCGCGCTGATGTTGTCGGTATGGGCCAGAAAACAATCACGGTTGAACTGAGCGGGGATCAGGAAAGAGTTGAAGGACTGATTAAAATTCTACAGCCCTTCGGTATAAAAAGCCTCTGCCGCACAGGTATGATCGCTCTTAAACGCGGTGATGAATAATCCACAGTTACGGAATCACGAGAACTATACCGAACTTCCAGACCTGATAAAGGTATGCACATGACGACCATCACAGCTTTAGATGAAATTATTGCGGCAGTCCGTACCCACGCCAGCCCCGCACGGATAGCCATAGCCCCATGCGCTGAAGAATTCGTGATCCGATCCGCCCTAACCGCGCATGCAGAAGGAATTGCAGAACCAATTTTCATCGGTAATCTTGAAAAATCGCTTGCTGTCGCCAGACAGAACGGTCTGAATATAGAAGATTTTGAATTTCATGAAGAAAATGATGACACCGAAGCTGTTGCCACAGCTGTCACTTTCTTCAGGGAAGGAAAAGCTGATCTCATTATGAAAGGACTGGTCAGTACCAGTGTTGTGCTCAAAGCAATTCTAAACAAACAGACAGGCGTTCCACCAAAGGGAATTATCAGCCACGTCAGTGTATTTGAAGCCTCATCTAAAAAGAAACTCATCCTGCTGACAGACGCCGGAGTAAATATAAAACCCAATCTGCAACGCAAGGCAGACATTCTGCGCAATGCGATTGATGTTGCGCACAAGCTGGGCATAACAAGACCCAAGGCGGCCATACTTGCCGCAACTGAAAAAGTGAACTACCCAGCCATGCCCGCAACACTTGATGCGGATATACTTGCAAAGATGGGAGCGGAAAATGCCTTCGGTAATGCCGAAGTGGCAGGACCGCTGGCACTTGACCTTGCCATTTCTGAAACGGCAGCCAACTGCAAGGGAATTAATAACCCGGTAGCCGGAGATGCAGACATACTGCTGACACCTGAAATTGAAAGCGGAAACATTTTATATAAAGCTCTAACCACAATCGCAGGTAAAACTATGGCCAGTGTCGTTATAGGCAGTGAAGTCCCTATTGTAGTCTCATCCCGTGGAGACTCAGACAGCTCTAAATTCCACTCTATCGCTTTGGCCTGCTACCTTTCAAGATTATAAATCTAAACCTTCGCTCGTACCAACAATGTAAAATCAGAAAGGAAAAGAGACGACGTGACATGAAAACTGCTATTACTGCTTTGATAACAGCCATGTTGCTCTCAACCACTTGCGCCGTAGCAAGACCGCTGAATTTTGCAACGGACTCTTTCCCGCCATTTTACTATGAAGAAGAAGGAAAAACGCAAGGCATGCAATACGAGCTTTCTCAAATAATATTTCGTAAGATGAATACCAAGTTCAAAATCACATTTGCGCCTTGGAAAAGAGCCTTGCTTATGGCTAAATCTGGCAAGGTGGACGGAGTGTTTGGGCTGCGTAAAACAGAGGAAAGGCAGCAATGGATGATTTTCCCGAATGAACCCCTCATGAATGTATACACTGTTCTTTTTAAACGTGCGGATGATCCCTTTGAATTTAATGGGATATCCTCTCTCGAAGGTAAAAACATCGGGATAATCAAAGGATATACGTATGGCACTGAATTTGATAAAAGTATACTTTTCAGCAAGGAAGAAGTCGCGAATCTAAGCCAGAATTTTCTCAAACTACACGCCGGGCGGGTAGACCTTGTTGCCGGCTACCGTACTGTCGGGCGGTATATGCTAAAAAAAATGAACCTGATGGACCGGATTGTGGAATGCCCTGGGAAAATTAATGTCAGCCCGCTATACATCGGGTTTATAAACAATCCTGAAAATGTTGAAACTTGCCGATCATTCTCCATCCACCTAAAAAAACTAAAGGAATCAGCTGATTGTAAAAAAATAATGCGTAATATAGGGATACACCCGGAATTGGTTTTCCCCTGCAAATAACCTGACATGATCAGACATGAGGAGAAGAACAAAGCACCCAGACACCTGAACAAATCAATAAAATGCCCATAATTGAGCTAAGAGAAATGTGCTCCCTGTAAATCAGCGCTCCCAAAGGAATCAAGCATGCCATGACAGCTCCGTTTACCAGAATGGGCAATGTGTTAACGTTTGCTCCGGCTCGGTAAGTGAGTAACACACCAATTTCAATACCGAAAACAGCCAGACCTAAAAGCAATACCGGCCAGTTTTTCAAATTTACAATTTGCATTACTTCAATTTTTCCAGTCTGGATAAACATGCCCGCAAGACTGAAAACCATGGCAATAGCGTATGCAAAAGCTAGTGAGCCAAAAAACGAACCACTTCCGGAAATACTTTTCTGGGCAAGGTGGTAAATAACAGATGAAGCAACAACAACTGCTATTGAACCGTAGAGTGTAAACATTTCATTTTCTCCGTAGATAAATAGTAACTATCCATTAATTCAAGAACAAATCAGAGCTTCCTGTAATATCGAATCCGCTCTAGATTTGAAGATACGTAAAGATAACTAGCCCCGCTTATTAACTTTTACCACTGAAAATTTTTCATCAGCTGTATGAGCAAAACTAATCTTACCAGTCTGGACCTTAATCTACTGATCATTCTGGACACTATTTTTTCCGAGAAGAACCTGACTCAGGCAGGTAAAAAGTTGTTTATGACCCAATCAGCAGTAAGCCATGCCCTATCAAAGCTGCGACTCCACTTCAATGACCGACTCTTTGTCAGACGGGGAAACATAATGGAGCCAACGCCCCTTTGCAGGAAAATTCAGTCCAATATTTCTTCAAGTCTGAAACAAATAATTCACTCCATTGCCGACAGTGGAGAGTTTCAACCATGGTCTTCAAAACGTGTTTTCAGCCTTGGTTTGAGTGATTATCTATGCAAACTGCTCCTGCCCGGAATTCTGCATACACTTGAAAGTGAAGCTCCAGATATATCCATACGCATAATACAGACCACATATGAGCAACGGGCAGAAATGCTGAAAAACGGGAAACTCGACATTTTTCTAGGTTGTCAGCGAGATTATGGGGGCGGTGTATTAAAAGAAAAATTATTTGAGGACAGGGAAGTATGTGTTGTCAGAAATGGCCATCCCATCACTGGCACGGTAATGAACGAATCAGAAATGGCCGATAGTGAATTTGCCGCTCTGTCTCTTTCTGAAACAGGAATGGGATTTCTTGAAGACTATCTGTATCGCAAGGGAGTGCAACGTAAGATAAAGGTAGTGCTGCAACAGGAAACTGTTATCCCCTCTATTGTTGAAAATTCAGATCTTGTAGGCAGTGTCGCCCAGCGTCTGGCGGAACTTTATACAGGGAAAGGAAGACTGCGAATGGTAAAAATGCCGTTAGAGAACACCGTTTTCGAAGTATTCCAGCATTGGCATTCAGTGAACGATGAAGATCCGGCACAAAAATGGATGCGCATGTTAATTCGTAATGTGGCTGAAACACTTCCGGAACTTTGTGACTAAAAAACATATCAACACAAAGGTAACCCTGTTAATAATCAATTATAAATTTTGCTCAGATATGTATTTTACCTAAACTTGCTTGCGTAACGAGTCTTTTTTTCCTAGAAAGAAACTACAAACAAAACGGATTACATAGTTTTCCGTATAAGGAGATAATATGCCACTTAAGCTCAAAATGGCCATATCAATTATTATAATTTTCCTGATGACCGTGGCCTCGGCCGTCACGGCTTTTTTTTCGCCAGAGGCAGGGTTTTCTGCATTGCAGATAGGTTATGTATGTGTAGCACTTGCCGCCACTATTTTAGCTTTCATGTCAATTACTTCCGGATTAAGCGGACAGCTGACAATTCTCAGCAGCTATTTGGTTGAGTTGTCCAAAGGAAACGCAAAAGCTTCAGTACCGGCAAAGATGGATGACGATATTTTTGATGTTGTAAAAAAAACTGGAGAAGCAGTTCAAGCCCTTTTCGAAGATTACTCAAAAAGTCAGGATGAATCCGAAGAGCTTCGAGACCGTCTAGCTTCTACCGAGTCAAAAGCGAAAAAACTCAGCAAGGAACTGGACGAGCAGAAACAGGCACTTGAAGCGATCAACAAATCCGCAGCCAACGCAAGTGGAATTTCCGGAAAGCTTTTCGCCGGAATTGAAGAACTAAGCGCGCAGGTCAATCAGGTTAATGCGGGAATGGAGCTGCAAAGCGACCGCATTACCGAAACAGCCACAGCGATGGAAGAGATGAACAGCACTGTACTCGAAGTTGCCCAGAATGCCGGTATGGCTGCAAGAAGCGCTGCACAGTCAAAAGATAACGCTGTTCATGGGGCGCAGGGAGTTTCCGAAGCTATTCAATCATTTGAACAGATAAAAGAGACAATCCTGAATCTTAAGGAAACAATGGGGACACTCGGCGAACAGGCTGACAACATCGGCCAGATCATGACTGTAATCACTGATATTGCCGACCAGACCAACCTACTCGCCCTTAACGCAGCGATCGAAGCCGCAAGAGCTGGCGAAGCCGGGCGTGGTTTCGCAGTTGTTGCTGATGAAGTCCGCAAACTTGCAGAAAAAACCATGGACGCGACTAAAGGCGTCGGCGCGGCGGTATCCAAGATTCAAGACAACGCCCGGGAAAACATTGCTGCAGTTGAATCCGCTGCAGAAGACATAGTGAACTCCACCGAATCAGCAGCGAAATCAGGTGAACTCATGAAGGCCATCGTCGGCATTGTTGATGAAACCAACACTCAGGTTGAATCCATTGCCGCAGCATCTGAAGAACAGTCAGCAGCATCCGAAGAAATCAATATGGCTATCAGTGATGTTGCCCGTGTTGCCCAGGAAACTTCGGAAGGCATGTCCTCTTCTGCGAAGGCGCTGAATGAAATTGCCAGCGTTGTTGAAGAACTAGATTCAATCGTCCAGGGAATTTCAACCGGACGTTTAGTCGACACCAGTACCGGTAAGATTGTTCAATGGTCGGACGATCTTTCAGTAAACGTGCGTACCATCGATGAACACCATATGAAACTCCTTGATCTCATCAACGACTTGTACCTTGACATGAAACAGCGTAAATCCATTGGCGATATCGCTCATGTTACCAACGATCTACTGGAATACACCAAGTACCACTTCGGTTATGAAGAAAAAATATTTGACAAACACGGCTACCCGGAAACCAAAGACCACAAGAAGCTGCACGCTATTTTCATAAAGAAAATAGCGGATTTTAAAGAAGAACTTGACCACGGAAAGCTCACAGCTTCCACCGAGCTTATCCGATTCCTCAAGGACTGGCTCATTAAACACATCATGGTTGTCGATGCCAAGTACACAGACTTCATGCATGAGCACGGCTACTACTAATAAAAACCACATACACAAATAAAATGAGGCCCTGAAACATATGTTTCAGGGCCTCATTTTTTATCATGTATAAGCCTTGCTCTAGGCTTTACTCAGGAACTCTTTAATTCCTGCGCCAAGACGCTTAATTCCTTCTACGATATGCTCTTCATCAGAGTTGGAAAAATTGAGGCGGAAAGTATTTTCACCGCTACCGTCGACATAAAAAGGACGACCGGGAACAAAGGCAACCTTGTTCTTGATTGCCTCATCAAACAAGTCCATTGATGACATGCCGTCAGGCAGAGTCACCCAGAGAAACATACCGCCTTCAGGACGGGTGACTTCAACTTCCGCAGGGAAAAATTCATCAATTGCCTTCACCATTGCAGCACGCTGGTTTCCGTAACATTCACGGATTTTTTCGATATGGTCATCCAGCGGATTGTCGGTGACATACTGGTACATTACCCGCTGGGCAAAGGTGCTGGTGTGCAGGTCAGAAGCCTGTTTGGCTATGATAAGCTTATCACGCACATCAGTGGGGCAAACCATCCAACCAAGTCGGAAGCCCGGAGCTGCCACTTTTGAAAAAGAACCAAGCAGGATGCCATTTTCTTCAAGGTATCCGCGCACAAGAGGATTATGCGCTTCACCCATAAAACGAAGCTCTCCATATGGATCATCTTCAACGAACAGCACATCACGCCCCTTAAGAATTTCCGCGACGCCGGCACGCTTTTCTGCGCTGTATGTCAGTCCCGAAGGGTTCTGGAAATTGGTCACTGCGTAAAACATCTTTACTTCATTCTCATCAAGAACCCTTTCAAGCTCGGCAAGATCAGGTCCATCTTCTTCCAGACCAACGGTAATAAAATTTGCCTGAAAAACAGAGAAAGACTGGATAGCCCCAAGATATCCGGGGCGCTCTATCAAGACGTTATCGCCGCTGTTAAGGAAAACCTTACCCAGTAAGTCTAAGCACTGCTGCGATCCTGAGGTTATCAGAATCTCGTCAGCATCAACTTCAATGCCTTTTTTCTCACGATACCGATCAGCAATGTATTTGCGTAAAGGCTCAAACCCTTCGGTAGTTGAATATTGCATTGATTGCGGACCGCATTCACGCATGACTTTTACCGCAGCCTTCTCAAGATCGGACACCGGGAAAAGTTCTGGGTTGGGCAACCCGCCCGCAAAAGAAATAATTGATGCATCCTCAGTAACTTTCAGTATTTCACGAATAAAAGATCTGTGGACAGTAGACATACGGTCTGCGAATTGAATAGGCATATAAGCCTCCTTGCAAAATCTAGAGTCGAAAAAAGAATACAGTGGTTCGCCACTGCAAGTAACAGTGGTTTCTCGGCAGTTCGTTGCTTATTTTCGGATAGAATTAAAGGAATGCGAACGCTGGAATAGGAAATAGCATACTGATTTTCATTTAGAACACAAGTAGCAGAATGCACTTTTTAAGACGATACAGGGTCTAAAATATTCAATCCACCATTCCATGACTCCTAAAAAAGCAGAGGGGGACAGACTCCAAGTCTGTCCCCCCGCTGGTTAGATGATAAGGAGATGGGAACTAATTATTCATCTGTGATTCAATCCACTCGCGTACTTCGGTGTTAATCGGGTAGTTACCCTTCAGTCCACCTACTGACTTTCTGAACCTTTCAGCAATGTCCTTAGGAAGTTCAATGCTCATCAGTTCACGAGCTTCTTCCGAGTTCCTGCGGACGAATAGCACTCTTGGCTTATCGTCCCACAGGTAAACGGTGAAATAGTTTGTATAGTCATTCTTGGATGTTACCGGCGCAAACTTGGAATCCCAAGGATGGTTACCCCACTCAAGATAGAGTGTTACCGCATCTTCAGGAGTCATATCCCAATCAATATCCCAATCCTTGTAATCTCTGAGGCTTCCCATAATTATCTCCTTACTTATCTAAAAAAATATAATTAGTCGGTTTCCCATCAACCTTGATTAAATAATAACAATTCTTATTATTGAGTCAAGTAAGAAATTTCTAAAATTTAAAATTTATGTGCTATATGAGTGGAAAAACCCCCTTCATCTACAAACAAATCCAATTATATCAAAGTTTAAATAACCATGACGAATCAAGCATATTCTGTCCCGCTAAAAGGTATCCGAACCGAAGAAACGATCAAGAAAAGCCGTTTTATTTGCGACCTCAGGCCAGTCGGCAGCCGGGAAGAAGCCAAAGAGTTTATTGCAGCCGTTAAGGCTGAGTTCCCCGACGCGCGACACCACTGCTCAGCATTCATAGCCGGGCCACCCCTGACCGGGGATATGGGCATGAGTGATGACGGCGAACCACAAGGAACCGCAGGAAAACCGATGCTACAGGTTCTGCAGGGGAGCGGCATAGGTGATATAGCTGCTGTGGTTACCAGATATTTCGGAGGGATCAAGCTGGGAACCGGAGGGCTTGTGCGAGCCTATTCCGGGGCTGTGCAGCTAGGTCTGGAAAAGCTTGAAGTGGTTATGAAAGTACCCATGCGTATACTGACGCTTGAAATTTCATATGCGCAGGAGGGGATGCTGCGCCGGATGCTCGATGAATACCGGGCAGAGATAGAAGAACAGAATTTCGGCGCCAGTCTTACTTTCACTTTGATAATGCCCTCGGATCAAGTGAAAGCCTTTTGCGAACGTATTGTGGAAGACACGAATGGAACGGCGGAAATATTAGTTGAAGATGAAGATATCTGGAGATAATCAGAAACCCCGCTCATCATTCGGTGAGCGGGGTTCTTAACTTGTATTAAGGCTTAACTGTCAGCGTATATTTGTTATCCCAGTCGATATATTTATTTATCAACTTGCGGAGTTGAGCAGCATCTATCTTCGAGGCCTGTTCAATTATCTTCTGATCCAGATCCGGCTCGAATCCTTTCACAATCAGGCTGGCGGCTTCCCGGCTGCGGGCAAGCAGACTCTGGTGATCCTGATAGTATTCACCACGCAGAATATTACGGGCGCGCTGAATTTCTACATCAGGAAGATCCTTTTCCTTAAGCATCTTAACCGTATTATCAAATCCGGCCATGGCCTGCTCAAGCTGCTCTGGTTTAGTCCCTATGTAAAAGGCCATGAACCCTGTTTTGGGTGCCTGCCAGAGAAAAGCTGTCACTGTGTAACCAAGACCCTGCTTATCGCGCAGGTCGCGGAAAAGAAGCCCACTCTGCCCTGCAAGCGACGCACGGAGCAAAGAAAGCGCGGCAGTGGTTTTTTCATCTTCCATACCCGGAACCGGAAAAACAACCATTAAATGAGCCTGATTGCGGTCCGGCAAAGTCATGGTCAAATCCCTCTCCGCTCCCCAAGTGGAAACGGGAACAGCAACATCTTCACTTGCCGTTACCAGCTTACCATCCAATTTTGTTGCAAATTCAGCCAAAGCTTCACGGTCATAATCACCGCAGACAGCAATCACAAAGGGTCTGGATGACTGTTTCTGCCAATAGGAAAGGACATCCTTACGGGAGAATTTATTCACCACTTCCGGCATGCCCATGTGGAAGTAGGAATAACTTCCATCCTTATAAAGGAACGGAAAAATATTCCTGAACGCCAGACTCAAGGGGCGATCTTCTTTACGCTTAATAGCTGAAATCTGGTCCTGTTTTGCCCGATCAAGCTCTTCCGGCGCAAAACGTGGTTTGGAAATAACTTCACTGATCAGCGGAAGCATGTCCGCAGTGAACCGGGAAGGGAACTTCGCATTGATGGCAAAGACTTCTCGCCCGGCAGTAGCGCCCAGAGAAGCTGCACGGTCGGAAATAAAATCTTCCAGCTCCGTGGCATTCAGAGACTCAGTTCCACGGGTCAAACTCTGGGAAACCATAGCAGCAAGGCCCTGCTCTTCAGGGGTAAGGTCAGCGTCACCGCCTACCCAATACATGGATAAGGCAGTGTAAGGCAGAGTTGTATCAGGTATAAATACAATCTTGCTGCCGTTAGCCAGTTCAATGGTCGCTGCTTCGCCGGGACCGGAGACATCAGCCTTTGCGGCTGTCTTGCTTTTTGAGGGCCAGTTTTCAGCCACTACCTTTTCAAAAGAATTAGCATCAGCTTTAACGCCTTCTGGCATGAGCATGCATGCGGCCAGCTTTTCAGGAACGAAATACTCATCATAAAGCTGCTGCAACTGCTCTCTAGTGATGTTGCGCAGGTCGTAGAGGTAGTTTTGCTCAGCCTGCTGCCCGTCTTCAAAGAACTGAAAGTATCCAAGTTTGGAAGCAAGACCTGAAAGTGTTTCCTTAGTGAGGAACATTGAATCCTCAAGATTGATAACAACTCGGTCCATTTCGCGGTCAGTGAAATCATTGAAATCAACAGACGAAAGCTCAATCATGAGTTCTTTCCAGAACTCATCAACCTTATCAGCATCCAGGGTCGCAAAAACATAAAGCATCCCGCCCCGTTCAAGAGTCAAAGAAGAGACTGAGATGCTGTCGACCATACGCTTTTCGTACTTGAATTTACGGTACAAACGAGAGGTTTCGCCGCCGCCGAGAAGCTCACACAAAGTTTCAAGCCCGGCAATTTTGGCAGAATCAAGTCCGGGAATAGGAAATGCAGCGCCGATATATGCTTTATTCCACTTACCGGGAACAACCTTAACAGTTGTTTTACCTGTAGCAGGAATATTGAAAGATGTGGGTGGTACAACCGGAGCAACTGACTTGCGGCTGCCGCAGAGCTTTTCAGCTTCCTTCACCACCTCTTCGGGATCAATTTTACCAACTACAGTCAGCAACATTGATTGCGGCTGGTAAAGACGGTCAATATATGCGTGAATATCTTCGGAAGACAGACCTTTTACGGTATCGCGGTAACCAATTATGGGCCACTGATAGCTGCTGTCTTTCCATACAATTGACTGAAGGGTCTTAAAAATCCTGCTGCCGGGATTATCTTCACCCCGTTCCAGCTCGGAAAGAACAACTTCACGTTCGGATTTCAGCTCTTCAGGATCAATCTTGGCATTAAAAGTCATGTCGGTGACTATGTCCATGCCCAGCTTCCATTCATTATCAGGCACTTCTACATAGTAGACGGTATAATCAAAGCTCGTTGCAGCATTCATATCACCGCCGACAGACTCTATCTCACGGGCTGTTTCACCGGGACCGCGAGTTTCAGTACCTTTAAATACCATATGCTCCAGCAAATGGCTTATGCCCGCCTGATCAGGATTTTCATACGCAGACCCGGCATGCACAAAAAGACGCACGTTGACCAAGGGAAAACGGTCATCTTCCTTAATAAGGACAGACATACCGTTCTTAAGTTTAATCACATGCGGCCCTTCGCCGGAAGCGAGAACGCTTTTAATCTCAGCACTAAGCTCTGCAGCTGCTGCCTTTTGCGCAGCATCGTCAACAGTCGAAGATGCGACTGGAGCTGCAACTGTTGCAGATTCGTGCGTTAAAGCTTCGCCAGAGGTCGCTTTCAGCTTGGTTTCTTGTTTTTCAATTTTGCATCCGGTGCTCATTAGCAGCACCCCGCAAAGAAGCATGAAAATAAATATTTTCTCAAAATCAAATCCTTTCACGGCTGCGACAGCCTTCACTTTTTGTTGTGGGACCATGTCTTTTAAACTCCGGTATGTCAATCTAGTTTGAAATACAAATTATCGTAAAAATAGAGGGCGGCTAACAATATCCCATAAACACCTAGCAATAAAATTAAGCATGTCTTCCGGTCAGGTCAACGGTAGAGCACTAAAAGTTCGTAAGTACAGCTTTATTGCCACCTCTTTTACGAAAAAAGTCAAATATCATTCCATGCCCGTATTACAGGGCATTACCTACGCAAAATTATGTACATGTTGATTGACAAAACAACTTGCGGGGGACATTATCACCGACGCGGAAAATACCAGTTGCGAGGTATTTTATTTCAATTATTGTACGGAGGTGCTGATGTCTTTCAAAGCTACTTTTGCTCCCACTAGGCGTGGGCGGAGTGACGCTATTCTGGATTGGCTCCAGATGTTCTCAGGGGTCGCTCTTATCATTTTTGTATTTATGCATATGAGCCTTGTATCAAGTGTGATTTTCAGTCCTAAAATTATGGACTCTATCGCTCACACTTATGAGGAAAACTACATGGCGCAGATCGGTGGGCCGCTACTTTTCCTCCTTTTTCTTTTCCACTTCTACCTTGCGGCGCGTAAAATCCCATTCCGCCTTGAAGGGCAAAAAACCATCTGGAAACACGCAAAAATGCTCAAACACCGCGATACATGGCTCTGGGTCGTGCAGGTAGTGTCCGCCATGCTTATCCTTGTGATGGGAGCAATCCATATGTGGGCTGTGCTCAGCGACCTGCCCATTACTGCAGCCCGTTCCGCGGAACGCATCCAATCCGGGCCTTGGATTTTCTTTTATCTTGTGCTTGCCCCGCTGGTGGTTATGCACGTTGTTGCCGGGCTCTACCGAATTGCCATCAAATGGGGATTCATCAAAGACTACCAACGCGGTAAACTTAATAAATTTGCTACCGGACTTGCAATCTTCTTTATCTGCATCGGTCTGGCAACTCTGGCCAGATTCATGACCTTAAGTGCATAAGGCAATTGTTGAAGCGCTTTTAGAAGCTGTCCTCTTAACGGGGGGCAGCTTTTTTTATGCCACTGCCCTATTGCTTGATTTGCTGATCAATGGTATTGGTCAGACCAATTGAACAAAAACACAAATTGGTAGGACCCATTATGGATTCAAAAAATCCAACAAAAACAGTGCAACAGTCAGTGGCGCGCCAGATTGCCGAACTGATTGAATCCGGCAATCTTAAAAAAGGCGACAAACTGCCTGCGGAAAGAGCTTTGGCGGAAAAATTTAAAGTTTCCAGAAGCTCAATCCGGGAAGCAATTAAGTCTCTGGCCCAGAAGAATCTTGTAGAAAGCCGTCGTGGTGACGGAACATACATTCTGACAGACATGGACGCTGATATTTTTGATGCTTTTATAGCTGCTTTCAGTGATCAGAAAAAACGCATCAGCGACATTTTCCAGTTCAGGAAAATTATCGAGCCTGAAATCGCAGCTCTGGCCGCTGCATCCATGGATGATGAAACTCTCAACCGCCTGAAAGTCATTATCTGTAATCAGCAGATGAAGGCCCAGAACGGCAAGAACAGCAGCGATCTTGATGCCCGCCTGCACCTGGAAATCGCAAGGGCAACCGGGAACTCTATCTTTCCGGAAATGATGATGGCCCTTGATCTCATTGTAAATGAAAGTCGCAGTGAAATACTGCAACCAACGGCA
Organism: Maridesulfovibrio sp.; assembly: GCF_963667685.1. NCBI lineage: Bacteria > Pseudomonadati > Thermodesulfobacteriota > Desulfovibrionia > Desulfovibrionales > Desulfovibrionaceae > Maridesulfovibrio > Maridesulfovibrio sp. The sequence continues at coordinate 114,232 of NZ_OY763931.1, read as the reverse complement.
AGGCAGAAAGCATCAATTGATGCCCATTTCAATATACTTGAAGCCCTTGAGAAGCGTAATCCGGCGCAGGCCCGCGAAGCAATGCGCCGTCATATCGTTGAAATAGAAAAAGCGGCGACAGGCAATGATTCAGAACTATAACCTATAGCTAAAAGCAGAGGAGGAACTAATGTTCTCCACCTTACTGATTTTTGTTGTACTTGGTATTTTTGCCGGAATTCTGGCCGGACTGCTTGGCATCGGCGGAGGACTGGTAATTGTACCGATACTTGTATTTACCCTGCCCCCACTCGGCATTCCGGAAGAACACCTAATGCATATCGCGCTGGGAACGTCACTTGCGAGCATCATATTTACATCAATCTCAAGTATGCGTTCGCATAACAAACGCGGGGCCGTGCGCTGGGATATTTTCAAGACCATCACTCCGGGAATAATTCTGGGAACATTGCTCGGTTCCCTGTCCACCTCATTTATGAATACCAATTTCCTGAAGGGAATTTTTGTTGTTTTCCTTTACTACGTAGCCTCACAGATGCTCTTCGGGCTCAAGCCGAAAGCTTCTCGACAGGTTCCCGGATTCAAGGGATTATTTGTAGCTGGTAACGTCATCGGTATATTTTCAAGTCTGGTTGGTATCGGAGGCGGAACCCTTACCGTTCCTTTCCTGTCTATGTGCAATATAGTCATCCACACCGCCATCGGAACCGCCGCTGCCATAGGTCTGCCGATCGCTGTTGCAGGTACTGTCGGATACGTCTGGACTGGCATAGGCGTGCAGGGATTACCGGCCTATTGTTTCGGATATGTCTACCTCCCTGCCTTGATTGGTATTGTGTCCGCAAGTATGCTTACCGCACCGCTTGGTGTGCGCCTCGCACACAGTCTGCCTGTAGGTAAACTCAAAAAGATTTTCGCCATTTTACTGTTAGTAGTGGCAACACGTATGCTGATTAGTATCTTTTAAATTTATTAAGGAGAATATCCATGAAAGAAGTACGCGATAACGCACGTGAATTAATGAAAGGATATTGCAAAGTATGTCCTGTATGCAACGGTAAAGCCTGTGTTGGGGAAGTTCCCGGTATGGGAGGACTCGGCACTGCGGCAAGCTTCAAAAACAATGTGAAAGCTCTTGAAGATCTCAAACTGAACATGCGCACCATCCATGAATTCAGCGAACCGGATACCTCTGTCAATGTTATGGGTATTGACCTTGATATCCCTGTTATTGCCGCACCTATCGGTGGTGCTGAATTCAACATGGGCGGTAAAGTAAGCGAACTGGATTACATCACCAACAAACTTAAAGGCTGTAAAGCAAAAGGCATCATCGGATGTACCGGTGACGGAGTTCCCGCCTTTATCCACGAAAGTGGCTTTTCTGCTATTAAAGACGTCGACGGACACGGTATTCCCTTCATCAAGCCCTGGGAAGACAACGAGTTAAATGAAAAACTCCAGAAAGCAGCAGATACAGGCTGTAAGATCATCGGTATGGACATCGACGCAGCAGGTCTGATCACATTGAAAAAAATGGGCCGCCCGGTAACCCCAAAATGCATGCGCAAACTGCGTGAGATCATCGAGTCCGTTGATGCTGACTTTATTCTCAAAGGAATAATGACTCCTGATGAAGCACGCATGGCAATTGATGCCGGAGCGAAGGGAATCGTGGTTTCCAACCATGGCGGCCGTGTGCTGGACTCTTGTCCGGGCACAGCGGAAGTACTGTTCGAAATATCCCGTGCAGTAGCCGGACAGTGCAGCGTAATGGTCGACGGCGGAGTACGCACAGGTATTGATGTGCTTAAAATGCTGGCTCTTGGTGCTGATGCCGTCATGATTGGTCGCCCCTTCTCTATCGCCACAATTGGTGGACTACAGGACGGCGTGGAAAAGTACATTGATCAGCTGAAAGCAGAGCTGACAGCAGCCATGGTCCTCACCGGTACAGAAAAAGCAAGTTTCGTCGATATTCGCGCATTGTACCGCTAACAACAAAACTTTTTCTGGAAGCTAACAATAAAGCCCCGCCAAAAATGCGGGGCTTTATTGTTATAATCAACAAAACAAACACAGAACACTTCTGAAAACTTCCCTCACAAATAAAAAAACACTTATTACTCACAAAAATATATTTTTGATGTTGACGAGTCCAATTAGCGGAGTTATCTTTTAGTCAAAGGCAAAGGTAGTTGTTAAAATTGCAACTCGCAACCAACCCTCAAAGCGGGAGTGAAATCAATTTGATGTCACTTTCTAAGGATGAGTCTCAGAGTGAGGCTCAACTAGAGGGGAGCCTACCGCGAGAGTTCTTTAAGATCTCCTACGGGCCCACGGAGAGATTGGAAACAGCCGGTTATTCCGGCAAATGCGAAAACGGACCCCCTCTTCAAAGGCAAAACGGATTTACTGAAACTTTGTAACGAACCATCTAATCGGTTTAGACGCGTTGAAAATAATTTCACAACAACCGCTAATCTTGGTTGAAACGCGTAGTTTAGGTTAAACTAAAAGAAAACCGTCAACTGTGGTTAGGACACTGTATCTGACAATCAGTAAAACATGATTCACAAGCCCCCGGCTGAAACACAAGTTTCAGCCGGGGTTCTTTTTTATCTTCATCATGATCCAGAAAAAAATTATTCAAGTTCTTAGCGTCCTACAGTCTTTGAAAGAATAATGTACCTTGAGCCGATTATTCAATCACAACTGCAATCAACTTTTGCCGGATAGACATTTATAAGTACCTATGTCACTATTCTGCACATTTTAATATGAATAAAAAAACACTGACTAGGTCTATAATTTTCAAAATTCTAGCCGGGGATTGCACTTAACATGCTCAAGCGTTTTTTTACCGCAATAAGTTACATAAGTCTTACTTTATCCGTCCTATTTATCCTGCGCGATGTTGCACTAGCAGCACACCTGACAATCGGCTATATAGAATTACCACCGTATTATTTTACTGACGCGCAACATAAGCCAGCCGGTTTTTTAATTGATCTGACCCAAAAAATTATGGATCGTGCCGGCCACGAATGCTGTTACAAAAGCATGCCATCCAACAGAATACTTCACACTATCCAGAAAGAAAGTTCATTTGTCTCAATAGGTTGGTTTAAAACCAATGAAAGGTTGGAATATGCTAAATTTTCGCAACCGATTTATGAGAATAAACCAATTGTCGTTTTGATAAGGCGGGACAATTACGACAGATTTCAGAACCTTGATACCTTGCAGGAAATTCTAGAGCAGCACAAATTCAAAACAGGATTAATCGCCGGGCATTCGATGGGTGAGTATGTTGATAATCTACTCGGTAAATACCCGCAAGCAGCCCATAAGCTTTCAGGAACAACCATTCAATTAGTAAGAATGCTGCATTCAAATCATATAGATTTCTGCCTTCTCGCACCGAAAGAAATTGCAACAATAATAGAGCAGTCCAATTTAGATAAAAATGATTTCTATTCCATGCCCATGGCAGATATCAGCACGGGCAACAAACGCTACCTGATGTTTTCGCAAGACATACCCGACAAAACGATTAAGAAAATAAACAAAGCCATAGCTAAAATTAAAACAAAAGTACTGGCTACTAAGTAGCTTAAAGCGCCCTAGCGCCGCTTACGCGGCATGGCGGCAGTGCAAACCCAATCGAGAACCAAGGGCGGGTTAACGTTATAGTTTAGCGATTCCTGAGCCTTACCCAGAATCAAATCAAGACGTCGCATTCCTTTTGCGTCAAACAGCCCGGAGATGATATTGGCGGTTGGTGTGGACTGCGGATTAGTGAGTGCATTCTTAAGTTCGCGCTGACAACCGATAACAACCTTCAACCCCATTTCCTTGTCCAGCGCCCCCTTAGCGGAGGTTCGCGCAAACCAGCCCTGTCCTGAACGCCAGAAATGACACATGGCATTAACCCATGCTGCAACTTCAGGTGAATTCTGCTGCTCAGTCGGCCATGCAAGGGTGATCACCCAGCTACGCGAAACAAGGGTTTCAAGAAGCCTTTCTCGCTGCGGTGCTGTCAGGACGAAGACGTTACCAGGCCGCGGTTCTTCCAGAGTTTTAAGCAGCGCGTTGGCAGAGTTGCCATTAAGATGCTGCGCCTCGCGAACGACAGTAACACGGGTCCCCCCGCCATTAGGCGGCTGTCCCCATACGGGAAGAAGTTCGCGGATAGAATCAACGGAAATGTCCTGCTTAAGTCCGGTTCCACTGTCATTTTCTTCGCGGTCTATAAGCAGAAAATCATTAAAGGCATTATCAGCTATCTGCTGGCAGGATTGACACCTTCCACAAGGCTCCTGCCCGTTCTCGCAATTTAGTACACAAGCCCAGTAACGGGCCATGTCCATGCGCTCGTCGGCACTGCCGCCTTCAATCAAGAGACACTGCGGAGGCTTCTGCGCCAACTTTGCAAAACGGGGTAGAACCAGATTCTGTCTGGATGCTGTTTCCTGAATAGATGTGAACATATGATGCCTTCGGCGACCCTGCCGGGGGCCTTAAACCCTTTTTTATTGCTCCCCTTCCTGGGGCTTACCCTTCCGGGGCGGTGCTTTCAAGCACCGGGCAAATCCGCTTTCCTGCGGATTTGTGTAAAAAGGGTTTAAGAATCCCAAAAACTTTTATTATGCTTCGCGTTCTTTTTTCAAAGAACATCCAAGCCTCAAAAACGCCAAAACCCACGCAAAATTTACGTGGGAAGAAATATCAAAATACATAGCACTCCGTATGCACCCCTACAGCGAAGCTTAATAAAAGGTTCTGAAGGGGATGGGGTCCGGGTAAGGGAAAACTCCTGCAAGAGTTTCCCCTTCCCCGGCCGCCGGAAGCATCTATCTTACAATAGTCTGAGCACGGTCGGGACCGACGGAGACTATGCCGACTTTTACGCCGGAGAGTTCTTCAATACGTGCGATATATTTACGCGCGGCCTCTGGCAGATCCTCGTAAGAAGCTGCCTTGGTGATGTCTTCATCCCAGCCGGGCATGGATTCATAAACGGGCTTGACGTGCGCCATGCCGTTCTGCTCCTGCGGGGGATAATCAACCTTTTCTCCACGGTACTCGTAAGCCACACAGATTTTAATTTCTTTAAGACCAGAGAGCACGTCCAGCTTAGTCAGAGCAAACTCTGTAAGATCGCAAAGCCTTGCTGTTTCGCGCAGAACTACCATGTCCAGCCAGCCGCAACGACGTTTACGACCGGTGGTAGCACCGAATTCATGTCCATTTTTCTGCAGGGTGTCACCGATTTCGTCAAGCAGTTCGGTGGGGAAAGGTCCGGCGCCGACGCGTGTGGTGTATGCCTTGCATATGCCCACGATGCTTTCCAGCTGACGTGGCCCACAACCGGAACCGGCTGCAGCGTTGCCGGAAACAACGTTTGAAGAGGTCACGAAAGGATAAGTTCCGTGATCAATATCAAGGTGCACTCCCTGTGCTCCTTCAAAAAGAACCATCCTGCCTGCTTGAATTTCTTCCTGAATAACGGAGGAAACATCAGCAAGGTAGGGGGCCACCCTTTCAGCTATAGGCAGAATCTCCTGATATACCTTTTCAGCATCAAGAGGCTCAACATTGAAAAGTTTTTCAAAAAGAACGTTCTTTTCCTGAAGACCGGCCACAATCTTTGCCCGCAACAGCTCAGGATCAGCCAGGTCGGCGGCACGTACACCGCAACGGTTCATTTTGTCTTCGTAGCAGGGACCGATACCGCGTCCTGTTGTGCCGATTTTGTGATCGGCAGTCTTGAGAGACTCGCGGCAGTTATCTATCAGCTTGTGGTAAGGCATGATGATCTGGGTTTTCTTACTGATCATCAAACGCTCGGGAGAGACATCCACGCCTTTTTTGGCAAGTCCGTCAATCTCCTTGAGAAAAACCTCGGGGTCGAGTACTACACCATTACCGATGAGGCACTTTTTACCCTGATGGAGAACCCCGGACGGGATGAGATGCAGGATACACTGCTCTCCTTCCACAACAAGGGTGTGACCTGCGTTGTTTCCACCTTGGAAACGTACAATCGCACCAGCTTGTTCGGCGAGCATATCAACGATTTTGCCCTTGCCTTCGTCCCCCCACTGGGTTCCCACAATTACGGTGTTAGCCATTACTAATGTGCTCCTTCTACAGTATTTACGCATGCCTTTGACTTAAGGCATGGAATTCTTGCTGTAATTTGATTACTTGATAGCGGCGCTGCGTCTGACGTATAAGAACAGGAACAGGCCTGTTGCTGCATTAAAAACCGTTAAGGCCGCTCAAGAAGATCCGCTTTACCCGCTGTTAATACCTTCTTTAAGAAAGGTATGCCAGCACTAAGCACGGCAGACGGGTTTTAATGCGTAAAAAAACTTTCGGGGATATGTCAATACATCAGAGCAAATTAAATAACCCAAGAACGGGTCTTTTGATACTTTTTTCACAACATATTATCAATATTGTTGTATACTTGGCTTTCTTGATACTTGTATATTACATTTTTTCCATAAAATATGTCATCCCCCTGCCAAAAACAATCCGGGTGGCTGCCGTCAATCTTGAAAGAGTCTTTCCGAAGCTTTCTCCGTGGGGGCCTGGATTTGAACGTGAACTTGTTGATGATTTTACCAAGTATGCCGGGACCGGTCTCGACATAAAAGGATATCCGACCCATAATCTGGCTTTTTCGGCATTAGTCAAAGGCAAGGCCGACATTATGCTGGCGACAGGCTATAACCCCGACCTCAATTCCACCACTACTCCCCTGGTCAAAGGTCCGGTCTATGAACAAAGCCCGGCATCCATGCTGCATCATATCCGCAGATTTGAACTGCGCACACCATTTGAGCTTTGCGATCAGGACATATTTATCCCTAACCATTCAGGTTTAATCCGCATCTTTAAAAACCTCAGTGAACAGCTGGCATGCAGTCCCAATGTTATCAGCGGGGCTAATTCAAATCATCTGGAACCACTGCTTAAGTTCAATGAGGACAAATCAATACGTTTTCATCTGGTTGAGTCAGGTGCACTTATGCCGATCAAACCATTTCTGCATAAACTCAGGGTTACTGATCATTTCGGCGACGATCTTGAGTATAGATGGTATACGCGCAAGGATGTGCAGGGGTTAGGTCAGAAGGTAGAGGACTACTGGCAACTGATAACCTCAAACGGGACCCTAGATGATCTACGTGAAAAATATTTCGGATTCATACCAGAAGAAATAGATTTCTACGATGTATATTCACTGCGCAAAAATATCCGTGAAAAGCTTCCGCTCTACCGAAAATACATAATTAGAGCCGCTAAAAAATATAACATTGATCCACTTCTACTTGCCGCGGTGATGTATCAGGAATCACATTTTGACCCGCTTGCCAAAAGCAAGACCGGGGTCCGTGGACTAATGCAGCTGACCAACGATACGGCTCAGCTTTTGGGGTTGAGCAGCCGGCTGGACCCTAAGCAGGCAATCTATGGCGGCGCACGTTACCTCAGATTTCTATGGAATAAGCTTGACGGTCGTGATGTGGAAGGCTGGGACCGCTGGTTATTTACACTTGCAGCGTATAATCAGGGCCTTGGGCATGTCTACGATGCTATTGATATTGCCAAATATACGAACAGACACCCAGGAACCTGGCGATCTTTAAAGCAGGTATTCCCACTGCTGACACAGACCAAGTACCATTCAAAAACAAAACACGGCTACACACGTGGGTATGAAGCCGTGGATTATGTCGATAGCATTCGCTATTACTATTACATTATGAACGGGTTAGCTATCCTTCCGGGGCTGGAGGCGGATTACCTTCTTCCCCTTGCCAACGCCCGCTGAACCGCTCTGGGAACCTTTAGATTTACCACCGAACAGGTCTTCTTCGCCCTTCCCCGTTACGAAATCAGGACGCGGTGACATTGATTCCGGTCCGGCTGTCTGCGCCCAATGATAATTAAAAAGCTGGTTTTTAAGCCTCACAGCCTGTATCATTCCAAATACGACTGCGGCTTCCTCCCATTTACGGGTAGGCTCGAAATTAGCGACTTCAGCTTCATATTTATTCCACAATTCAGTGAGTGATGCCTCGTCATAGGCATTAAGCTGCTTTGCCAATTTCAACAGGGCCTTTTCCATATAACCTTCTGACATATAATCTCCCAATAAACTGCTGGCGTAGGTGCTTACAGAAAAAAATAAGCTTTTCCCGCGCACTTGATCAGATTCAACCTACAAAAAGATTGCTGGGACTGCAATTCAAAATTGCCCGCCGTAAAAGGGTGTGCTATGAGCGGCATACCACAAGGCAACAACTCACGGAGAACAACTATGAGTGATCTAAAAAAAATGTACAAAACCCTTCAGCAGGACCCCTTTCCAGCTGATATGACCGTCACCCTCGGCGACCAGAAGCTGACCTTCAAAAAACGCACATGGGAAATCGACGGCGAAACCAAGGGGCTTCGCTACGGCGAGAACCCCGACCAGCCCGCAGCACTTTATGAGCTGGTTTCCGGCGGTCTGGAATATGACGGTATCAAATTTCGCGGCGAAGGGCAGGGACTCGTTTCCGCTCTCACCGAAGAACACATGATTCAGGCTGGCAAACATCCCGGTAAAACAAACCTGACCGATGTGGACAACGCCCTGAATATTCTGCAGTACCTTACCGCCAAGCCCGCGGCAGTCATCCTCAAACATAACAACCCCTGCGGCGCAGCATGGTCTGAAGAAGGTGTTGGAACTGCCCTGCGCAACGCTTTTCAGGCGGACCGTATTGCCGCTTTCGGCGGAGCCATTGTAGTTAACCGTCCCTTCACAATGGAAGCAGCTGAAGTTGTAGACAGTGCATATTTCGAAGTTGTTGCAGCCCCTTCTTTTGAAGAAGGCACTCTTGAAGTGCTCAAGAAGCGCAAAAACCTGCGTATTCTCCAGATTCCGGGCATCGTTAATCTGGAAAAAATGCTTGGCCAGCCTTTCCTTGATGTTAAATCCCTCATGGACGGCGGCATGGTTGTACAGTTCTCTTTCCGTAACCGCATCCTCGACGCAGAAGATTTCATTCCCGCAACCGTGGAAAAAGACGGTTCCTCCTTCTCATCACGCGCACCCTCCAAACAGGAAGCTGATGACCTGCTCTTCGCTTGGGCGGTTGAAGCAGGCGTTACCTCCAACTCCGTAATTTTTGCCAAAGACGGTGTAACTACTGCCATCGGTACCGGTGAGCAGGACCGTGTCGGCTGTGTTGAACTGGCTGTCACCAAAGCCCGTACCAAGTACGCAGACGGACTCTGCTTTGAAAAATTCCAGATGTCCCTCTTTGAACTCAAGCTCAAGGCTCTCAAAGACGAACAAGCTGCAAAAGACCTCGCTGAGATCGAAGCTGCTGCAATTGAAGCCAAAGGCGGACTCAAAGGTTCCGTATTGGTTTCCGATGGTTTCTTCCCCTTCCGCGACGGCGTAGACCTGTGCATGGCCCAGGGTATTACTGCAATCGCGCAACCCGGCGGTTCCATCCGCGACCACGAAGTTATTCAGGCTACCAACGAAGCCGCTCCTCAGGTCGCCATGGTCTTCACCGGCCAGCGTTCTTTTAAGCACTAATTTGATACCTCCGGCGGCTGGGGAAAGGAAAACTCTTGCAAGAGTTTTCCTTTCCCCAGCCCCCATCTCCTTCAGAACCTTTAAATATGGCTTCGCCGCTTCGCAGTGAAAGATTTACTAGGTCTTGTAAATCCTCCGGTCGAACACGCAAAGGCATATGAAAACAGGGCCTGATCGCCATAGCACCATGGACAATTCATCACCCAAAATATCGGTCATCCTGCCGACCTATAACCGCCCGATTCAATTGCTAAAGGCTTTGCACAGCTTGCTAGAGCAAAGCTATCAGAACATTGAGGTGGTGGTTATTAATGACGGCAGTGAAGATATAAGCGAAGTAGTCCGCAGTTCAGGCTTGAAAGAGTCCGGCAGGAGTGTCTTGTATCTGGATGGACATAGCGATTCCGGACCTTCAGCTGCACGTAACAGGGGACTTTGCGCTGCAACAGGTGAAATCATAGCCTATCTGGATGACGACGATGTCTTTCATCCTGAACATATTTCCAGACACATGGAGCAATACGCTTCTCCAGATGTCCATGTTGTGTACTCCGATGCTCTGCGCTGCCGGGTAAAGAAAAATGCACAGGGCAAAATTGAGACAACCAAGGAACTGGTGCATTCAGAAGACTATGATCCTGACAAGCTGCTGGTCATTAACTATATTCCCATGATTTGCATCAGCCATCGCCGGGAATGTATTGAACAGTCCGGCATGTTTGATGAATCAATTTCTTTTTTAGAAGACTGGGATCTGTTCATCAGGCTTTCTGAACTATATGATTTTATTCATGTTCCTGAAGTTACCGCTACATATTTCGAACTGAATACCGGGTTAAGTGTTCAGGATAAAACCAAAAACATGTTCGCTGATAATCTTTTTAAGATTTACGATAAGAACGCCCCGGCACTGGAAAAAGACAGGCAGCGAAATGACCGGGTCTGGAAAATGCGTAATGCCCGCCTTGCCCAAATTATTTATGACACCGGCTCATACTATGAAAAACAAGAGAATGATTCAGAAGCACTGGCCAACTACTCCAGTGCGGCGGAAATTCACCCCACAGCTACATACTTCGTTGCTATGGCCCGCATTCAAAAAAAAATGGGATTAAAAAAAGAAGCGCTGATATCGATGCATAGTGCACAATTCTGTCAGCAACAGAACACATAAGAAAACAAGACAACCGGCACCGGGCTGATTCGTCTACTGATTTATTACCCATCTAAGCCTCAAAAGTGCCATTTCAATAGTTAAACATTTATGTTAAGTATGCCCGGATGTCTGGTCAGACACTCGGGATTTATTATTTTGTAAGACTAATAAGTTTGAACAACACTTCCATCTGATTGCGCACAGATGGGAAACGGGAAACGTTTACTGTTTCGGCAAACACAGGAGTTCCCGAAAGGATTTACATGTCCCTATTCAAGGATGGACGCTACATAGCACCCGGAAATATTGTAGAATTCATGCACGGCAACCAGCCGCAACTGGCATTTGTCATGGAAGAACAATCCGGGAAGCTTAAGCTTTACACCATTAATAAACGCGAAACCAAAATGCCTGCGGCACGGGTGCTCCCATGGATCGGGCCACAATATTCAGCGTCCGCCACTCGTCAGGAAATGCTTGATTATATGGTCACGCATCAGGAAAAAAGAGGCGAGCTGCAAGCAAGCCTTGATATCATGGAAATATGGGAACTGGCGCAGGGCGAAGTAGAAAAAGCCCCTCTAAGTTGGTTTGCCGGACTTCTTTGGGAAAATCCTGATGAAGATCAGGTATCCGCCCTTGGGCGGGCCATGATCGCGGCAAAGACCCACTTTAAATTTCAGGCTCCTGAATTCATAATCTACACGCAAGAAAAAGTTGAACTCCGCTTACAGCAGCAGGCGGAGGAAAAAGCGCATGAAGAAATCATGAGCGCCGGACAGGAACTTTTCAAAAATATTTGGACCGCCCGAGAATCCGGGGGAAAAATCAGGCCGGACCGTATTCCCGAAATGTCGGACAAGATCGCTGAAGGACTGAAAAATTTTCTCATGGACCGTATTGCCGGCCTTAATGAAGAAAATTCCAATAAAATGTGGTCTGTATTGCGTAAGGGTTTACCTGACCATCCGCACCTGCCGCTGCTGCTGGCACAGGGATGGGGCATAGTTCATCCGCACCATAACTACCTGCTGGACGAAGCTGAATATATCTTCGACGACAGCTGGTCGGAAGAGCACAGCGCCGACATTGAAAGATTGGTTAAAGCAGTTGAAACAAAAGCAGGGAACATCTGCCCGCTGCCCATGCGCAGTATTGATTCCGCAACGACCAGAGATATTGACGATGCCTTTAATATCAAAAAAAGGGAAGACGGCGGATATACCCTTACCATAGCTCTCGCCAGACCGTGCATGGATTGGGATTTCGGGTCCCCTCTGGATCAGGCTGTAATGAACCGCAGTACGAGTATTTATCTCCCTGAAGGTACCAGCCACATGATGCCTGAGGCGCTAGGCATCGGTGCTTTCAGTCTTTTTTCCGGAGAAATAAGACCGGCCCTGGTCACAACTTTTGAACTGAACGAGTCAGGAATTCTGCAATCTGTAACTCCGCATACAGGCTGGGTCAAAATAACCGACAACTCAACTTACCTAGCAGTTGAGCAGATGCTTGAAGACGGCAGTGACGATGAAATGGCGCTTGCTTATGAACTTTCTGAAAAACTTTTGCAGGAACGCATTAAGCATGGAGCTATTGTGATCCGCAGACCGGAGCCGGAACTTGCTCTTGAAGGGTGGCCGCAGCAGACCAAAGTATTGATTTCTTCTAAAGAAGCAACTACCCGCGCAGACCAGATCATAAGTGAATTCATGATACTTGCCAACTCCGGTCTTGGTAACTTCGCGGAAGAAAAAGGCTTTCCCCTTCTCTACCGGACACAAGATATAGCCCTGCCTTCTGACCTGAGCGGCATTATCACTGAACCGCATGAAATCTATATCCGCGTTCGGCAAATGGTTCCACCTCAAATGGATACCACACCAAAAAAGCACGCCACGCTTGCCGTTACCGGATACAGCCCTATCACATCTCCCCTCAGAAGGTATGCCGATTTCCTGAATATGGCCCAGCTCTGCCACTATCTTGTGGAAGGCCTGCCTAAATGGGATGCGGAAACGCTAAAGAACATAGCAGACAGCTTGCAATTACGTTTGCAATCAGTGATAAAAATTCAACGCTTCAGGCCTCGTTACTGGAAGCTGCTTTACCTGGCACAGAACAAAAAAAGCTGGCACCACAGTGTGGTTGTCGATGATAGCGGCCCTCTCGCTACATTAGCCATGCCTGAAATACAGATCAATGTACGGGTTCCCCGTCCGATGCTCGGCGACAAGCTGTACCCGGGGCAGGAATTCCAGATACGCTTCAATAAAATTGATCCGCTAACCAATGAATTGCGGGTTGTTGAGGCTATGGAAGAATAATTTTGGGAAAAGTAAACGCTTATTTCCGGCTGTTATTTTAGCTGGAATTAGCATATATGTAATTTTGTTTTTTAAGGCAGCAAGTGGCCTTAATCACCACATCAAACGGAAACTTACAGACTGTACGTGTATTTCTGCAAAGGGGACGGCAGAAGAATTCAAACGACAGATCTGCAACGGAAAAATACTTTAAGGAGTTAGCGCATGCTCTGGATATTCTGGCTGGTTTTCGCCTACTTTCTGGGATCCATTCCCTTTGGACTTTTTATCGGCAAAATATGCTGCAACCTGGACATTCGTACCGAAGGCAGCAAAAGCACCGGAGCCACAAACGTCGCCCGCCTGTGCGGATTCAAGTATGGTGTGGCAGCTCTGGTTCTCGATGTAGCAAAAGGTTTTGTTCCTGTGCTCATGGCATGCCAGTACAGCCATAACTGGGTTTTCATCTCCCTTGTTGCCGCGGCTGCGGTTCTTGGACATGTATTTTCCATATTTCTTGATATGAAAGGCGGCAAAGCTGTTGCCACAACTATCGGCGTGTTTCTGGCGCTGGCCCCCGTGGCGACGATATACTCCATCATCTTACTGCTGGCAGTTATCGGCCTTTCCGGATTTGTTTCTATGGGGTCGCTGACCTTTGCGGTGGCACTGCCGTTCTTCTCTCTGGTAACTGGTTCTATCGGCATGGTTCCGCTGGCATGCGGAATGACCCTGCTACTGTTCTGGACTCACAGGGAAAACATAAGACGTTTGGCTAAAGGCGAAGAAAATTCCTGGAAAAAGAAAAAATAATCTCACTACAAAAAAAGGGGAAGTAAGAACTTCCCCTTTTTTTTACTCTACAAAACATCCTTATACTTTTCCCTAACAGCCATAATCTTGTCCAGATTCTCAAAAAAAGCATCTACCAAGTTTGGATCAAACATTGTTTCCCGGTGTGATTTGAGATAATCCAGTGCCCGTTCCACTTCCCATGAATCTTTATATACTCTCTCGCTGCATAAGGCATCGAACACATCGGTAATACAGATAATACGTCCGGCAATACTAATCTCCTCTCCCTTTAAACCCTGAGGATACCCCGATCCATCCCAGTATTCATGGTGCTCGTGGGCGATTGTGGCCGCTGTTTTAAGCAATTGGCGGTTACTTGCCCGCAAGATATTGTACCCTATTTCTGTATGCGTACGCATAATCTTAACTTCTTCGCTGGTGAGCTTACCAGGCTTGAGAAGAATTGAATCAGGAATACCGATTTTTCCGACATCATGCATCGGTGAAGCATAGTAAAGTTCATCCACTTTAGTCGGATCAAGTCCCAAAGCCATTCCCAGAATCCTGGCAATTTCAGAAACCCGAATGACATGAAAAGCTGTTTCCTTGGAACGGAATTCAACTACCTCGCCAAGCATGCGCACAATTTCTTTCTGTGTATCCAGAATTTCCTGATTAAGATAAATATTGTCGAAAGCGACACCTACATTGTCTGAGAAGATACGCAGCAGATCTTCATCCTGTTCGCTGAACTCGTTACCACAGCTTTCCACATATAATAGATGCGAACCATGGTGTCGTGTTGGCAGGAACCCTATGTAATTACAGTCAATAAAACAGCCGGCCCCATTCTTACTAACTTGTCTCAACTGTTCCTTGGTTCGATCTGAAATAACCGGGCAATCTTCAATTGAGGCCTTACATTCTGAGTATTTACCTGTTGATGCAATTATCCGCATATTACCATGCTCAGGACTGGTTACAGCAACTCCATTACCTTCTATGTAAACAGAGTCACGCAGACCGATCAGGGAAATAACCTGTGTAAGTACTCCTTGGGCAAGACGTCCAACAGATTGCTGCTTGAAAAGACTGCCTGAAGCCTCAATAATATGCTTAAGTCCTCTGCGGTTTTGCTCAATAACCAGCAAGTCCCTGTATGAACGCAGTGAGGAGAGAACAGAAGTAAACAACCGTTGCGCTGTAAGCTCTGCCTTATGTTTGTAGTCATTAATATCGTACTCAATAATGACCTGCCGTTCAGGAGCCTGCCCCGGCTGCCCTGTACGCAAAATAATACGAACCATACGGTTCTTCATTTCTTCACGGATAGTCCGCACTAATTGAAGACCGGCATGATTTGTTTCCATGACAACATCAAGCAGGATAACGGCAATGTCCGGATACTCTTTTAAAATAGAGAGTGCCTCTTCAGCCGAATACGCACTCAAAAACTCAAGGCCGGCACCCTCAAAAGAGAAATCCGCCAACACAAGCCGCGTGGTACTATGAACATCATCCTCATCATCTACGATAAGTATTTTCCAATTTTTAACGACTCTTACATTGCTCACTTCTGGCGCTTCATCCGCAAAAAGGAGCTCATCATTATCAACTGAATTTGAACTATCAACCATAAACAGACCTCACTTGCATATCACAGCGGAATTTCCACCCTGAAAACAGCTCCTCCATCATCTGAGCAGGAAACAGTTGTATTCCAGTTATATCCACTGGTAATTCTATTTACAATACATAGTCCCATTCCCACTGCTTCGGGTCTGGTAGTAAAGAAAGGATCAAAGATGTATGGCATATCTGTTTCTGATATACAGATCCCGTTGTCTGCTACTTGCAGCACATTATATACACCTTCCACTTTAAAACTTATATCAACCTTAGGATTTTGCTCGTCAGAAAAGTATATCGCATTAGAAACCAGTTCGATTATAACCTTTGCCAGCAGATCTGGACGGGCATCTATAGTCTTACTAACGACATCTACGTTTAATTGAACATCACGGCCCAGATTTCTAGCATACCCATGGCAGAATTCCAGAGCTTCATCCATCACATCTTCGACTTCAGCACTATAATGATCACAGTGATCGATGGAAGCAAAAGCAGAAACACTTTTAACAATATCTTCCAGACGTGCAGTTTCGTGCGCTATGGTCCTAAGGTATTCCTGAATCTCGGAATCAGGATCAAGTTTGCGGGCGACTATTCCGGCAAAACCATTAATGGTCATGGTTCGGTTACGTATCTGATGCGCTACGGACATGGCCATCTGGGCCAGACTTCCACGGTTCAACTCAATCTTGAGCAAGTCCCGGTATGAGCGAAGAGCAGTCGTCATAGAGGTGCTCAACCTCTTCGAAGTCAGTTCAGCTTTCTGCCAGTAATCGTTTATCTCCAGTTCTGTTATAACAGTATGTTCCGGTGCAAACCCGGGCTGGCCTGTACGAAGGATGACCCTGATGAACTGGTTGTTGAGATCATTTCTAATCCGGTGTGCGACATCCAGTCCGGCAGTATTGGTCTCCATGACAACGTCAAGGAGCACCACCGCATAATCGTTTTCTCCCTCTAAAACCTCAATTGCTTCCTCCCCGGAATATGTACTGGTGAATTCAAGAGCGCGTCCCTCGAACTCGAAATCACCTAGAACCATCCTGGTCATGGAATGAACATCCGGTTCGTCATCGACGATCAGCACATGCCACGGTTCGCGGGACGGTGCCACAGCTTCGCCTGAAGCATCCCCGGGAAAAATTAATTCATCATCTGCGAATAAACTATCAGTATGCATGCATACCCTCAATTAATAAGCTGGTGCGTAATAAAAGAATCATACTGGCAGAATAACTCACTTAGCTAAAAATTAAAACAGTATTATCATTCCGACGGGCTATTTATCCCGAGTCATCTCCGTGATTACAGTTAGTTTCCGCTTTGCAGCTATTTCCTCTTGAACAAGTAGGCCATATAAACTAATGTTTTTCCACCAAATCCATACAGGACTCATTTATCATGACGGAAATTCTTGTAGTCTCGATCTCGTTAATCATTTTTGCCTTCATTATTTACTCCACTTATTCTGCACAAAACGCAAAGTTGGCGCAGAAGAAAAAAGCTTTCGAGTTAAAACAGGCACACATGGAAAAATCAAAGGATAAAGTCCGTTCTGAGATAAGTTTGATTGAAAAGGAAATTGCAAGAACCGAAGCAAAACTTAATGACCTGAACCAGCACTGGGATGACGCTTAGTCGCCAGAATTAACTTTAAATTATACTGCTATGATCTTTTCAATACTATTTGTCTCAGCCGGAATACTAGCAACAATTGTTGCATGCAAAGGCCTTAACGGCACCTTTGAACTTAAATCAGATGACATCAGCAACAAAGAAAAGCAGCTGAATGATGAGTTGCAGGATTTGCGGGACAAGCGCAAAGACCTTGCCCGAAGACTTGATAATCTGAAGACTCTTTTAAAGGCTGGCGTTAAGTCCAATACCTCGGACACTTCCAAAGAGTCCCCAACAGAACTGAAAGGGTGGTTATTGCAAAGAGGTATTTTAACGGAAGCACAGTTCTTATCTGCTGAAATATATGCAATAGAAAAGAACATTAATATAATTGGTGCCCTGCTTACGCTGAACATGATTTCAATTGAAATATATGAAGAAGCAAAAAAAATGAAATTACTGTAAGAACATTTCACAAAAAGAGCCGCAGCGGGAAAAATCCACTGCGGCTCTTTTATTGCTGAATACTTCCAGTCTTAGAATTCGTTTTTGTAGGTCTCGCCTCTATGAACATGGTATTTAAGATCATAAGCCTTCTTCAAATGCATAACCAAAGTATCCACAGCATAATCATCCAGTTTCTGAACCCAGATAAAAACACGGCGAGCACCTTGCTCAACACCTTCATAAGAAGTAAATACAGTAGAAAGTCTTACTCCCCTTGTCCAAAGGTCACTAAGTAATTCCTCAAGGGCGGTCGCAGTGTCTTCCAGTACAAAAGCAAACTGGGAACTTCCCTTGCTGACTCCGGTTACAGTAGTCAGAAAACGGTATACATCGACCTCAGTTACAATGCCGACAAGCCCGAATTCGTCCACAACGGGCAAACCGCCAATCTTTCTTTCGAGCAGAATTTCAGCTGCTACTTCCATGCAGGTATCCGGAGACACAATATATGGATCGTGGGTCATGATATCTTTAATTTTCAGGCCCATCAGTCCTTCCCCATTACCTGAGGCAGTGTCACCAGGTAAAAACTTGGAGGGCATGGCGTCGCGAATATCCCTGTCGGAAACAATACCTGCAACCAGCCCGGATGCTTCGGTGACCGGGATCTGTCTGATACCCGCATCACGCATCATTACCATGGCATCAAGTATTGGTGCTCCCGGCTGAATGGTAAGCACTTCTTTTGTCATCCAATCCCCTACTAACATATTTCAACTCCTGAATCTCATCTATCTTAAATCTTTAAAACAAAATCCATATTGATCAGTATAAATGCCAAAGGTGAAACTGCCTTCACTCCAGAACTGACAGTTATAATTTTTCTCCGTAAGCAAAGAAAACCCTATAGCTGGCTTTTATTCCTGATCCTCCCCTGTATAATTTTTCATATTCTTCAACAAACCGGCGATATTTTCCCTTGCCCCATGAAATATTTTCACTGGATGCAACGGCCCCGGTCTGCTTATGCTTTTTCAAAAAATGTTTAACTGACGGAAAGAATTGTTCATGTTCCTCACTGCCGAAACTCACATTCAGTTCAGGGATATTTGAAAAAATATCTTCATAAAATGAACAGGACCGCAACTGCTGGACTGAACCGAATCCGGTTCTGGCACTGACATCTGCCAGTTCCCGCAGTGTCCCATCTGTGAAAACAGCTATGGCAAACTTCCCGCCGGACTTGAGCACCCTGAAACTTTGCGGGATAGACTTTTCCGGAGCGCCATACCACTGCATAGCTGAAGAACTTACCAACATATCAAAGCTTTCATCTGCAAAAGGCAAGTCCTCTCCATCAGCCGCAACCAGCATAACCCCCCGGCCAAGCTGCTCCAAAAGCATAGGCTGAACCAGATCCAGAGAAACATACTGAGCACAGTTAATATGCTTTTTCAACTCATCGTGCAGAAAACCAACTCCCGAGCCGATATCAAGGACTCGACCATAGGAGCCTTGCGGACATAGCACTGCACAATTTTTAGCGACGATACGCTGCACAGAGGCTGCATCACTGTAACTTGCAGCAGCCTTTCCGAAACACTGACGAATTCTCTTTTTCACTTAAACATTATCCCTTAATGATACTCACCAGTTCCGGCTCTGAAACTTTATGTCCGCCTTCGATTTCCACGATCTGCGCATCTTCAATTACTGTCATGACTTTATCAAAAGCCTTGCGGCGCACAATCCGGTCATTGCGACCACGCACAACGACCAAATTTGGCACTGAGACTTTCGCTGTTATCTCAATCTTAGAAGAAATAAGAAATTCCAGTCCATCCACAAGGACAGCATGTTTTGCCTGATCATATAACGGCGGTTCTGATTCCGCGCAGTTTTCATGGAAAGCGCGAACCACTGCGGCAGGATCATTCTCCATCCCCTGAACCATCCCTCTGACCAGCCGAACGGGGAATGAATCCGTAAATGATAAAAACGGGGCAATCAATACAACTCTTTCAAAACGACCAAACAGATGGCGGCATTCCTTTAACAAAATGTGCGCGCCAGTAGACCAGCCCACAAGCACATCCCCGCCATTTTCGACTAACGCGGGAAGTTGTTCAGGCTTAAATCCGCTAAAGGGAACCAGGAAACGGGCTGACTCTGCAAATTGCGGATACTGGGAAGGATCTGATGCCCACCCAGCAACAAAAACTATATTCATCACTAAAGATCCGCCTTCAATCCGGCAAATGCACACTTAATTTTCTGCAGATCACTTTCTGTTAAATCTGCCCGCAGCGAAAGCCTCAGACGTGCTGTTCCTTCCGGCACTGTCGGTGGACGGATGGCCGCAGCATATATTCCCTCTCCAATAAGTCTGTCGCGTGCGGCTAGGGCTGCTTCATTATCACCAAGAATGACAGGAATAATCTGGCTTTGAGAATTACCGCAATCAAACCCTGCTGATTCAAGGTCTTTTTTCAAATCCGCACTCATGGCAAGCAAACGCTGCCCACGGGACGGGTCCGCAACGATAAGCCGCAGCGCCGCGAGATTGGCGCCGATTACCGCCGGTGGCAAGGCTGTGGTAAACACAAAGGAACGCCCCTTGTTACGCAGATAGGAAATCAGCTCCTTACGCCCGGAGACAGCTCCGCCAAGTGATCCGAAACCCTTAGAGAAAGCGCCCATGTGCAAATCTACGCGATCAGCAATTCCGCGTTCAAAGGCAATGCCCTTTCCCAACCCGAAAACCCCTTCTGCGTGGGCCTCATCTACAACCAGCATGGTATCATAAAAATCGCAGAGGTCCGCTATCTCTTCCAGATAAGCAAGATCACCATCCATACTGAAAATCGTATCAGTTATGAGGATACGTTCCTGCGCATCCTTGAATGCTTCCATCCTCTTTGTGAGATGCGCAAGATCGTTGTGGCGATAACGCACCTGACGCGCGCCGGATATCCTGATGCCGTCCAGTATGCTGGCATGGTTCAGTTTATCGGAAAAAACAACTGTGCGCCGCCCTGCAAAGCTGTCCATGATGGCCAGATTAGCTGTGTATCCGGAAGTAAAAAGCATACAATCTTCCTGCTCTTTAAATGCAGCAAGCTCACGCTCCAACTCGTCGTAAATCTGAAAATTTCCGGTAACCAGCCGTGAGGCTGCCGATCCGCATCCATAGTTAACCACAGCTTCCGCGGAAGCATGAGCAAGACTTTCGTCCATGGCAAGACCCAGGTAATCATTAGAAGCAAGGTTTAGCAGCTTCCGGCCGGAAAGGACTAGTTCCTTGGCAGCTCCGTTGTCCAAATCAGGAATTTCTCTGAGCATGGAACACTTTTTGAGCTCGGCTAATTCGCCCTCAATACGGCGGTAAAAACTTTTTGGAGTCATAAAAACAAAATCCGGCAGCCAAAAAATAATCAGGCGTTTTAAATGGTGAACAGAAAAAGTAAAGCTCATGGCTAAGAATAGCAACCATGTTTTTAACAAGAAGAAAAATTTATGGCTATTTATAGGGCTTTTCTGTTACCCATCTCAAGAGAGCAAATTTATTACTAAAATTATAACCACAAACAGGAGTACACATGAAAGACTTTAAGCTGCCTATATTATTTGTCTTACTAGGAATGACCATCCTCTTATGTGCCTGCACCAGCAAAAATACGGCGCCTCTGCCGAAAGCCCCGGACTACGCTCTGAACAAATACTGGTCCATCCGGGACGATAATCCAACCAAGAAAATTGACCTGTTTTTTGTACACCCCACCACTTACGGTCCTCCGTCAAATGGCCACTTAATAGCTGACTTGGATAACAAAAAGCTCAACAGGATTACCGACCGGGACACAATCCAATGGATAACATCAGCCTTTGCCGACTCCTGTAACGTGTTTGCCCCGAGGTATAGGCAGATGAATATTGAGGTACTCAAAAGCGGAGGACAAAAAGAATATATAAAAACTCCCGTTTCCGACATAAAAGCCGCATTTAAATATTACCTCAACAATCTTAATAATGGTCGCCCCTTCATCCTCGCGGCCCATAGCCAAGGTTCCTATGTGACCAGAAACCTGATGCTTGAAAACCCCCAACTGGTGGACAAAAACAAACTGGTCGCCGCTTATCTTCCGGGCTGGACATTTACCGATAAAGATCTTGCGGACCTCGGCATGAAGCTGAGTGAGAGACCTGACCAGACAGGGGGTCTCATAACATGGAACACAGTCGGTCCCGGTGGAATATCGCCCACAGTGGAAAAAGGAGCGCACTGCGTCAATCCTCTTTCATGGAACACCGAGACAAAAGAATTCCCTGCCTCGGACAATATTGAAGCCAAAATTTTCATTAACGAAAACAAAATTTTAAGAGTCAAAAATTTCACCGCTGCGCGCATCAATGCAGCAGGAGCGCTGGAAATACCCACCCCGCCGCAAGAGGTATTAAAGCAGCTGAACATGTCGCTGGGCAAAGAAGTATACCACCGCTATGACTACGATTTTTTCTTTTATAACATAAAAGAGAACGTAAAAGAACGCTGTGAAGCTTACCTTAAAAACCATAAATAATAGAAAAAGGGGTTGGTGAATCTGCTCACCAACCCCTTTGCTTACGAAATTTATACTTATTTATTAAACAGGCAGACCGACTTCCGGCCACCCGCTCCACCCTGCAACATTCACCGCTGCAAGGCCGTCCCGGTCCATAACTTTGATATTTGCTTCCAGCTGATCGCTGGCATCACGCACGGCCTTGATCCGTGCTGTCAATTCCGGGTCCGGATCGGTGATAGCGTTAATCTGCTTCCAGTATGGAGCAATGCCGAGAGCGCGTTTTTCCGCTTCTGCCTTAACTTCATCACACAGATTCTTGCGAATAGCAGAATCACTCCGATCCACCACCGGATAATGGTAATCCACCCGGTCCACTCCAATTGTAGGGACACTGTTGCCGTAAACCTGCATGCGCACGTTGAGCGGCGGCTTATGGATGTAGGCCGGATAGATTTTACCCCCGGTCTGCTTTTCCAACCGCTTCATTTCATCAGAAGGCTTTCCGTCCACTTCTGAAGGACCGTAAGCAACTTCACCGTTAATGACGACTACATATTGTTTTTCCATTACATTTCCCCCCTACGCGGCGATTACCGGGATCAACTGGCCCTGCTGATCGGTATCCTGATTTTCAACAATAGCGCACAGAACTGTATCCCCGTGCGCATCCATAAACATACGAGCTGTTGTTTTGGCTTGGGTGATAACCGGGTCTTGTGCCGTCCAATCCAAATTCCCTTCTCCGGTCTTTAGGATTACCTGTGTCTGCACCGCATAGGACGGTGTGCTGGTGTTATTCTGGAATGCAATAAGCAAGGTATCCTCACGGACCTTCACCAGAGAAGACCAGCTCATTTTCTGGTTAGACAGGGGAATTTGAGGCTGACGAGTCCAGACATTGCTGGTGTTGTCCGGTCTGGTAAACGGAACCAGCCTGCCAACATAGGTGCTGGCGTCTTCCCGGTCCACGCAGAGGACAGTTGTATCGTTGAGCAGCAGCACACCGTGCATTACCGAATAATCATCTGCGGTGTTCTGCACCGCGCCTGCTGTCCAAGTTGTGCTGCTGGTGTCAGGTCTGGTGGCGAAAAGCAGCTTACCCTTGTAACCGGAAGTTTCGTAGGTATGAAAACCGAATGCGAAGGTCAGTTCATCCACCGCAACAGCCGCAACACTTGCGTTAGAGCCATAGACATTGCCGACCAGCGTCTGCTGCGCTCCCACAGTCCAATCGCTGGTTGCACTGCTGGTGCGGGTTACAGCCTTGAAATACAAATTTTTATCATTAGCAAACTGATACATACAGAGAAGATGCGTTTCCGAAATAACGCATACTTCGTAGAGATAAGCAGAATCACCACTATTTACCGGAATAGGACTCGATACAACCCAGTCGTTAGCTATAGGGCTGGACCGGGAAATGAAGCGCACTAAGCCATCTTTCGGGTTTACGTTACCATAGCTGTGATAACAGACAGCCAAGGTGTCACTCACCTTTCGGATAATGTTATTTGTACCAAGTTCAGTACCAAGAGGCTGTTCACTGGCGGGGGGCCAGATATTACTAAGGATGTTCGTTCTGGAAACCGGAACCAGCATACTTTTATCTGAGTTGTCAGGTTCCGAAAAGACAGTAAGTCCATTCAAATCATCCATAAGGACTACACGCTGCAGGTTGGTCTGACCGCTGTTGGTGATTACGACCTGACCATTCAGAGTGCCGTTATATCCCAGCCACGGGTTGAACTGCGCTGCGGTGGTAAAGGTAACCTTGTCACTGACCAGATTAAAAACAAGTTCCCCGTTACCAATCTTTACCTCACGCCAGAGTTTGTAATCAGTGCCGACACTCATGCCTTTGGGAATAGTCCAGCTGTTAAGATTGACCGTATCGTCTTCGCTTTTGACTACGGCGTTCCCTTTAGTCCCGTCCTCGGAAACATACCAGCTAGAACTGATATGGTGGTATGATCCATCGCTGGGAACGGGGATTTCCGCTGTTACGGCAGGGGTTTCTTTCACATCCACCGCGCCTTCCAGCAGACCGGTAATGTTAAGCCCGGAGACATTGAACGGGATCAGCTCAACATCAACGGTGGCTGTGCTGGTGCTGGTTGCCTTGCCGAATTCCCGCGCGGTCACCTCCAGCGTAACCTGTCCAGCAACGTCCAGTTGCGGCAGGGTCCAAACAATGGTTCCTTTGCTGATTGACGCACTGCCGCCCTGAGTCTTAACCCCGAATTCCACACCGGACATGTAATCGTCATAGTTGGCGATGAGCACGGTAATATCGTTGCCCTCGTATCCGGTTGCCACATAGGTCAGCAACGGCTTTTCAGAGGTGGTGAAGGCATCGCCGTCACGAAGTACTTTGGCAGTGGAGCCGTCCGCATACTTCACCGCCGGATTTCCGGTATCATCCACATAAAAAACGACCTTGTTGTCGGCATCGGGCGCGGCAGGTTCCCCGACCTGTTTATACATTGTAAGACCGGACATTTACGCCTCCTTTAAGGATTTAATTTCGTTATAAAGATAAACAAGCATGTCCTGCACATTGGTGGCAGGAGCACCCGTGGTTTTAAAATCGAAGCCAATTTCTGCAGCTAGATTTGAACCGCGTTCTTCTACTGTAACGCCGTCACCAATAGTCAGGTTTGCACCTTCGGCAAGCTTGAGCGGACCGGAGGTGTAATATTTCCCCGGCGCGGCAAGAGCTGCATCCGGGGCGGTAAGAGTACGTTTGACAAGATTCTGGGGAATGCTGAAATTTCCGGCATTAACTCCTTCAAGTAGAGCTTTGCCGTTGATAGCCGAATTTTCTATTGTTGTGGTTTGCGCGTTGGCTTCTACCTCAAGAGCCAGCTTTTCGGCGTCGCCCAAAGTATCAATGCGCATAACCTCGGCTTCGCCGTGAAGATCAATATCGGCAATAGCCTGTACTGCCGTGCGCTTTGTTTCATCCCGCGCTACTTCGCTGATATTCTGTGCTAGCTCAGCTGCACCCTGTGCAGAGACAGCCCGGTCACTTGCAGTATTAATATCCGACATGAATTCTTGCGGGGTCTGCCTTTCGTCAGCCGGAGTAGAAATTTCATATTTAAGTGCCCGATCAAGCTGCTCTTGAAGCTGCTGGTCACGCATAACTCCGCGGTCAAAAGTTTCATTGAGAAGCTGTACAGAAAAAGGGTCATTCTCCACCAATTCCAGCTCCTGTGTATAAGGAACATCACGGTAAAGAATAATCTTGTCTCCCTGCGGGAGCGGTTCGCCGGAAACAGGATATTGAACCTTACCTCCCGACTCCGCACCTAAACCGGAAACAATCTTGAAATCTGTCCCCGCCACAAGGGATCGCTCATTTCCTTCGCTGTCGCGCACCGCGGCGCTGAGTTCTTCCGGCTTGAAGACACGGAAATTAAAATCAAAAAGAGTCTGAACACCATCACCTGCAAAAGTTATGGTGCTGCCACTAGAAACAATGGTCATTAATTCCTCCTGTTAGTATCATTAATCCAATTCATAACCTGCCTTACATTTAAATATTACGAAGCAAGGTGGACCTGAGACAGGTGACTCAGGTCCACCTTGCTCTAAAGGACAACTGTTCTATGCTTATGAATAAAAAAGCGGACCTAAGTTAATTAACTTAAGCCCGCCAAAACAAATCACTATTAAAGAGCATCAGCCTGCGCTGTTTATTTATGATCCCAACATAGACCCAGCTAACTTGGTTCCCTGAGAAAGCAAGGAAGAAGTGATAGCAGAATTGCCGCTATTGGTTTGCTCATTTGTCCTGTTATAGTTAAGGACAGCCTGACTGTGAGTCGCCCAAACGGACATATCTCCGCGCTCAATCAACCTGTTTGAACCAACCTCCGCTTGATATTTAACGATCTCGGCATCAAAAGCAGCTTGTCTGATGGTGTCTTCATGAACATCGACAATTGAACCGGAATCAAGACGCACGCCCTTGTATCCGGAGAGGGAATGCTCACGACGGTAAAGTTCACGGCGCAAGGTTGCCAACTTGATCTCGGCATCCTGTTTGATGAGCTGTGCCTCTTTATAACTTACCCGGCGGTTGTATACACCCTGTTGCATCAGATGGTAGTTGTTTACCTCTGTCAGCTGGGAATTATACTCCACTTCACTGCGCGCCTGACTCCCATTGAGAGCGGACTGTCCGAACTGGCTCAGCAATCCCAGAGAATTCAGACCTCCTCCACTGTCGCCGAATAGACTGCCGCCAGTTGAGGCAGATGAACCTGATGCAGAGTCGGCGCTTGTCCCGGAAACAGATCCGGTCAAGTTTGAAAGCAGACCGCCGCCCTGTCCAAGCAGTCCGGTAAATCCTCCGGCAGAACCGGACATGGACCCTAATCCACTGCTTAGAGCTCCGCCCAGAGCATCCATGCCCATATTTCCTGCTGAAAAACCCTGCCCGGAAAGTCCCCGTGTGACAGTACCCAGAACAGCGCTGGAAGCAGCACCATAAAACATGCTCGAGCCATAACTTAAGAGTCCTGTTGCCATCTATTTTCCTCCTCTATTCTCTTTAACTATCCGCCGGGCATGAAAATAATCATCCCTGCCAATTCTAATCTTTTCATCATCAAACTCAAAACCGCACCACTGATGCCAATGCATACTTTTAGTATTCCGGGCACAAATCCATGTATCCAGTACCGGAAAACCATGTTGCAGCATGGACAACAAACGGTGTGATGACCTTGCAAACAGCAACGGAGCTTCATCAACCTCTCCTGTCCCGACAACCCAAGGAATTCCAACCCCTGCTACTATAGGTATTACTCCAAGAATCGCCTGAATACGGTCATTGCGGTATAACCCGTAAACGAGAGAGGAGTATTCCACATCACCCATAATTATATCGCGCACAGGCTTCCCTGGATGCAATCCCTCCATATCCATCCGGTCACTTTCCCGCAGACGGGCTGCGACAAAGTCCACATCGCTGAGCGTAGGAATACCGATAGCAATGGAAGACCCGCTTTCCAATAAGGTCATGAATACACCGATACTTCCGGGATAAGAGCCAGAACAGAGAGAGGAAGCGGCTGGTCCTGCCGAATATAAATCTGCCCGTCCCGGTCATAACCCCGGTTGAATTTAACCTCATAATCACCGGTATAAAGAGCCGGAGCTCCACCGACCTTATCCGCTGAAGACCGGAATGGAGCACGTTCAAGATGATCTCCATCGTAACCGACCTGCAGACCGAGAGATTGGAATAGACGCACTGTCACATGAGAAATGCGTTTCATGCGGCCCTGAGCTGTTCCGCCGGACATGGCACCTCCCTCAATACGCAGGGTTTTCATATTGGAGATATAGGGCAGTCCGGCATGCACGATCTTTGCTGGAGCGGTTAAAGTAATTGCACCGTTTTCAACAGCCACATCAGGGTGTACCGCCCCATCAGCCAGAACGGAAACTGTTTTGCCTTCCAGATGATCAAGACCTGTGAAGACCGTATCACTGACTCCCTGATCGTAGGAGAGACCGGAATCAACGAAAAAGGCTCCCTCAGAGCCTGAACCGTCAAACTGATTTTCCATCCGTTCAACATAAGACCGGACCGTACCATTTACCTCACGGTCAACCACAACCCAGACTTCATCCTGAGTCGGCCCGGGGATACTGCAAACAGAGCGGAATTTTCCATCCGTCAAGTGACGGTGAAAACTTACAACCTCGTGCTCCCGCTGATAAGTCAGACCAAGCAATACACCATCATCGCGCACCATCCAGACAATGGAATCAGGCGACTGCTGGTAGGCCCACTCAGTAATAGAATTGGAACGGGTCAAATGCTCAGCCAGAATGGTTAAATCAGGAGCAACATATCCATCAGCTTCAAAGGAATAAGCAAGCTCACGAATGGTTCGCCCTTCACGTTGCAGGAAAAGCATAACTCCACCGACCACTACCGGCGGAATCGCAGCTGATCCATGGGTGGTTTCGCGCCGGACCATAACAGAGTTAGGAGTAACTGAGTCCGCGCTACTGCCGCCTGAAAGCCACCACTCCCCGCCGGATGTTCCGAGAATCAGTTTTTTGGAGCTTACCATCCAGCGAATTGCGTTTACCTGATCAGCAGAAAGAGTATAAGTACACGCATCGTCATCCACCAGCGGATCAGAAATACCGAAATCCTCATAAGCACCGGCCTTGCTCATCCAGACGGTCTGCGGATTGGCAGGGCTGGCAGCAAAACAGAGTCGCTCCTCAAAAAAAGTCACACAGGAAGGAAAGCCGTTACTGCTGTTCCACTCTTCAGGCGGGGAACTGAAGGGAACCACTCCCATGCTCCAGTCCACATGAGATGTGCGGGAAAGTTTATATGGCTGTATTTCAGGATGAACCAGATACATAACGTCGGCGGATTGGGTAAAACGAATTTTTGCTAAATCCGAGGCAGTATAAGGGCTTGTGATTTCTACCGGACTGCCGGAATTCAGTACTATGCCGCCATCTTTATATACCCTGATTTTACGGTCGGAAAATTCAAGCACATAGGCCTGCTCTGTTGAAAATTCAAACGGGATCAACCGCACCTTATTAGCAGTAGCCTCGCCGATAAAACGGAAACCGGTCCTGCGGGAAGCTCCACCATGCGGGTGTGTGAACATATTTTCAAGCTTAGCCAAACCATTGGCATACTTGGCGAGATCAACACGTCCGCCTAGCCTTGGAGAAAGCTCTCCGGCGCTGAAATTGGTCATAATAAGGGAAACGGACATGGCTACACCCTCCAGACAGGGGAATCCATTCCATGAATTCCTCTCGCTTCCAGCCAGGGATCATTGAGGATGTTATCCTCACGGCCTTCCGCAGAATCTGCCAGGCGGGCAGACTGCATGGCGTTGAGATACAAAGTCCACATCTCGCGGGCTTTGGATGTAGACCCTGTGATATCATCAGCCATTTCCGCAGCCATACGGGCCGCGAAAGCCATTACAAAAGCAGGATCAAACAGAACAGGATTGGTAACTTTCTTAGTGTACACAGCCGAAGCACTGTCCCGGTCAGTGAGAATCTTATCCCCCTCAACCACAAACTCGTCATCCGGGGTGTTCAACTGACGCAGGTGCAAGCAATCTGCGGGTATCTGGTATTGGTACGCATAACCAAAGGCAGGTTCATCAGCCAGTCTGGCCAGCCTTATTCGTGATGCAGCAAAATTCCATGGGTGTTCACGTAAAACAGCATCACGGACCTGTTCATAGAAAAGATTGCAGGTCACGGCCTCCTGCGAGGTGTCACTTAATGATTCAATGAGTCTCGCCCCAAGTTTACGCAGAGCGAGGTTGCAGATTTTGACTTCTGAAACAGCCATCATTTCTCCCGATATATTTTGGAGATACGAGTAATTTCGTCCTCCCTAACATGATCAGGATAAAAACAAGGGCGGACCTGAGTCAGCTGACTCAGGTCCGCCCTTATTGAAATATTATGAATCTGAATTAAATTTCGTAAATATCTATTTTCTCGTAAAGAGGTAATTTGATCGCAAAACGTGTTCCCTTACCTAGCTCGGAGAAAACTTCCATTGCACCATGATGCCGGTCGGTTATTATAAAATATGATATGGAAAGACCCAATCCGGTCCCTCTGCTTGCTGATTTAGTGGTAAAAAAAGGCTCCATAATGCGATTACAAAGCTCTTTATCCATGCCCGGGCCGTTATCTTCAATTTCCATGACAGCAAGATCACCAAGCCTGTACCCACGAAGTATGAAGCAAGGCCCCTCCCCTTCAGGATAAATCTTTTCACCCATGGCTTCTGCTCCATTCTTCAACAGGTTCAAAAAGACCTGCTGAATTTCAGTTACATCACAGGCAACCGTCAAATCTTCAGCATCAAAATCCTCAATGATCTTAATTTTTCTGAAATCATAATTCCTTCTGAAATCATAGTCATTCACAACCAAACCCAAAGCACTACGCATTAAGTTTCCTAGATCATTCGGGACAAACTTTGATTCACTTTTGCGGCTGAAACTAAGCATTCCACGAACGATAGTTGCGGCCCGCATTCCAGCTTCATACATCCCATTCATAAGCTTCGAGCAATTTCTCCGCTCAATATATTCCATTATTGCAGGAAAAGGCACACCGCATTCTTCAGCAGCTGCGACATTATGGGACGTCTCACGGGTCAACCTGCGTTGCAAGCTCTGTACAGAACTGATAATCACCGCAAGAGGATTATTAATCTCATGAGCCATTCCCGCAGCAAGGCCGCCGACGGACATCATTTTTTCCGATTGAATAATACGCTGCTCATTAAGCTTGCGGCTGGTGATATCAACGACAGACCCCTCAAAAATTACAGCCCCATCCTGACCTATCGTTTTGCGTGCATTAACGGTAATCCAGACGACCTCTCCGTTCTTGCGCTTCATCTTCAATTCAAAGCCTGAGAGCTTCCCTTCCGTCCGCATTGCATTAAGAAGAACATCACGGTCAGATTCATTGTAGTAAAGCTTAGTTGCAACGTTATCCAATGTCGCTACAACCTCTTCCCTTGAATCGTAACCGAAAATCGAAACAAAAGCGTCATTTACAGCAAGCACTCTGCCGTCGACACTGGTTTGATATATACCTTCCTGGGCATTATCGTATATTGATCGGTACTTTAATTCCGAGTGCTGGAGTTCACTTCGTACCCTGCGCAGGGCAATCAAGTTCTTACCCAGCACTATGACAAGAATTGCCATAGCAGCAAAAACTGCACAAGTTCCCCACACAAGATAACAATATTCGTCATAGAAAGAGAAAGGCTCATTCAAGACAACACTTTCGTCAGGGAGACTGTCAGCAGGGATTCCATATTTTTTCAGGGCCTGCCAATCGAACATAAAAATATTGGCACCGACCTTTACTACAGGGATATCATCTGCCTTCTCCCCTGAGAGCACCCTGCGGGCAACTTCACTCATCATTACGCCCTGATGATATCCACTGATAACCTTGCCACCGACAACACCGTCACGCAGGTTGAAACGAAGCAGGCAATATACAGGAACCGGACTATCTTTGGTCAATAAGCTGCCCAGTTTTTCATAAGTAATGTAAACTCCATCCCGATCGGAATAATATACTCCAAGCAGGACAACACTGCCCTTAGGCATTGAATGGATCTTATTACGCAACTCCTCAATGCTGAGATTCTCATTATATTCAATGGCAACACTTTCGGAAAAGGGCTCAAGATTCCTGCGCAAAGTAGCTTCCCAGGCCCGTCCGGTTTTCAAATAATCATTTATGACAAAAATCTTCTTGGTATCAGGAAGCTGGCGCAAAATTTCTGCCACAGTGTCCCTTGAGGACATAATCTCGGCCACCCCTGTAAAATCACTAACGGTATCGAGTTGAGTCTTGGAAAAATTGTTAACACCGCAAAAGACAACAGGAACTCCGGGAAATAATTCATCACGGTTGCTTACTAAAAAATCAAAAGCGTTATTATCTGAGGAAAGGATGAGCGAAAGATTTAATTTATCAAACTTCGACTTCAATAACTCCTTTACCCGGGCATAATGTTCTTCAGAATGGTAACGTTTGCTATCCAGGTACTCTACGTGGAGGACAAGATCCTTATACGGTGGTACGAAAAGAGTATCGGCGATTCCTCTCTCAATGTTTGAAACCCAAGACATACCGGAATGATATGAATGAAGAACAAGTACATGCCTAACCTCATCTGCCTGAACTGGAAAAGAGAAAAAAAGAAACAACAAAAACAACCCAAGGCTATGCATAAACTTTTCGTTCATATTTTTACATAAATATTTAAGCATTATGTTCAAATAGCATAGTTCCATTCCCAAATCCACTTTCAATCGCACTTTCAGTAGGACTATTTTTTTAATTAACAATTTCTTCTACTGTTTTTTATCAATATTAATTGTTAACGTAATAGCTAGTTACATACTACCCAAATAGCAGACTCAAACTTAGAGGACACAATGACCAAAAAAATACTACTCCATTTTGATTCCAGAATAGATGCTGCGCTAATCAAAAACTCTCTTGATTTTGCGAATAAATGCGGAGCAACACTAGACGTTCTAAATGTTTTTGCCGAGCCTAAAAAATCTGCGCTGGACTACTTCAATAATCACGGCAAGGACCTGAAAAAACATATTATTGACGGACACACTGCTAAATTAGAAGAAGAGCTTGAAGAAGCCCGAATCAATGCTGAAAACATAAAGTTTTCTATAAGATGGGGAAAAGATTTTATTGAATGCATCAAATCCGTGAATGAAAAAAAATATGACATGGTAATCTGTCCACCTGCAGAACCGAACCAGCCCCCTAATAGTACGATAATGCATCTACTCCGCAAATGCCCTTGTCCTGTCTGGGTTCATCACGGCCATCTCTGGCGTGGAGCTGTAAGAATACTCGCTGCCATAGGACCTTTTGACAGCTCATCTGAAAACATAGCCTTGAACCGGAATATACTTGAACACGCATCAATGCTGAATCAAGTTCTCGGCGGCAAATTGCATATCATGCACTGCTGGAAAGGCTACCTCGAGGGCATAACTACCAATCCCTATTTTTCTGAATTGGAAGTAGAGAACTACCTTTCCTTCGAAAAAGACAGCAGCGAGGCCGCATTCAATGATATTATTGAATCTGTCTCATTTGACAAAGAACCTCGCCGCATTATCATGCATGGAGACCCTGGAACCATAATTCCTGAATATGCGTTAGAGCAGAAAATGGATATAGTCGTGATGGGTAGTATTGCCCGCTCCGGAATTGCTGGTCTGCTGATTGGAAACACTGCAGAAAAGATTGCCGGTTCACTCACTGAATCACTTCTGGCTATCAAGCCTGCCGGATTTGTTTCCCCGGTCAAGTAAACGGAACAGGCCAACACCAGAATCGGATCATAAAGACTTCACGCAATTCAAAAAGAAAACCCCGGCCGTAATGACCGGGGTTTTTAAATACAGAAATACTGTTTTTTTAACCGACTATAATTTAACAGCCTACCTTAACATACCTTTTTACTGACGCGCGAAGTTATTTTCTTCTCACTTTCCTTAGCCTTAGCTCCATTCACAGACTCAAAATGTTCCGGAACTTCAGCAGAACCAGGATAATCAACAACTGCCCCAGCCTTGAAATGCTGGAATTTACCCTGCGGATTCTTTACATAGCAATCTTTTTTACAAATATACTTCACTGAAATACCTGCCTTAAATATTAGTCTGATCGTCCATGATCAAGTATCCGCTGACTTTACCGGCGCTGGCGTTGCTGCCGGTCACAGTGAATGAAAGCCTTAGATAAGCTTTATGTGTCACAGGCAAAGATGGAAGCGGAAAGCTATAGCCCTGCTTCAGCTCAGCAACAGGAATGGAACCGGATTCAAAAAGGGTATCAAAGAGTGTGAATTCTTCACTCTCGGAGGCCTGTACTCCTATGCGCATGCTGGTCAGAGTGGCGAAGTCTTCACCATCAACCAATACCTTCAGCTTGACATTGCCACCGGAACCGCAATCTTCTCCAGCATAAATCACATTCTGCGAAACAGCGCTGGCGGTAATCTTCTGTTCTTCACAAAAACACAGTTCTTTATCGAGATACATTAGTATATCCTCCTTTTAATTAGGCAGTAACGGCAGCTTCAGTATTGAGAATGGAATCCACGCGACGTACCGGGCACCCCCAAAAGGTTGTTACAGGCTTACCTTCCCAGTTCTCGGTCTTGAGCATAACGTTGTTTTTGTCGGACGCTTCGATATCCAGCAGGGTTTTCACAGTCTGGTTGCAGTAGATGGCGGTTCTGCCCATATTGGTGTTGGGGATCATGTTCAGACCTTCAATCAAAGAATGGCGCAGAGAGTTAGCACCAAGATTCTCGGGATCAATAGATGCGATACGCACCACGTAACGCCAGTCACGGACAACCAGACCGGGAGTCCACTTGTAATGGGTACGCAATCCCTGATACTTGCCGCCATTACCGTCTTCGAGGGTCACTTCACCAAGATCATTGTGACTCAGACCGTTAGAGCTGCCACGGGGAAAGGTGAAGTGAACGGTCTGGTCAGACCAGCAAACTATCCAGATGGAAGTACAATTGTTGCCTGCACCGCCGAAATTGATGACGTTTTTGTGTTCAAGGGAATTAAAGCGAGGAGTAAGGCCGAGAAATTTTTCCGGTTCAAGCGCGGTATCGCCATAAACAAAAGTATCAGCGAACTCCTTATTCATAGCTTCGAGAAAAGCACGTTCCTCAGAAGTTCGGAAATTAGATGAAAATCCGTTGAGGTCCGAAAGGGCCTTGTCCAGTTCGGCATAGGATTCCAGCATGCCACAGGTATCGTCTATCTGCTTGGTGCGGGATTTACTGGGCTTGATTCCATAATTGAGCTTGCGCCAGCTCACAGCCGGCAGGTCGGCGCGAACAGTGGTGCGGTGTCCTGTAGGCAGGTTTCCTTCAACCCATGCCGCGTCATCAAGGATCTCGTTTGTGCTGGCCAGTACTTCGGTTATTTCAGCTACTTTACCGGTAGGATCAAGACGAGCGCTCCAGTCGGAAAGGGTAAGTGCATTCATTCCAAGAGTTGCCATAATTAATTCTCCTAGTTGAGAGTCGGCCCTCTTAGGAGCTCTGAATTTAATGACGCTTCAAGCGTTCTGAAAATTTATTTATCTACAACACAAGCGCATGGCGCATTATCGTTAAATAGGTTGATTAGGATACAAAATCTCACCGATTGTTTTCTTGCGGCCTGCATTCCTGCCGCTATCAACGTAAGAATCTTCCGTGAGCCGCCTGCCAACATTATAAAAAGTTTTAACCACCTCAGGATGACAGGCATAACCGGACTCTCTGATCATTCTTGCCAAAGCAGGGGAAGCAAAAGCCTGCAAAGCCTTGTTGGCTACCCCCATATTCTTGCGATAGTTGTTACCATGCCAACCGGGGAGAGAACGAGTCTGGCGCTCCCATTCCCCGGTCTGGGTCTGGTGTTCCTGATAGCGGGCCGCCTCGAGGCTGTTATGAAAATCAACCAGCTTTTGAGCCAGCTCACCGCTGACTCCGTTTGCATGGGCGAACTGCCTGAACTGGCTGTCAACCTGAGGATCAATACCTTCCGGTAAACCATAATCAAGCTCATACGCTTCAGGGGCATGAGGAACCGGAATGTCAGTCAACTGCTCTGCTTCTTCTATTGCTGATCCACTTTGCTCATCAGATGCATCCTCCTGACATATGTTGTCACCGCCAAGCACCGCCTCAGGTAATTCGTCCATTATCTCAGCAGTTACCCTTCCATGCCCATGCTGCGAATCAGCGACCGGAAAATTCATCATTTCCTTTCCCCCTCTTCCTTCCTCAATTTTTCTGCCCGCTCACGGATAATGGAAAGATAAATTTCCTCATCTGCGCTGATCACAGGTGCAAGCACATTTTCAATAACAAAATCATGAACCGCCACATTGCGGCACATGTCATGCTCTCTGGAAAACAAAGATGCATTCACTCCCCCCTGATCCAGCAGAAAGGTAAAAATTCTTTTCCCGTGCGGGGTATTAAACGTAGCCCGAACATCGGAGAGGAACTGTTCATTTATCCTGCGCTGTTCTTCACGAACCTTTTCAGCCTCGCGTTTTTCATCCTCCAGAAGAACAGAATCCATTGCCATATAAACACTACCTCCTTCTATTTTGGGTGAAATAAACCAGGGCAACCAAGCAGGAAACAGTCTGGTTTACGATTCAACGTATTCAGTGCCTGCTTCATTAAGCTCTTTCGCCCCTTCGAAATACAGAATATGCAACAAGGCGGACCTGAGTCATAAGATTCAGGTCCGCCCTACGCATATTCCATAATATTATTGACGAATACTTGGTAAACAGCACGGGCTTTAGGACAAGGCGACATCGTTAAATTACTGGAGAATGGTGTGAAACAATTCAAACCTACACAATAACATAATTAATTAAAGCAATTAAAAGATAATTTATTGGTAAGTTCCAATATCCGTATAAGAACACCGTCTTGTGTCTTTTAGCTAAGGTGTGGCATATAACGCCCAGACACAAAATTAATCAAAAGCGAGTACGCATGTTTATTGAAAATGAAATCAGCTTTGAGGCTATCAGCACCCTGTTCAGCAATGCAGACAATGAAGGGCGCGACTTTTTATATGAATATGAAGTATACAACCTGCTTGCCAACTCCGGCGCGGAAACTCCTCCTGCTTCTATCCTGCTTCCGCGAGGAGCACGTTTTTCAGATGAAGAACTGACCTCGCTCCCCGGCGATAAGGCTGTTCTAAAGATTGTTTCTCCAACTATTATTCACAAGACGGAAGTTGGAGGTGTCCGCATCGTAAAAAAAGAGCCGGCCAAAATACGCTCTGCCGTCCGCGCCATGATGTATGAAGTGCCGGAAAATTACGCCGCATATATTGAGCGCAATCCGGAACACGGTCCTGAGGAATACAAAGGGCTGTACGGCGAAGCGCTGGTTAAAGCAATTAGCAGGGATCTTAGAGGTGTATTGCAGGTCCAGTTCATGCCCCCGGATTCGGATTCCTTCGGCAACGAACTCATTGTAGGCTTACGACGGACCCGTGAATTCGGAACCGTAATCAGTGCTGGACTGGGCGGAACTGATACTGAACTGTACGCCGAGCGGTTTCGTAAAGGGCAGGCCATCGTTGCAGCTTCTGTGGACATGGTCGACGGGCATTCCTTTTTCCAACTGTTCAGAAACACAATTTCTTACAAGAAGCTGGCCGGACTGACCCGAGGGCAACGCCGCATCGTCACGGATGAACAGCTAATCGAATGCTTCGATTCATTCATTGAGATGGGCAAATATTTCTCACCGACAAACAAAGACAGCGGATTCGTCATTGATGAACTGGAAATAAACCCATTTGCGTTTACTGAATATCTGATGGTTCCTCTGGACGGCATGTGCCGTTTTTCCAGAACCGGACAGAAACCGCAGGGACGTCCGGTAAATAAAATCCACAACCTGCTCCACCCTAAGAAAATCGGTATTATTGGCGTCTCCTCAACACGCCGCAACTTCGGGCGCATAATTCTGGATAATGTGCTTGCAGCCGGATATGCACAAGAGGATGTCGTTATCATCCGGGACGGGTGTGAAGAAGTGGACGGGGTGCGTTGTGTTCCAAGCCTTGATGCACTTGAGGAACAACTGGATCTCTTTGTGGTTGCCATCGCGGCACAGCATGTTCCCGATCTGGTGGACCAGATTATAGAACTTGATGCAGCTAAAAGCGTAATGCTCATCCCCGGCGGCATGGGTGAAACAGAAGAAAGCAAAGAACGCGCAGAGCAGATCATTACCCGCATTAATAAAAAGCATTCAGAGGACGATGGTGGGCCTGTATTCATTGGCGCCAACTGCATGGGAGTTATTTCCAGACCCGGCGGATATGACACATGGTTCATCCCCGAAGAAAAGCTGCCCAAAGACCGCAACAGCAAATATCAGCGGTCAGCCCTGATAAGCCAAAGCGGTGCATTCATGGTTTTCAGAACCAGTCAGTGCCCCGAGCTGGACCCGGCCTACATGATTTCCATGGGCAACCAGACTGACCTGACACTCGGTGACATGGTCCATTACTTTAAAGACTCTCCTGAAGTTGATGTCATCGCGGTGTATGCTGAAGGATTTAACGATCTTGATGGATTAGAATTTTGCAGGGCTGTTCGGCAGGCTGTGATGAACGGAAAAGAAGTGGTATTCTACAAAGCCGGACGTACACCGGAAGGAAAAACCGCAACCAGCGGACATACAGCCTCTCTTGCCGGAGACTACATGGTCTGCGAAAGCTGCGTTCAGCAGGCGGGAGCAATTGTTGCCCGCACTTTTCAAGAATTTCAGGACCTGTTCATGCTCGCTGAAAAGTTGAATGGCAAAAAAATATGCGGAGACCGGCTGGCCGCTGTAAGCGGTGCAGGATTTGAAGCCGTAGGTATGGCCGATTCCATCCAGTCAGATGACTATGACATTGAGCTGGCAAAATTCAGTATCGACTCTCAAGAACAAAT
This sequence comes from Maridesulfovibrio sp., assembly GCF_963667685.1. NCBI lineage: Bacteria > Pseudomonadati > Thermodesulfobacteriota > Desulfovibrionia > Desulfovibrionales > Desulfovibrionaceae > Maridesulfovibrio > Maridesulfovibrio sp. The sequence goes on along the minus strand of NZ_OY763931.1, from coordinate 76,006 downwards.
TAATGAAATCCTCGAAAACAATAAGCTTAAATCTCTTGTGACAATTCAGAACCCATTGGATCTTACCCCCGGCTCCACTGACCGCATACATAGCAGCGTGGCGGAAATCCTGGTCAATGACCCGACTGTCGACTCCATTGTTATCGGGCTGGATCCGCTCTCTCCTTCTATGCATACTCTGGCAGAACCGACAATCCCCGCCTTTTCCATAGAGGATGAAAATGCGATAGGTAACCTGCTGATAAAAATCGTCCAAAACAGCGACAAACCTGTTCTGGCAGTTGTTGATGGCGGGAGACTATACGATCCGCTGCGTGACAAACTGCTTGCAAACGGAGTTCCGGTATTCCCGGTCTGTGACCGCGCAGTTGCCGCCATAGCCCTTTACTCCAAGGCCCGGATGAAGGCTGAAGTAATTCAGCTGACCAGAGGCTGCGACTAATCGCTAGATATAATATAAAGAAAAGGGGCCGTGGATCACATGAACCACGGCCCGCACTTCTAGGAGGAGTGACTATTTAAATATTTTAATATTGATCGTTGTAGCGATTTTTTAGTTTATTTTCACTGCCGGATCTTTCAACAACAACACATGCTTTTTCAGCATTAGTGAAAAAGATATTTTCAACAATTCTTGCTATTCCACACAACCAGCACATAAACATAAAAAACACTCCTACAACTTAAAATACTATCAAAAAATCATTCTTAGCTTCCCTTTTCAAGAACTTAAGTACAGTTTACGCGGAAAAAGTACCTCGTCAATGAGATTTCATAAATTCTTTTTTTCACATTTATATCGCTATCCACTTCTACGGCGTAAGATCCTTGTATTAAGCCATTAACAAAACTGAACGCAGGTTCAATTATTTTTAAAATAACTCCAAGCAATACAAGAATTAATCACGCGCCTTACTCTCAACCCTACGCTCAAACACTCCCACACTAAGCGGTATGACTAAAAAAATGGCTAAAAATACGATGACCCCTTCCCATCCGGCATGCTCATAAGCGAATCCTGCGCCGGTAAGTCCCAGCCATCCGCCTGTGTAGTAGAACAAAACATAGAGCGCATTTGCTTTACCATGACTGCAAGTCAGTTTGCGATTTAGCAGAACCACAGCAACCGTATGCAAAGAAAAGAACCCAGCACAAACACCAAGCAAACCGAGGATTACTGCCGTCATTGATGGTAGTAGAAGTAAAGTCAAAGAAAGACCCAAGAGAATAGAACTGAAGATCAGCATTACCCCGCCCCCCAAGCGGCTGCTTAGCTTTCCGGCCAATGGTCCCAAAAAGATACCAAGCACATAGACAAGATAAACAAGAGTAATCGTCTCAGTTGTCAGGTTGAATGGAGCACCTGAAAGCCTGTATGGAAGGTAGTTGAAGACAGGCGAAAAGATAAGCAAACTGCCCGCTCCACAGGCATAGATAAGTAACAGTTCCTTTTTACGCAACAGTGAAGAATAAGTTTCCCTGCCGTTACTGCTCCGGGCAGCAGCAATCTCCTCTCTGCCGCTTGCAGGCAAAACAACCATTGCCATGGCAACCGTAACTAAAATAAAAGCAGAAGCCGTAACAAAAGCATAGCGCCAATGCAGTGGCGGATGGATCCACCCTCCGAGCATACGTCCACCCATTCCACCAAAGATAGTTGCTGATACATAAGCCCCCATAACACTGCTCAAACGCTCTGCAGGCAATGAGCGCGACAGCCATGCAGCAATACTGGTCGTCAGGGCCGGGATGAAAAGCCCCTGCAACAATCTGCACGCAACCAGCACTGTATAACTGCCGGTTGAGGAACAGATGAGACCTCCTGCAGCAACAAATACCCCGCCAGTTAGAATTATCGGCTTAACCGGATAGCGGTCGGAAAGATATCCAAAAAAAAGATTGGATAAAACAATACCCATAATAACGAAGGAAACTGAAAAAGAGGCCTGTACCGGACTTATTTGAAATTCCGACTGCAAGATGGGTAAGACAGGCTGCGGGAGATAGATATTCGTAAAGGAGGCTGCGACCAGTGCAAAAACAACAACTTGAATTCTTAGAATATTAGCCATCTGCTTTCCATCCTTGCCAAGGCTCGATATTAATCAAGCAAGATAATTACAACAATTATCACTATCTCGCAAACAATGAATCGCGGACCACAAAACAAAAAACCCCGCTCCGGAATGGAGCGGGGTTTTTGAGCCTGATATGAATCAAATTCATTCAAACTAGCAGATATCGAATGCATCTTTTTTAAAGAAACAGTAAAATTCATCATCGTGGTGATAAACTTTAGCTAAATTTCTCTTTAGTAAGCCAAATACACTATCAATCATTTTAGATTTTGTAAGAAAACTATCCTCTACATACTGTTCTGCTTTAGCAACTGCATTCACAGAAACAAAAAACACAAGACTTAGTGCGAAGTATAATTCTAATGTCATCGCTTTACTCCTTTCCTGAAAGACTAGAAGAAAAGCATACACCGAAAAAACACATCGTCAACATTTTTTGGTTAATTCTTTTTTTCACATTTAAATAAACCTTACTCATATTTTCACAATACCCAAGCTTAAGCATAAAAAAATACGTATATCGTAGTCCGTAAATATAAGAAAAGCCGTCACACAAATGGTGACGGCTATCAAGTTGGTTAGTTCTGCACTCTTTTGTTACTTTTTGAACTCATCTAATATGCGCCTCTGTCTTCTTATTCTCCGCTGTATTAAGCCATTAGAAAGTATCTATTCGTAACATCACAGAGTCACTAAAGCTGATCAATATCTTCACCAGACTATTACTTAAGCAATCTGACAAAATAATTCTATTTGCTTAACTGCACACCCAGCTCACGGGCCTGCTGGATTGCTTCGTCCAATCGATTATCATCGGGTCTCTGCAAACGGTCACCAATCCCTCGGATGGTATGAACTTCAGAAAAACCTAAAAACTCAAAAAACTGGGTATAACGCTGCTGAATATCGGCGTACAAATCTTCCTGAACAGCTCCCTGGGCTAAAACAAAAACAAGTTTCACCCCTTCCTGCAAACGGCTGTATCGCTTACTCAGGTTTTTAGTACCTCCCTGATTCAGGGCATCATGAAAATCAGGAGTAAAAAGAAGATAAAGCCGGTCAATGAACTGTTTTGCCTGCCCGCTCACATCACCAAAATATACTGGACTGGACAAAACAACGATATCACTCTCATGCATTTCTTCATAAACAGGAGTTAAATCATCCTGGATTACGCAACGTTCGGCTTTTCCCTTGCAGGACATACATCCGAGGCATCCCGCGTAGTTCATTCCCGATAGCTCATAAGCCGTTACTTCTATATCTTTCGGCAGGTTACCGCAAAAGCCCTCTACAATCGCATGTGAATTTCCTTTTTTCCTGCCACTCCCGTTAACTACTGTGACTTTCATTTTCTAATTCTCCTTATGTGTATATACAAATGTAAATTCCTTTCATTTCCTTCAACGAAATAAATCTATATTTGACACACAGAAAATCAAAATCAGAGAAATGTATGAAATTCCATACCGCTCTGTAGTATTATTTTTAAATTGACTTTAGCGTACCAGTCAGTAGAGGTAGGCGGACTTCTAAACTAATGAGGACTTACGTCATGAAGCAAATCAAAATAGAGATTAAAATTAAGCCCGAACAAATCAACGCTCCTTCCGCAATCCGCAGCGAAGCATTAAAAGCAGCCGGTCTGCCGGATGACGAGAATATTTCCACCCGTGTACTACGCCGCTCCATTGACGCCCGTTCCCGCAAGCCGCACTTTGTGTTGCAGGTTGCCATAGGAGATCAGGAAACCGTTGAACCGATCGAATCCATATTCAATCCCTTAGCCCTGAACGGCAAACAGGTTATAATTGCCGGAGCAGGACCCGCAGGATATTTCGCGGCTCTCACCCTGCTTGAACAAGGAATCAAGCCGATCATCCTTGAGCGGGGCTGTACTGTAAATGACCGCCGCAAGGACCTGAAAAAAATTTATACTGAAGGATTAATCAATCCTGACTCAAACTATTGCTTCGGCGAAGGCGGAGCCGGGACTTACTCCGATGGCAAACTCTATACCCGGGCGACCAAACGCGGAAACGTAGGCCGCATCCTCGACCTGCTTATTGCGAACGGAGCTCCGGGAGATATACGTATCGACGCCCATCCGCACCTTGGTTCCAATGTTTTGCCACGCATTGTAAGCAAAATGCGTGAAGATATACTTTCCTGCGGCGGAGAAATACACTTTAATACCCGCGTGGATTCATTTCTTCTTGCTGAAAACCGTATGACTGGAGTAGTTGCCGGAGGTTCTGCAATAAAAGCAGATGCTGTTATTCTTGCCACCGGCCATTCTGCGAGAGATATTTTCCACTCGCTAAATGACCAGAACATCAAAATTGAAGCCAAGCCTTTTGCGCTGGGGGTAAGAATCGAGCACCCACAGCCGCTGATTGATAAAATTTTCTATCACCAGTCCCCCCGCCATGAAAATCTTCCTGCTGCAAGCTACCGGATTTCTACTCAGGCCATGGGACGCGGAGTGTTCTCCTTCTGCATGTGTCCGGGCGGCTATATCGTTCCGGCTTCTACCGCCCCCGGAGAACTGGTTTTAAACGGGATGAGCCTTGCCGCGCGCAACGCCCCCTTTGCCAATGCCGGACTTGTTGCAGAAGTAAAGCTCGAAGATCTGGAAAATCAGTCCAACCCGCTATGCGCCCTGGAATATCAGGCAGCAGTGGAAAAGCAGATGTTCGCCGCAGGCGATGGAACTACACAGATGGCACCGGCCCAGTTGGTTAGCGACTTCATTAATGGAAAAATATCAAAATCAATTCCTAAAACATCATATATACCCGGAACATACAGCGCACCTGTGCATGAACTGCTACCCTTTATCCAGTCTGAAGCATTGCGCCAAGGGCTGAAAGAGCTTGGTAAAAAGTTCAAAGGATTTGACTCGAACGAAGCCAAGGTACTGGCTGTGGAATCCCGTACCAGCTCTCCGGTTCGTATCCCGCGCGACCGCGAAACCTTGGAACATGTCCAGATTGAAGGATTCTTTCCCTGTGGAGAAGGCGCAGGATACGCTGGCGGGATTATATCTGCAGCAATGGACGGAGAAAAATGCGCATTAGCCGCCGCGAAAAAATTAGGTTGCAATAATTAGCCTCAAAAGCAGACGGCCCGTTTCAATTGAAACGGGCCGTCATTAAGACAAAAGGCACAGGTAAACCTGTTCAGGAGCACGCAGCCTTCCCCGGGCCGCGCAAATATCTAGCAGGAAGCCTTACGGCTTTCTTCAATATAAACTTCACAGAGTCGTTTACTTACCGGACCGGGAGTACCGTCGCCAAGCTCTACACCGTCAATTTCAATAACCGGGGTAACAAAAGAAGTTGCGGCTGTCATAAAAGCTTCAACGGCTTCTTTTGCCTCTTCCACGGTGAAAGGACGCTCTTCGATTTCCATGTCGAGTTCATCAGCAAGGCGAAGAACGGACTTACGGGTAATTCCCGGAAGAATCGAATTGGAAAGGTTGCGGGTAATAATCTTTCCTTCCTTGGTCACTATGTAGGTGTTGTTGGAAGAACCTTCGGTAACAAAACCGTCTTCAACCATCCATGCATCATCCTTGCCCTGCTTTTTGGCTTCGGTTTTAACCATGGATGCAGCCAGCAGCTGTACTGTCTTGATATCGCGGCGACCCCAACGGATGTCGGGAACTGAAATAACACGCAGACCGGATTTTTCACCGGTAAGTTTCTTGGCCTGGGTGAAAAGAACTACGGTCTGTTCCAGACCTTTGGGCATGATGAAGTCACGGTCAGTGGCTCCACGGGTAACCTGAAGGTAGATTGCGCCTTCTTCAAGGCCGTTGCGCTTAACCAGTTCGCGGTGAACTTCAAGCAGCTCGGCTTCGCTCATGGGCATACCCATGCCGATTTCTCCGAGGGAGCGCTCAAGGCGGGCAATATGTCCGTCCCATTCGCAGATTTTTCCATCCACAACAGCGGTGACTTCGTAGATAGCGTCCGCAAAAAGAAAACCACGGTCAAAAACAGAAACTTTAGCCTCTTCTTCAGGCACATAAGCGCCATTCACATATACAGTACGACTCATTTTATTCACTTATTCCAATATGAAAGATTAACAATTATCCCCACAGTTCACTCTGTGGAGGAAAAACAAATTTATCATCGTATTTCAACGGATGATCCCTGTCTTCTGCTAAAAGCAACGGCCCGTCAAGATCTACCACAGCAGCCCCACTGGCGACAAGTACAGCCGGAGCCATAGCCAGTGAAGAACCGACCATACACCCGACCATAACCTTGTATCCCTCAGCTAGGGCCGCCTCTCGCAATTTAATTGCTTCGGTCAAACCACCGGTCTTATCCAATTTGATGTTGACCATGTCATACTTGCCCTTGAGAGCAGGCAATGACTGACGATCATGGCAGGATTCATCCGCGCAGACAGGCAAAACCCTTTCAATCTCAAGCAGTGCATCATCATCTGACGCGGGCAGCGGCTGCTCAACCATCTCAACACCGAGACGAACCAGCACTGGAGCCATCTCGCGATAAACATCAGCTGTCCAACCCTCGTTGGCATCGACAATTATACGCGAATCAGGAGCGCCACGCCTTACGGCCTCAATGCGGGAAATATCTTCAATTCCCCCGCCGAGCTTAGTTTTCAGCAGAGGACGGGAAGCGTTCTCAGCTGCCTGTTTTTCCATTTTTTCCGGAGTATCAAGAGACAAGGTATAAGCGGTTACTTCAGGTGTTGGTTCGTTTATTCCAGCCAACTCCCAGACAGAAATCCCGGCTTTCTTGGCCTCCAGATCCCAAAGAGCGCAATCCACAGCATTGCGGGCCGCACCGGGTTCCAGAACGGACTGTAATTCAGCACGTGTCAATGGCGTTTTCAGCCCCTCAATCTGGGCCTTAACAGACTCGACCGTCTCGTTGTACCGGGCGTAGGGAACGCATTCCCCACGTCCGGTGAAACCGTCTTCTTCAATCTCGACCCTCAGCACAACGGCTTCGGTCCGGGAACCACGCGCGATGGTGAAAACCTGCGCCAGAGGGAAAACGTCTTTTGTAACCGAGATTTTCATTATACCAGCGCCTCAACCAGACGAGCGGCTCCCTGACGGAAAGGATCAACAGCGGGAATACCCATCTGTTCTTCAACCTCGGCAAGGTAAGCAAGAGCTTCTTCTTCAGAAAGGTGCTGAGTATTCACAGAAACAGCAACGGCTTTACAATCAGGGTTTACAACTCTAGCGAGGGTAAGCGCGGTATCACGCAGCTCTTCAAGAGTAGGCTGCTGGTAATCAGGCAGGCCACGCATATGTTCGCGGGTGGGCTCATGGCAGAGAATCAGCGCATCAGGCTGACCACCGTGGACGAGTGCCAGGGTTACGCCGGAATAGGATGCGTGATAAAGACTGCCCTGACCTTCAATGATATCCCAGTGATCGGGGTCGTTATCAGGAGTCAGGTATTCAATTGAACCGGCCATGAAATCAGCGATAACCGCATCGAGAGGTACGCCGTTACCTTCAATAAGGATACCGGTCTGGCCGGTGGGACGGAAAGTGGATTTGAGGCCCTGCTTTTTCATTTCGCGGTCAATAGCAAGGGCGGTGTACATTTTACCTACAGAGCAGTCTGTCCCTACAGCAAGGCAGCGTTTACCTGTGCGTTTCTTACCGGTAGCAATGGGATACTTAACGGTAGGAATACGGACATCGTGCAGAGTACAACCGTTTTTCTCCGCAGCTTCGACAAGCTCAGGCTGGTCGCGCAACAGAGTGTGCAGACCGGAAGCAAGGTCCATACCGGCTTCAAGTGCTTCAACCAGCACGGATTTCCATACATCGGAAATAATACCGCCACGGTTTACAACGCCGATAACAAGAGTCTTCGCTCCGGCTTCAACTGCTTCTTTAATAGTAAGGTCTTTAATTCCGAGATCAGCTTTACAGCCTTCCATACGAAACTGTCCGGCAACAGCTTCAGGTCTCCAATCGTAGATACCCTGCGCCATTTTTGCCGCAAGGCCGTCAGGAGCATCTCCAAGAAAAAGTAAATATGGTGCATCAAACATGGTTACTGTCCCCTTTAATTTTTAATCTTTTCGTAAGGTTCTGCTCATTAATCAATTTGCATGCCAGAACATAACGGCTGATGCAAAAGGCTCAATATAACGGCAAGTTACAAAACACAGAACCAATCCATTCAAAAAAACAGCTACAAAGCATGCACGTAAATGCATAAAATTGTCTGACAAAGAGTTTTATCAGAGTTTACATTAGACAAAAACGTTATTTGTTAAATTTAATTCTTATTTTTTATTCATTTTTTAAATTTTATACGTTTTAGTACCCAAAAAAACGAAGCTGAATCATATAAATTTTACATTTATGTAACACAAGAACTAATCGACGCCGTACGAAGGTCTATTTTACCGAAAAAAGGACATTCAAGCTTTGGAAAAAGATTATATGGATTTCCTAACCTGAAACAGTGAAAAAACATTGCAACTTCTAACAATTGACCACAATGCTATATATGTTATTATTGTAGCATTAAGAAATGTTTAAAAATGAAGTTCAAACAATGAAATATATATTAATTACAATATACTGCATTACATTAGTACTTTCCGGAACTGCCTCCCCTGCCATGGGAGAGAGTCTTAATATTGCCTATACCAGCTTTTATCCTTTTTTCAGCCGTGACACGAATAACCGCATGACAGGAATATTTTACGAAATAATAAATGAAGCAATAGTAAACAGGATGAAGATCAAGGTCAGCTGGAAAGAATTCCCGTGGAAAAGGTGTCAGCAAAACGTAAGGGAGAACTATGCTGACGGTATGATCACGACTATTAATCCGCAGAGGATGGAATACACTTCAACGCACCGAGACCCTTTTTTTGTACAGTCTGTAAATATTTTTACTTACAAAGGGCACGCGCGAATGTCTGAAATCAAGAGGTTGAAAAGCTTTGCTGACATCAAAGAAAAAGGCTTCTCCATCATAACCTATTTAGGCAACGGATGGATTGAAGAGCACGCAGAGTCAATTGGAATAAAGACAAATAAGGTTACACTGCGTGACAGAGTATGGCAGATGCTGGCTCATAAACGCGGTGATATGGTTATAGAATGGCCCGGTGGTGCATGGTTTGAAATAAGGAAATTCAAATTAACTGATGAAATTGTCGAAACTGGTGCCGTAATTAATACTGTCCGCATTCACCTTCTTATTGGCAAAAAATCGCCATATATACACATACTGCCGGGGTTCAATACCGAAATAAAAAAGATGACTGAAGATGGAACAATCAAAAAAATAACTGATAAGTACTGTCCAATGCCGTCAAATTAACAAATGCCCCATGCATACTAAGGGTTAACGATTCTCTGCATAAGGCAACGCACGGAGACAAGCCCTACGAACTCACCGTTTCGAGTCACTGCTATGGGATCAAAAGTATAGCTGCCTTCACGGGATAAGGCACTCTTTGCAACTTCATCAAGTTCAGACTCTGACGGAAGAACAAGCAGTTCCCCGTCCATAACCGAGGTAACAGGACGATCCAGAAAAAGAGCTTTTTCGGTTTCCCGGCGCACAATTTCGTCCATGCGGCCTTTGGTAACCATGCCCACAGGGGAAAGGCCGTCCAGCACAACCAGACACGCCCACTCTCCACTGTCGCGTAGCTGGACCAAGGCATCGGAAACCTTGCTCCCAATCGAAATGGTCTGCGCAGGCCAAACCATTTCCCCCAAGGAACCGGGGAGATCCAGCTCCACGGCATCAGCCCTGCCTATAACCTGATAGGTACGGATTGAATGCTGAATACCTTTTACAGAAATAGGCGCACGGCCAAGGCAACGGAAATCATCTTTTACCAAGGCCCATGTTTCGTGTGAAATCAGGATTTGGTCCGGGGGAGCATTCTGCTCTAGGCGTGCGGCGACATTCACCTGCCCCCCAATAATAGTATAGTCCATCAATTGCTTGGAACCGAAGTTACCTACGGTGCAAAAGCCCGTATTTATCCCCATGCGAACCTTAAAAGGACTGGAAATTCCCAGAGCAAACCATTCCTGCTGCATTTCCTTTAAAGCTTCCCGCATCTCAATAGCCATATTCATACAGGCCACGGCATCAGTCTTATACCCCCGCGAGACAGGATCGCCGAAGAAAATGAGAACGGCATCCCCTATGAATTTATCAATGGTCCCACCATGCTTGAGTGCAATGGAAGACATACAATCAAGATAGTTATTCAGCAGAACAGTCATATCTTCAGGTTCCATCCGCTCGGTGGTGGAAGTGAAGCCTACTATATCGGAAAAGAAAATTGTCAGCTTCTTTCGCTGGGTTCCCATAAGAGAATCGTGCTTTCCATAAAAGATAGATTCATAAACTTGAGGAGCTAGATAGCGCCCAAGCTTATTGGAAAGCACCTCCAGTCTTTCAGACTGCTCTTTCTGAATCAAAGCAGATGCAACACGACGCAATACCATGGGCGGACTTAGAGGCCGGCGGATAAACTCAACAGCCCCCGATTCAAACCAGCGTAATTCGTCTTCAGAGTTTCTGCTCTCGGTAATAAAAAGAACCGGGATATGGGCAGTGGCTTCAGTCGACTTTAATTTTTTGCAGATCTCACAGCTTTTTATATCTTCAAAATCAGCATCTAATAAAATAAGGTCAGGTTGCTCACGTATAGCGACTTCAAGCAGATGATGGGCATTCATAGCCATCAACAAGGCATAATCCTCTCGTAAAATCTGAGCAAAAAGATCCAGATCTGTTTTAACAGCATTAACAATAAAGACAACCGGACGACTATGTTCCTGCACGCCACAACTCCTATTTTAACTACTATAAATTCATACTTAACCAACTGCGTAAAAGATTAAAACAAAAATATTCATCTAAATTAACTAACCCAGATCTACAGTATAAGCCCAACGGATTACCACATGAACAAACCATAAAAAAGCGGCCCTCATTTGAGGACCGCTTTTACGCATACCATATTTATTGCAAATATTATCACATAAGAAATACAACAATCCCGGCTAGAGCACAGTCACAACTTCTTCTAACGGGAGACGGGCTTTAGGCTTGCCGTTATTATAATCACCACCCTCCAGATGATAGCCAAGCGCCAGCGCAACATCACACACATATCCACCCAGCTCATTTTTGAAAGCTTCACTGATGAGTTCGGAATCAACCCCTTCCATCGGAGTGGAATCTATGCCCATACGGGCGACAGCATGTATAACATTGCCAAGTGCCAGATATGTCTGCGCCCTTGTCCAATTGCCGTTATAGCCATTGTCGTCAGTATTCAATCCGGCAAAGAACATACCTTTATCCATCATTTCCCCGTACTTATCCTTGGGCAGGTGACCGGCAACAACCTCGGCATCCACAACCTTTTTATACTGTTCTTCAGAAAATCTAGGGTTATATGCAAAAAGGATAATATGAGAAGCTTCTTTAGCGTGAGGTTGGTTGAATTCAAACTTGTTGGCAAAAGTATTGTGAAAACGTTCTTTCGCTTCTTCACTTTCAATGACAATAAATTTCCACGGTTGGGAATTAACCGAAGAAGGTGACAGACGTAACGCTTCCTTGATTACATCAATCTCTTCTGCTGAGATTCGCTTATTGGAATCATATTTTTTGGTCGTATACCGAGCATTAAGATCTTTAATAATCTGGTGAGTCATAATTTCTCCATTTAGTTTGAACGCCATAACAATTATTTTCCCTTTAGTTCAAGCCTACCTGCCAAACCACGGTGAGACCTAGGCGCTGCACTATCTTAACAAAATCAGGTGCGATCCACTAATTTTATGTTCTATGTAATTCAACTACAGTTAACATAAACTAAAGAAATCCCCGGCAACAAAGCAGTGCCGGGGATTACTTATAAATATCAGGAGCAAACGTACTTACAAGATCAAAGCAACTTCGCTTTTCTGATAATGCCTAAAGCTATCCCTTCAACATTACCCAGTTGCTCATTATTCTCCACTATCAACTCCGGACTGAGCGGGAACTCCGGCTGAAGATCCATCCCCGGCAGATTTTCTGCGTTTCCGGCTTCAACATGCCTGTAAAGACCTTTGGGATCTCTTTTCTTCAAGACATCTATATCTGCCTTAATAAGCACCTCAAAATAATCAGGAAAATTGTTGCGGTTCCAACGGTGAATCTCATGATAAAGAGACATGGTAGCGACAATGACGATCAGACCCTGCCTTGCTGCCATATTGGCAAAGCGGCTGATTCTATAAGCATTCAGAATCCTGCTCTCAGGATCATGCCCGCAATTATGATCAGCAACAGCCTCACGGAACTGATCGCCATCAAGTAATAACGGAGTCATCCCCTCTTCATTAAGGATTTTCTGCATTGCCCGGGCAATGGTTGATTTCCCGGATGCAGACAATCCGGTCAGCCAGATTACTTTTCCATGCATAACTACTTCTTCTGTGCAATCCAGGCACGGGTAGTATAAGGGATTTCAATATCATCAACACCAAGAGATTTGAGATACGACTCTATCTGCTCAATAATTTTGGCAAATTTATCTCCGGCCTGTCTGTGAAGAGTTCCATGTGATCTCCACGCCTCAACAGTCTTCACAACCTTCTGGATATGTACAATCGTGCCTTCTTTCTCAATTACATTATGAAAATACGGAGCCGAACTAATGATTTCTGTCTGACTTTCACGCCGGGTTCCATATCCGTAACCTTCAATGTTATCTTTAATAATGGATTCAATTTTACTCTGGATGGGATCATCAAGCTGACGATGGTTCCACATACAGGTGAACCATTTACCGCTCTTCAACAAACGGTTAACTTCTTTCATTGCTAATTCCCGATCACAAACATTGAAAGAAGATCCGAAACTGACAAAGTCATACTCGCCAGTAGGACGGCCGGTCTCTTCGCCCGTTCCTTCATACCATGTCACATTTTCCATCGCGGAGGTTCTTTTGATTCCATTAGCCCGCATTGCATCGTTCGGCTCCACTGCATCAACCAGAAAACCCTGTTCTGCGAGTGGAATTGTCAAATGAGCAACTCCAGATCCAATATCACAGACACGATCCCCTTTCTGCAAACCTCCAATTTCAAAGAGTTCAACCAAAAGTTCGGGAGCATACGCAGGCCGTTCAAGATATGCATCAGCAAGATCAGTGTAATCCCATTCAGTTTTCATTACTCCTCCTAACATCCAAAATTTATTTCATTAGCAAAACATCTACATCCTGCTTGTTACCGCCAGTCATGACTCCAATCCTCATCCCGTGCCAGAACTTCTTCATAAGCCATGACATCCTGCATGGAATCAGCCTCAACCCAACCACCTTCAACCGGGACAACTCCTATCTGCACTCCCTTTTCAAGAAGCAAACGCAGCAGCGCGGTCATATCAAGCTGATCAACCTGCTGTTGCCCCAGCTCACTAAGCACCCCGTCCACAACACTCCAGCCGCGCGGAGTCATATAGAGCAGTCCCATGTACTGACCTTTAATCTCATCTACACTTTCAGCACGCCCGCCAATCTCAAGAAGGCGGCCATCGGCTTCCCTGAAAGTTTCCGCATCACTTAACGGATCTTCGAAACGCAGCTCCCACAATCTTTCCCAGCGGACATCGTAGGTTATGGCTATATCACAATCACATTCACTGATAGCGCGTACATGCTCAGGACGATAAACAATGTCGGAATAAGAAATAACAGAAGGTCCATCTTCAAGCCATGATGAAGCCATGCGTAGGGTCTCAACCATATTGGATTCAGCCCAGCGCGGATTATCAACGGTTTCGAAATCACCGTTCAACTTATCCGCATGGTAACCACGGACAACCAGAATTCGGTCGACACCGCCTTTTTGCAAAGCTTCAAGCTGCCAGTGCAAAAGCGGCTTACCCATGAGCTCGATCAGGCACTTTGGTTTGTCACTGGTTTCGCCTTTCATGCGTGATCCACGTCCGGCGGCTAGAATTACTGCCTTCATTTACTATTCCTTAAACAAACTACGTAAAAAATTTTCTAAAGATCAATATGTCTGACTCAACAAACTCAGTCTCTCTCTCCGGATGCCACATTAGTCCGACCACATGGTGCTGTGCAGAGTAAACACCTTCGACCAGCCCGGAAGAATCAAAAGCCATAGGAAGCAAAGGACCATAAATATCTTTTAGTTCAATACCATTGCTATGGTAAGAATTCACTTCCTGCACACCTTTAGCTAAATAAGGATTCTCCGCAAATGAAACCACATGACGCACGGCAACATGTTCATCTTTCGCGCAGGGAACAAAATTGCCACCAAAGTACGCATGCAGCATCTGAAAGCCGCGGCAGATGCCCATAAGCGGAATATCTTTTTGCAGGGCATGGTCAATCAGGGCTGTTTCGCTCTCATCCCTTTGCAGATAAACGCCGCAATCCTCGCCTCCGGTTAAAATCAACCCGTTCAAACCCAACTCATCTACCGTACGGACAATTGACTCTCCCGTATTTGGAAGAGCAACCCATACGCAACCGGGCAAAGCTTCGCGCAAAAAAAATCCCCAGGAAAGCGCCAGCCCCTCCCTTGGTTCATCATAATCGCAGGCATCACTACGGCGCATGGTTAAGCCGATCCGTAAGTTCTCGTACATAAGTTCAACTCAATTTTACATCTTAAGAATCAGAATTAAGAGTCTGCTGCCCTGCATCAAGAGTACATCTTTTTGCTGATGAAACCTTATCGAACAATAATTCGCCGCAGCCTATAGCTGCCGGAAGACCATATTCCGCGCAGCGTATAGCCATATGGGAATTGGTTCCACCGTACTTAGTCACAAGCCCGGCGATAGAACGGGTAAAGACCCAGTCATAACCGGGGTCAGCACTTTCAATGCAGACAATACATCCATCAAGATCCTGATTATCAACAGAATCCGTACGAACCCGTGCAACAGGTGCTTCAACCTTTTTCGTAGTTATAAAATTAGGCGCGCACCTGTGCTGGGGCACAATATACACATCTTTTGAAGACCTAATCAAATAGCTGAGCTTAAACGAATTTGCCAATTCGTATTGACGCTTGCCGTTCTCGATTAAAGCCACAAAATGCTCCCGGATATTATCGTCCAGTTGTGAAAATAGACTATCGAGGATTTCAGGCAAATTCAGAAAGGAGAGCTCCTGCTTATCAAGTCCAACCTTATGACCCCATAATGCTATACCTTCCAAGGCTTTGGAGAGATTACGGGTAAAAACAAATTTTGCATATTCACGGCCCGCTATGGCTTTGGCAGCATAATCCATGAAAAGGTCTGCATCCACGGCGGATATACCGACTTCCGCAAAAATACCATTTATGGCTGCCCTTTCCCCTTTACTCAGGAAAAATTCATGGCAATCCTGATTTTCTTCATGGACTTCCACACTCTCACTGAACAAGTCAGCACGATCACGGTATCGAGGTGAAAGAATGTCGTATGTTCCCGGACGCAAATGTCCGTATCTTTTAAGAAAAGCGTCTCGGGCAAGGCTACCGGAGCAAACCATCCTGTAATCCCTGCTCATCTCACCGGAAACAGTTTCAACAGATCTCTTGAAATCATTTACCCGCTCACAGGTAAGGCCCCTTTTACGAATAATTGAACGCAGAAAAGCTTCGGCTATAAAGCCGTGCCTTGCGATTATGGAAAAGGGAAGGGTTCCGAATTCTGAACAATCCTCAAGCAACTGCTTGACCGTGGCCAGTATTTCAAAAACCGAATCACAATTCTCCAATGAACAATACTCAGTCTGAAGACTGACCAGATGGTCTATGCGCTCATAAGCCTTATCAAGCGAACCACCCGGCATAAGATTTCTGTTGGTCAATTCGCGGAGTCTGTTTTTGTAATCTGTGAAATCATCCTCAGCCAGAATACCGGGATAGCGGGATTTGAAGTCCTCTTCAAAACAAGGATCATAAATTGTTGAGGCAACTTCAAATTCAATTTTGTCATGATATTGGGGATTAAAATCGAGAAAATCCAGCCATGCGTTAACAATCTTCTCTGACGATTCAGGGGAAAGACCAGCCGGCAGAAAAGAATTAAAGCTGTTGCGGATATCTATATAGGGCCTACCGGCTACAAGAACCATCAATTCTTCAGGCGGCATACGCCTATACCCCATTTCTTCCCTTGCCCTGCTCCAATTCCTGCGGGTTATTATTTCCCTGTAAAGCGAAGCAGCCAAAGGTCGTGGGGTAACGCCTATAATTTCAGCCGGATTCCAGTCGGGCATAACTCCGAGCATGGACCTTTCTCCGAACACACCGGCACGTTTTTCCAGATAACGGGAGACATACTGCTCCACAAATAAAATTTTGTCCGAAACGATGTTTTCTACATTAGGATTCCAATTCTGGCAGGTACAAATTCTACGAACCTGAAACAGATGCATTACCTGATTTTTATCGAGGGCGAACTCAATATCCAGCGGAACTCCGGGAAAAACAGTCTCAAGTTCACGGACCAGCTCCATCATCTTATGCACCCGGTAAGAATCAAAATCCTCTTCCGAAACACCTTTATAGATATAAATGGTCTTGCTGACCCCGGTCCCCCCGGTAATGGAATCTGTTTTACCGGACTCATCATCGTAATTGAGAACATAGTACGGAGAACCATCATGCATACAACGGGTCATGATAACACCGCTGGCCTCAATATTCTGAACCATCGGCTGGATTAGAACCTGATCCTTGCTGGACCCACGATAAGAGTCGAAAACACTCTCAATGGCCTTTCGCACGTCAATTTCGCATTCCGGATCAATATTCATAATGGAGTCAAATGCACCGGCTTGAGAAGCTTCACCACTGTCCTCGGCCAAAGAACTGCTGCGGACAATGATCTTTTCTCCGCAACCTGAAAATGCCCGCTGAACCGCCTTCACAACAGAAACAGAATCATTCTCCCACTCTGCAAGACTGAAATAATACAGAGGCGGAACATTAAATCCCACTTTCTTCAAGACTTCCAAAGTTTCAGCTTTTGTTCCGAATTTATAGTTCATCTTCGACTCCATAATTACTTTTCGGATACAGTCGACATTCTGACCAATGGCAGAGATTAAGCAATATACATACCATGTCTCTAGGTAAAAGATAAAAAAGCTGACAAGACGGCGTGAAATATACGAGATTAAAACCGCAAGACCTTTAGGAAAACTTATTTTGGTAACAATTAAACATGCTCACCATAATGATTATAAGCACATGCTGATTTCAGAGCATAATTCTTTACGGCAAAACAACTCCAATTTCTATGATAGTCGTACCCTTTTCATCGGAAGTGAACATTTCCATACTATACCCCATTGTCCCGGCAGTAAGCTTGCTTGAGTATGTCCCGATTCCTGTACCGCCCTTTTTTCCGTGGGTCTTATACTTGTCAAAAAAATCATGACGAACCTGCTGCGGCACGACCCCTCTATTAATAATTTTAACATATCTATCAGGACTGAAAGGAAGATCGATTATGATCTTTTCACCTTTCGGTGAAGCTTCTACAGCGTTCACAAGGAGATTGGAAAACAAGATGTAAAGGAGATCATGCTCCGCAAGAACATTTAACGGACTAGAAGTATTTCCTTCCATAACAATTTCAAGTTTTTTGGAATAACTTTTTGACTCTATATCCTTACAAAGGGTTGCCAAAACAGCAACAAGATCTACAACCTGCGGAATATATTTGTATGTACCGTTTTCCATTTTAAAAAGATTCAGCGATGAATCGATCATACGGAGCATGCGGTAACCGGAACTTTTAATCATTTCCAGAATTTTCTTATGCTCATCACTCAAATCATCATCCATGAGTAGAATCTCCGGCAGACCTATGATACCGTTCAACGGATTCTTCAAATCATGATGCATTATGCGTTCAACATCTTCCTTAAGTCTTTCCAACTCCTTACGCTCGGTAATGTCATCTTTGACAGCCACATAATTAGTTAGATTACCTTCTGTATCCATTACCGGAGAGATAGTCGCCTGTTCCCAGAAAAGAGTCCCATCCTTTTTACGATTGCAGATCTCACCTTTCCATGTATTACCGCGAGCTATAGTACGCCACATGCCCCTGTAAAATTCATTCGGGTGGGCTCCGGATTTAAGTACTCTTGTATTCTTGCCGATAGATTCTTCCCGCGAATATCCAGTCACCTTTGAAAACGCCGGATTCACATATACAATGTTTCCACCTTTATCCGTGATGACAACAGAAGCAAAGCTGTTCTCAACAGAACGGCGCAATCGCATAAGTTCCAGCTCATTCTTCTTGCGGTCTGTAATATCGATTATACTCGAGTGAATAATCTTACGACCATCAATCATTATGGGGCCACTGTGAATCTCAACATCATGAATATTACCCCATGAATCACGGTGCTGGAAATAGAATGTATTCTTATCAAGGCTTAGATTCCGCTTTATTTCCATCTCAAGATTTTCCCTAGACGCGGTGTTGATGTCGTATATGGACATCTTCTGCATATCAGCCCGAGACCATCCGTATAAACGCTCTGCGGCTTTGTTTACATCGATCAAATCTCCATTGTCAGGGTTGACCAAAAACATAGCGACCGAGTTGTTTTTAAACAGCGAGCGGTACCGGTATTCACTCTGCTTCAGATGTAATTCCATTTTCTTCTGCTGCGAAATATCGGTAACACTTTCCAGTACCCTGATAACTTTGCCGTCAGCATCATGAATAGGAACAGTGTAGACGGAAAACCACTTCTTGTGTGTAGGATGGAAATGTACAGATGTGGAAGAGCAGTCTTGGTCAAAACTTTTCCGTGTGGCACAGTCCTTACAGAAGTTTGCATCGGCACCGAAAATTTTGTGGCATTTCTGCCCTTCGCTATCGAAAGCAGAAAACATTTCCCGGGTCTTAGCGTTGACCCACCCGATGGTCATATCCGGTTTAATAACTCTTAAACCGGTATCAAGAGCTGAAAGTATTTCTTCAAAACGGTCACGCTCTTCACTTATTTTTGCATGGGAATCCTTGACCTCACTGATATCATCAAATGTGACAACAACCTTCGGTCCGTCTTTGCATACATAACGCCCGGCCCGCATGTGAAACCACCCTTTTTGCCCCTTAGAGTAATACGGGCATTCAAACTCAAAAATATCTTCATCACCTTCAATGACAGCAGAGAAAGAAGCGAAGGCCGTCCTATTCCGAACAAGCTCACTGGCAAACCCTAATTTGCAAAATTCATAGAAATCAGACCCCACGCCGCAGTCTGCTATGGCAGGATAATATTCAAGGGTAAAACTATGCCAAGACTTATTAACCAGCTCTATTTTGCCATTTTCATTGATAATCCCGACGATAGAGGGGATATTATCCAAAATTATCTGTACAGAGGAATAGGCCCCCTCAAGACGGGCCTCAGCTTCTACCAACCGGGAAATATCCTGAACAGCAACACTGTATATTTTCTGGTCCGCAAAACCGCTTGCAGAAATAATCAGCTGAACCCATACAGGATTACCGTCTTTGGGCTGAAGTTTGACAGTTTTCTCAGCACGCCCTGATTCAGCAACCCATTCAGTAATCATAGCCGGGTAAGAAATGAAGTCCTTAGCAAGATAAAGGCTCAGAGGAGTATTAATCAGGTGTTCTCTTTCATGCCCTAACATTTGAGAAAAAGTAATATTTGCTTCCAATATTATTGCTTCAGAATCCAGAAGGATATATCCAACCGGAGCATATTCAAACAGCTCGAAATATTTAAGAACATTACGATCTAGATCAAATTGAGTCTTTTTCAGATTCTCGTCCTGAACCGCCAACTCTTCGAGGCTCAAAGAAAGACCCTGCTGAATATCTACAGAATCGTCCCCATTACACACTGAGGATTTAATCAAAGCTTCAAGACTGTTAATCTTTGCTATTAACTCTTCTTTGCTGAGACCTGCATACTTCATTATCACTGAATTCCTAAAATATAGTTGAGAGGAAATTTCTGAGGATAGCTACAAAATAAACATACGCTACCAATGCTTAGCACGCCGTTATTTTATTTATTGCTAACATCTTAATATTGATTAAATTTTATCCCCATCTAACTAACCGGCTGTCATTATTTAAAAAACGTACGAACTTAAGACCAAGACAAGTTTCATTTTATGCTGACAATCAACAATTTTACAAAACACATAACTCTGTAAACTTCAATATTACTATCTCAATAAAGAAATATGAAACAAAAAAATGCAATGCTGCATTATCTTGTTTTTATTTAAAATATCCTACAACGATTTGTATCACACTCATATTTAACACAATTGATTGTTTTGCTAATATTCCATCTAAAGTCTACCCCTGCAGCCACAAACTAAAAAGGGCCGGCAACTGGACTTATTTCAGTAGCCGGCCCTCACTCTCAAGAAGTGAGCGCTTAACACTAGCATGCACTCTTTCTTTCCGAAGAAGATATTAACCTATTGTAACTTACAAATTCAACTGTTCAGTATGTCAGTTAAATCCACTTATCGTTCTCGGCTTTCAAACTACTCTCAGTATCTCCGGTATTCACAACGCCCTTGGGTTCAACAAGCAGCACTTCACATTCCTCAGCCGCAAACGGCTTATGTTCAACACCCTTCTCTACCACGAACATTTCCCCGGCTCCTAAAAGTACCTCATTGTCCCGAAACATAATTTTCATCTCACCGGACAGAACGATAAAAACTTCATCAGTATCTTTATGATCATGCCAGACGAATTCGCCCTTAATTTTAACAATCTTGAACTGATAATCGTTCATCTCTGCTATAACTCTCGGGGACCAATGCTCGGAAAAAAGTGCGAGCTTCTCAGCAAAATTAATCGGTTTCAATTCCATACTATTATCTCCTATGAACTAAGTTTTATATTTATTTAAGCATCCAGAGCCAGCTTTGCGCCCAGCCCGAACAGACAAACTCCCACAACTTTTTCTACACCTTTCCGCCACCTTGCCACCAGTTTAGCGGTGCGTTGATCTGTCAGCACAAAAACGATGAAAGCAAACCACACAAGATGGGTCAAGGAAATGAATGCGCCGATGGACATCTTCAATACAAGAGAAGTTCCCGGAGTCACCACCTGTGTAAACAGAGCAACGAAGAAGAGCATCGTCTTCGGATTTAGCGCATTGCACAAAAAGCCGTTCCGAAATGCTTCACCAAAAGACACATAGACAGCATCCGCACAAGATTCCGCTTGATCTTCTACGCTTTTCCGAGGCAAAAATGCGGAAACTCCCAACCACAACAAATACGCTGCCCCCGCATAGCGGACAGCCATCAGCACCCATGTATATTCTGCGACGACATAACTTAAACCAAGCAAAGCATAAGTGATGTGGACAACTACGCCACCAGCAACCCCAAAGGCAGTGGCCAAACCCATTTTACGCCCATAACGCAACCCGTTCCTGAAAACAATTGCGAAATCAGGACCAGGACTGACTACCGCCAAAACAGTCACAACACCGATCAATGCTAAATTAACATTAAATAAATTCATAATTTGCTCCTTGTGGACTTTCTATATATGCCGTTATATAAGAGCATACAGCTATATAAAAGCGAAAAGAAATCACAGTTACCATGAAAAAAAATCACAGATAATCATGAACAACCTTCCTCCTCTCAAGCCGCTTGTCAGCTTCAGGGCAGCAGCAAAACATCAGAGTCTCACTAAGGCCGCGCAGGAGCTGCACCTTACGCATGGCGCAGTCAGTAGAGCCGTTAAACAGCTGGAAGAATTCTTTGGATTTGAACTTTTTACCAGACGCAACAGAGGACTTTTTCTTACTGAAAAAGGTGCTGTACTTGCTAAAGAGGTGGAAAACAGCCTGACAAGACTGGAGAAGGTTTGTGAATCACTGAAAATACCGGAATCAAAACGCAGGCTGTCTGTCTCATGCGAACCATCGCTGGCCATGCGCTGGCTCATGCCAAAGCTGGATGATTTCCGTCGAAAGGCTCCGCAGATCGATATCCACCTCTCTACTGCGGGAGGGCCGATTGATATCACAGCGGAAGGAGTCCATCTAGCTATACGAAGATCTGATTTCGCATGGCCGCCCCACTATCACTGCACGCCGCTTGGTAAAGAAATGATCGGTCCGGTTTGCAGTCCGGCATACTGGAAAAAACACAAAAGCAGTCCCAAGCAACTCCTGCATACCCGTACGCGTCCTGAGGCTTGGAATGACTGGAGTTCCATTTCCGGCATCAGAGTTGAATCAGACTCCGAGAAGTACTTCGACCATTTTTATTTCAGCCTGCAGGCAGCCTCAACAGGATTCGGCCTCGCCATAGGTCCGGAGCCAATTGTCCGCGAAGACATTAAACAGGGATTGCTGGTTGCCCCCTACGGTTTCAAGAAAACCCCGATAGACTATATTATCCTTTCCCTGGATCGGCCGGAGAATGATCGCAACATGAACACTTTTATAAGCTGGCTGAAGTCAGAACTTGGCTTACCTTTAGTGTGACGGTTCCAGCGGGCTGAATGATGTGTGGCGAGTATTGCACATAATCATAATCGTGGACTTGCATACTTTATATAGAACAGGATATTGCATGCATGGACCATTCGAGGTCAGCAGAATTTAATTTAGTCGAGCGGCATAATTACCAGTTCCCGGAGATACTGATGAAAGTAGAGACAATCTCGAAAAACTCACAATTAGAAATCACAATCAAACTGAACGAAAATCAATCGATATCCTGCACTGTTACACCGCCTGACGGAGATGTTTCATTTGTAGATATTTTGCCGGAAGTGTACACTATCTATAACAAAGTCCTTGAATCCACCCTTGCAGAACACAGCAGGAATGGGCTTCATACCAAGTGCGACAAAGGATGCGGAACCTGCTGCCATCAATTGGTCACAGTTTCAATCCATGAGGCTATACTCCTGGTACATCTTGTGAACAGCATGAAGGACCCGGAAAGAAGCAGAATCAAAAAGGCCTTCGACAATATTCTGAAAAAGCTGGAAGACAAAGGATTACTGAAAGATCTTCTTGATTTTCATATAAACAAATTTGACGATAAAGCGAATATCATCAACATTCAAAAAGAATACTGGCACCTTAACCAGAACTGTCCGTTTCTGGTCGACGCCTCCTGCAGCATATATCCATTCCGCCCGTTCATATGCCGCCAGTACCTTGTCAGCTCCGATCCTGCCTATTGCAAAGGCAGTTTCAAAAACGACCGCCTTGTCAAGAAAATACCCTTAACCCATGACTTTGCCAGCTCTGCTGCATCATTCGATGGAGAAGAAGCGATCTTCACACGTGGAATTCCCTTACCGACAATATTTTTAATCAACGGACTTCTGACTTACTTTCCACGCCCCAAAGCTCCTGCTGCAGAAATGATTACCCGCTATTTAAGGCATGTAGCTGAATTCTTCAGTAGATGAGCTTCCTTAATTACATGTAGTGCATTTCCAGATACCAAAGGGGAAACACAAATCATAAACGATTGAAGACCGAGGCGGGGGACGTCTATCAGACCTACCCTTTGGGCTTTCAGTTTTATTATCCTCGTGTATTTACGTATGTGTCTTACTTTCGGGCTAAATATCTCGGCAGCATTGCGAGAACAGAGAACAGCAGTAACACAACCAATCCGAAATCTCCATCGGTACCCATAGTACACCCTGTAGTGCCTCCGGAAAGCCTTTCGGTTTCAGCAACCTGTTTGTCATCCTTCTTTTCGTCGACATGCTCGGCAACAGCTGGGGAGTGTTTCACAGCCCCTAAAATCTGCGGATCATCAATTACTCCTTTTTCTGAATTCTCATCATAGGGTCCACCGTCCTTGATCACCGAAACCACATAATATGATTGAGAAGAATCCAAAGTAGTATTTGAATCAACATAATTACCGGAAATATCTGACAGCCACCAGTTGCCGTCTGCGTAATTTTCATAACTTGCATATCTGAAAGCCAGACTTGTTCCGCTGGTTAACAATTTGGCAAGAACCATGTCCTGCGCCTTGAGTGCAGGCAACCCGCTTACAGCATATTTAACGCTTACGGTGCTTTCCTCAGTTGTTTGTATGCGAAAAGAAGACTTCGCGCTGTAAACTTGCTCCAAAGATGTTCCATAACCGGCATTTGTAATTTCAGCAGAACTTTCAGTAGCAGATTTATCCAGCAAAATGGCAACAGGAGCATCGGGCTGTTCCGAGTTTATCTCAATTTGTCCATCAACGGGCTTATCGCCAATCATCCCGCTCAAAACCAGGGCATATGGCTGTGGACCTACAGGTACACTGTGTGCAGAAACTTCTGCTGTATAAATTCCAGACACAGGATTGTTGATAGTGACAGATTCCGTATTGTTGATCCGGTCCGACTTGGTGGCAGCTGATATTGTCCTGAAATTAGCTATGATAGCAGGGGTAAATGCTGCTTCCTTCCAAATCCCGCCGGTTTTAACCAGACCGCGTGAAGTCGGATTTCCATTGTCGCAGTATACACCCAATGAAGTATTATTCTTTTCGACTGCAACCACTATATTTCCAGACGAAACAGTCAACCCCACCGGCAAGGCATATTCTCCGGAAGGAATGTATGCAAAAGACTTTCTGAAAAGCTCCGCTCCGACCCCTCCATCGTACCGGTAGACAACAATATCAACTTCTGAAGACAGGCTGCCACTGTTACTGAAAGGCAAAGCGACTGATTCCAATACACATGGATAGGACGGTGGAGTAAGGAGCAGTCCGGTTACGCTTTCTTTGTAAAAACCCGAAACCGAAGTAACATATACAGATCTGGTTAATAAGCTCAAACCGACTGCGTTATCCGGATAGACCCATGTGCCATCAGGCTTTCGAACCCGCAGATCGAGATCATTAACAAGACCTCCGTAGGCAGCTGCCGACCCCGGATAATCTGTCCATCCGAGAGTAGCTTTAAACGGCTTGCCGCTATTGGCAACATCAAATGAAAACGTCCTCACATATGAACCATCGACAGGAGCAGGTGTTTTAATATCATAATATTCGATTTCGCAGCTATCATCGGAATTAAGAGAAGATTCCAGATCGACCCTGCCCCAGCCCTGCGAAAAATCGGGACATCCAGATATTTCGCGATAGGATTCGGTGCCGTACTGCCCGGGAGAAAGCGACACCGCACCATGGATGATACCGGTCTTCACCAGTGCCGCGCTAGGATCTTCAAGCCCTTCCTCTTCTATTAAGTATTCCCGCATTAACGCAGCCATACCGGCAACAAGTGGAGTTGCCATACTCGTTCCACCGGACCAATAATAATCATCATTAAAAGCCCCCCAACCATTTCCAAGCTGTACGGATGAACGGGTGGACAAAATATTGGTTCCGGGTGCGACAACCTCAGGTTTATATCTTCTATCAAGTGTCGGGCCACGGCTGGAGAATGCAGCAAGACCATATGGCTTATCTGCAAACAAATCAGAAGCAACGGGCTCTGCATAAGTTCGAAATTGACCATACCCTACAGTTGAAAAACCTTCAGAAGCACCTATGCGATATGATTCTGAAGCTCCCACCGAAAGACAATTTTTAGCAGTAGCCGGAGAATCGATACAATAGGGATCAATTACTCCGTCCATATCCTTATCGTACCCGGCATTACCTGCAGCATAGAGTACTAAAAAATTTTTATTATCCCACATAAACTGGTCAACAGACACACTTTCGCTGTCATAACTCCCCGCCCCGGCAGTCCCCCAACTGTTTGTATGGATACGCGCTCCGGCGTCATAGGCCGGCTGGAAAAGCTGTGACAAATCAGATGGAATTCCCGGTAATTTGGAACTACCATCATCAGCTCCAACAGATTGGAAATACAATTCTGCCTCAGGCGCAATCCCGGCATAGCAGGTAGACGGAAAGAAATCTGATTGCGGGGAAGCACCGGAAGCAAGACCATTCCCTGCAACAATTCCTGCAACATGGGTTCCATGCCCGCTGTAGTCCTTGGTGCTGGCTTTGTCGAAAACGGTATTAGTGACCCGGCTTGATCCATGTCCGTCACTAAAATCCATGTGCATGTCATTAGGATCACCCGTATCTATGCCGCTGTCACAGACGCCAACGATCTGTCCCTTGCCATACAACGTACTGCCCGAAACGCTCCAGACCTTTCCCTGCTCATGTCGCGCTTCAATTATTCCGGTGGATATGTTATTGTCTGTCTGGTAATCCGGAGCTTTCTCAATCCACTTAACGCCTTTGATATTCTTTAATTTTACTATATTCTGAACAGGAATATCAACTCCGATCCGTATCCCCCATTCCGAAGAATTGAAATACAGAACAGTTCCTCCTTTGGCTTGTATGCTGCTTATCAGAGAATCTCGGTCCTCTCCTGAAAATGCCAAGACCCGAAGTTCAACTATCCCACATTTCTCTTTAAGATCATCCGGGACAATATCAAAAATCCTACCTGACAATTTCAAATCCGGTTCATACTCGCCTATCCACCGGACAAAATTGCAGCTCTCTACTGTATCTACTTTGGAATTAGCTAATTTAATGATGAAAGCATGCTGGGGAATGTAATCATAAAAGACTGCGCCGAGACTGGTAAGAGAATCTTTCCATTTTCCTTGAACCGGGCCGCTAAACTGGACGACATAGTAATCGTATTCTTCCGCTTCAACAGCAGCAGTAAATGAAAAGAGTCTGGTCAGTTTTTTAGCGAAGGCTGATACCGATAAAGCATCTTTAGAAATTTCAGGTTCGGGTGCATCCTTTGAATGCAACAGTCTGGGAACCAACTCCCCCTCTAAAGGGTCAACCTGCCTGTCTTGAAAGAAAAGTTGCGCAGATTGAGCGCTGGTTTGGGCAGAAGCAGAGCTCGTTGGCATTAAGGCAGGTATAGCAGACCACACTAACGCGAAGAAAAATATCCAAGAAAAGCAACGCTTCATATCACATATCACTCCAAGTACAGACTGTCAGGAGGAGATATTGAATAAAGGCTTTCAGTGTCAAGAAAAACATAAGTTGGCCCTATATGTTACTACTCTCTTTCTTCCTCATAAAATATTACAGACAATTTTAGTGTACGAGAGAACTTCTGATGAAATTTTACTATAAATTTACAAAGAGGATGAATGAAATATCATATCCGTATTTTTATATTGAATAATCCGGCAATTAAATTCAATTGAATCGAATACCCTGAAAAGAATCATACAGTACCCAGAGTCAGTCTTTGACACTTTTGATCGCTGACCTTATTTCATATCACTTCAAAACTGACCAGTCAGTTCTGAAGCTAAATACGGACCTGTACAAAAATATATGAGCTCAAAAACATGAAAAAATATTCCGAAAAAGAAACCCGAATCTTGGATACTGCCGCAGAAATGTTCGCCAATCAGGCTTTTCATAAAGTGCTGTTAAGCGATGTCGCACATTCCGCAAGAGTAGGAAAAGGCACCCTCTATCTTTACTTTAAAAATAAAGATGACCTCTACTTCGCTGTACTTTTCAGGGGATTTTCAATTCTGGTTGATAAGCTGAGAACATATACCGATCAAAAGGATCTTGCTCCTACTGAAAAGATGGTGAGCATCATCAGGGAGATGTCTTCCTATATGTTTATGAAAGCGACTAATGCGCATTTACTGAGCCGGGTTATGCACTTTCCAGAGGGCGGGGAATGGCAGGATATAAGAATTGAATTATGGGGAATAATCCAAACAGTTATAGAGGAAGGGGTTGAAGCGGGGGAATTCGAGGATTCCTGCCCCAGATTTACTTCCCAGTATATCCCGAGTTTCATCCGTTCAATATCCATATTTCCACCGGAAGGGCTTGATCATGAAGAATTTTGTGAGCACGCATGCCATTTTGTTCTGAAAGCCCTTAAACCGGAAAACAAATAGATATAAAAATAATAAGCCATACAAATCAGGTTAAAACTATGAATCAAGAGTCAGCACAAAAACAACAGAATAAAAAGATAAAGAAACTCTCAGGCAAGAAGCTCAGAATTACCATTCTGTCCTGCATCTTCGTACTGATCCTGGGAATAGCTGTCGCATATCCTTTCTATAAACATGCAATCAACCACGAATCTACAGACGATGCTTTCATTGAAGCCCATGTAGTTTCAATAAGTCCTAGAATTTCCGGCCATGTTTCAAAAGTATTTGTATCAGACAACCAAAAAATTCAAAAAGGACAACTTCTTGCTGAAATAGATACCCGAAACTATCAGGTAGCGCTTGAGATTGCAGAAGCCCGCATGGCATCTGCGAATGCAACAGTTAAGGAGGCGGAAGCTCTGATCGTCGCTGCCCGGGAGGAATTGACCCAGAAACAAGCCGAGTTGTCATCCCAGACCGCAGTGCTCTCCAGATATCAGGCACAGGTAAGCGAAGCCGAGGCCGGACATTTTCGTGATTCAAACGACCTGAACAGGATCAGCCGGATAGCCAAAGCCGGAGCTGTCAGTATTCAGGAATATGATCATGCTAAAGCTCAGGAAAAAATGGCCCGCGCCAATTTGAGATCTGCCGAATCCAATATTCATACGCAAAATGCTAAGATACTGGAAGCACAGGCCGGGATTGAAGCGGCAGCCAGTAAACTGCAACAGGCTTTTGCCCAAAGTGAAATGCGAAAAGCCAAACTGAAAGAGGCCGAAGCACAGGTAAGGCAGGCCAAACTGAACTTGTCTTATACCCGGATTACGGCTCCTTGTTCCGGGTACATTACCAAAAAAACAGTCGAGTCCGGAAACTACGTCATGGCCGGGCAAAAACTGCTTAATCTGGTCAGTCCCGAAGTCTGGATTATTGCAAACTTCAAGGAAACCCAGATTAAGGATATGCGCGAGGGCCAGCATGTTGATATTGATATAGACTCTTTTCCCGGTATTGATTTCAGCGGTCATGTCGACTCAATCCAGCGAGGAACAGGTTCACGGTTCACACTGCTGCCACCGGAAAATGCTGCCGGAAACTTTATCAAAGTTGTCCAGCGCGTTCCGGTTAAAATCGTGTTCGACAATCCTGAATTGGCTTACTCTCTCGCACCGGGCATGTCAGTAATACCCAGTGTGGATATATCTTCTAAGAAAAACGAAAATCAACAGATCGCTTCTTCCGAACAAAGGGGATAAAGTTGTCCAGTTTTAAATCACCGGAAGAAACATCAGCAGCAGAGCGGTGGACCATAGCCATAACCGTCATGCTGGGAGCTTTTATCGCGGTTATGGATACCAGCGTGGTCAATGTCTCCATGTCCCATATGATGGGAAGTTTCGGAACCAGTGTTTCATCCATCACCTGGGTAGCAACCAGCTACAGTATAGCGGAAATCATCATGGTCACTATGGCCGGCTGGTGGAGTTCACTGCTTGGCCGAAGGAACTTCTACCTGCTTTCGATGCTCCTCTTCACAATAGGTTCCATCTTCTGCGGAATAGCGACCAGCTTTGAAGAAATGATTATCTACCGCGTAATTCAGGGGATCGGCGGAGGAGCATTAATCCCCATTTCGCAGGCTATCCTGCGCGAGACATTTCCTATTGAAGAACAGGGGATGGCCATGTCCATCTATGGAATGGGAGTTGTTTTGGCCCCGGCCATGGGACCTATCTTGGGTGGTATCCTGACTGACCAGTGGGGCTGGCCCTGGATTTTTTATATTAATATTCCAGTATGTGTGGGAACAATATTTCTGACAGCCAGATTCGTACATGACCCGCCATATCTGCGCCGTGGCGTGCAATCCATTGATTGGCTCGGCATAGGGCTGCTGACCGTATTTTTAACCGGAATGCAGGTTGTATTGGAGCGTGGTCAGGAAGAGCAGTGGTTTGAGTCGGAATTCATAACCATAGCAAGTATTACCACTATAGTAGCATTCCTGATTATGATCTTCTGGGAACTGAGGTGCAAAGATCCGGTAGTAAACCTGCGCATACTTAAAGACAAGAATTTAACCCTTGGCTCTGTTATGGGTCTAATCTTCGGCATATCGCTTTTCGGAACTACATTTGTCCTCCCGCAGTTTACCCAGCAACTGCTCGGCTACCCGGCTTTTGACTCCGGGTTGGCTCTTGCCCCACGGGCCATAACCCTTATGCTCTTTATGCCTGTAGCTGGAATGCTCTACCAGAAAGTAGGCCCCAGAGCTTTGGTGCTTTCCGGAATAGTCATCATACTGTATTCCTATTATGACCTTATGCAGCTGAATACGCAGGCAGGAATGCGGGACATGGTCTGGCCACTGCTCATAATGGGCATGGGTATGCCTTTCATGTTTATTCCGCTAAGTGCCATTTCATTATGCACAGTGGAAAAATCTCATATTACCGACGCCTCAAGCATATACACCTTAGGCAGGCGTATCGGCGGTAATATAGGCTATGCTCTTGTCGCGGTTCTGTTGGACAGAAAAATTCAGATGCACACCTCATTCCTGATGGAAAATGTCAGCGAAGGACGGCATATATCGCAAGATTTTATAACCGAGACGACACGGCTGATACATGAACTGGGATTAAACTCCGTAGCCGCCTCTAAATATACACTTGGATTGCTGAACCAGATTGTTGTAAAACAGGCCAAGATGCTGGCATATAATGATATCTCTTTCATTTTCGGCTGCCTGTTTTTGCTCTTGGTTCCCCTTATTTTGATTATGCCCAGCAAATCAACGATTCTGGCTTTGAATAAAAAAAAGTAACCTGACCCAGACAACGCTTATGGTTGGAATCTTCCATTTGTCTGATCATAAATGAATAACATTTTTAATAAGTTAAATGATCACAATTTTATGAAAACTATTATCTTAATTCCACCGTCCGAGGGCAAAGCTGATGGAGGAAAGAACAAGCCTTTAAAGTCTGTATCAGGCATTACTGCCGACTTGATTAAAGCGATTAATGAAGCTGAGCCTAAAAAACTATATGGACTTAAGGCAAAAGCTCTTGAAAACGCAATTGCCGTTAATAAAGAAGTATTAGAATCAAAAACAATGCCAGCTATTGAACGATATACAGGTGTTGTTTATGACGCTATTGATTATCAAACTTTGAAACATAAATCTGACTTTGATGAAAAAGTATTAATCGTGTCAGGATTATTTGGTCTTGTCAGACCTACTGATTTGATTCCAAATTATCGTTTGAAAATTGATAAATTAAAGGCTGCCAAGCTATGGTTGACTTCAAACTCAGAACAATTAAAAGATAAATTTATTATTGACTTACTACCGCAAGCACACAAAAAAGCGGTGAAATATGATCATGGAATTGAGGTTGAATTTGTCCTAAAAAAAGCTGGAAAAAAGATGCCGGCAGGTCATCAGGGAAAGCACATTAAAGGTCGATTCGTCAGATGGCTTATTGAGAGTAATGTCACTGACCAAACACGTTTTAGCGAGTTCACCGAAGATGGCTATACGTGGACTGGTGACACCTTCTTAAAGGAGATTTAAGTGGTTACAATGCCACATTTTATTTATCACCCAGCAAATGTTCATATCTTAAGTGTAGCCCCAAATGTTTCCCACCAAATTTTTCTATGTAAAAAAAGGACTCACGATTTTCAGCGTGAGTCCTCAAGAAGCACCTGATGAAGCTGAAGAAATTTGTCGGTCTAAACGATTCCCAATGATTTAAAAGCCTGTTAGCTTGGTACTTATCAAATAAGATATAAAGAGCTGCCCCATCTCAACCTAAACATCCTCCAATTTGCTATGCTTTCAAAGAGAGATATTGAATCCATTCTTAACAAAGATTGGGAAATTACGGCGATAGTCTTTTATGGCCGGTCAGGTAGCTTTTTTTTGGGAAACCTTCTTGATGGACACCATCAATTAATCACGCCTTCCCCTATAATTTGCCAGTATTTATATCCTGTTATGCAGCTTGGCTTTGATGACCCTGAACATCCTAACGTTTGCTTTAGTCAGGACATTAAAAAGATTACCCAAAGACTACTGACTTATGATGAATGCTGCGGCAGCTATTTTTCCCAGCCACATGTGCAAGAGCTTATCGATAGGATCGTTCACAAATGTGATTGTCTCTCCAGAAGAGATTTATTGCTACTGCTTGTAGTAGTCATACACATGAATGAGCGTAACCTCGATTCCATAGAAGATTTGCCAAACAAAATAATTTTTCAACTTCATACTCCAGGTGCTGTGGGAATCACTTCCCTGCTCCAGGATTTTAGAAATGTTACTTTTATCTATATGGTTAGAAAGCCTCTTGAATCCTATATCAGCCATATGTGGCACCATTTGAATGATGGCTGCCATAAAAGCAGGCTAGCAGGTTTCATCTGTTTTAGCGCTGTACCATTCATCCCTGCTCTTCAAGAAATTACCAAAGCTGTCAGGATTGAAGAATTAAAATCAAAGCCTAGGGAAATGATGGATAAATTAGCCCGCCTTATCGGCGTTGACTGGGATAATATTTTTCTCGTGCCGACAGTTGGCGGAAACGTCGAGGACAATATATTTAATGGGTTTGACCGATTTGTTGCACGGCTTGGTGGCCTGGACATGCTGTCAAACATTCCACCAGAAGAATTGCCATGGTTCAAAACTGAATCAACCAGAAATGATAAAGAACCAATGTTTTCCGCAGCTGAATCTGAAGCGATAGAAATTGCATTAAGCTCTTATTATAAAAAATGGAACTATACTCCTGAATGGATAGTGGCCCCCATGTCGGAGGCTAACAACAAAAAAGCTCTGGAAGTTTTCAAAACACCATTCTCAATGCCACCGTTAAAACATCTGCCCCCAGAGACAGATGGGAGGGATCAGTTCAGATTGAAAATTTCTATGTGTGATATGTTCAACCGTAAACCAGATCCCATTGAGCTTTTCACAACAGACGAAAAGTTATTTTTTTAATGAAGATATAAAACGAAAAAAGGGCTAACGATTTTCAGCGTGAATCCTTAAGAAGCATCTAAAGTATCATAAATTTCTCACATTCTGCGACGGACAGGAGCAAACATAATGAAATCAATACGGCTTGTTGTAACAATTCTGCTGGCAGCTTCAGTAGCCAACTTATCACTTATGATTCCAGGAGGGACTGTTGAAACACGTGAGTTTACGCAATACTCTACCCTCGTGCTTGCCAGCTTCAATATCTTTCTGACTTGCCTCGGTTTCGGAAGCCTTGCGGCAAGCTATTTCGTTTACAAGCAAAACAAAGGGTATCTCATTTCAGTGCTACTCGGCGTCGCTTATCTGGCTGTTTATATTTCTGATCTTGCGCAGATCTTCCCCGTCTCTCAAAATCCGATGTCGGCTACTCTTGCCAGAATGGAATGGATTGGCAGCATTTTGGGAGCAGCTCTGACCGCAGCAGCAATCTTTGCCCTTCGCGGAACGAAAGGAGAATCCGCCAGCTTTCAAAAGCCGAAACTACCGTTTATGGCTAAAATCTCCCTGACAATCATTGCCGCCATTATCGTTATATATGCAACAATTTCAGCAATGGGCTACCACCCGCTATAGAATCCAATCATAGATGTGTTATGTCTGGATCACGCACCATCGCATTCGATTTCCCAGTAGGCGATTGCTCCTTCTGGGAAGCTGCTCAACCAACAGCGTAATCTGCAAAAATCATCTTTTCTGTACTATATAATCCCAGTTAGTGTCTCACACTATTCTCATTGATCTATACTTTTGCATATCCAACTTAGAATGGGTTGCAATTTTCATTGTAACTACTTTGCCTAAAAGAGATTATCCCTCTATTCAGCATGCAACTGTCCTAAAAACGACCAAACCACAAGATATGTCCTGATATAGAACACGGTGTTACAGTTTTTTAATTTCAGGATAATTAAACTGTACTTGATT
The DNA here is from genome assembly GCF_963667685.1 of Maridesulfovibrio sp. Lineage (NCBI taxonomy): Bacteria > Pseudomonadati > Thermodesulfobacteriota > Desulfovibrionia > Desulfovibrionales > Desulfovibrionaceae > Maridesulfovibrio > Maridesulfovibrio sp. Next base: position 41,980 of record NZ_OY763931.1, on the reverse strand, counting down.
CTTTTACTCTCTAATATGTGGTTAACTCTCTGATATTTAGACTCTATTTTATCTCTATTCATATTTTATACTATCTGTCTTTTAACTATGCACATGTATGGCATGCTGGATGCAATCTGCATTTAGTTATTTGTGGTCTCATTGGCTGTTATCAGAAAATTCCATAGTACGATAATTCAAGAGAGGTTCCCATGAGCGAAACAATGCGAGCTGCCGTCTGGCATGGCAAAGAGGACGTGCGTGTAGAAACTGTTTCTGTCCCACCATCCCCTTCCGCCGGGTGGGTAAAAATCAAAGTTGACTGGTGTGGTATTTGCGGATCTGATTTGCATGAATACATTGCAGGTCCTATTTTTATTCCTACGGAAGAGCCCCATCCACTTACCGGCAAAATAGGCAGTGTGATTCTAGGTCATGAGTTCACCGGCACAGTGGTGGAAGTAGGCGAAGGAGTCAGCAACGTAAGCGTCGGCGACTTTGTCGCCCCAGATGCCTGCCAACACTGCGGAGAGTGCGTAACCTGTAGGGCTGGCCGCTACAATGTCTGTGAAAAACTCGCTTTTACCGGCCTTCACAATGACGGAGCCTTCGCCAAGTATGTAAACATCCCCGCAGAGTTGTGCTACAAATTACCTGCAGGAGTTACCCCGGAAGCAGGTGCATTGATAGAGCCTCTGGCAACCGGATTCAAAGCGGTACGCGAAGCCGGGTCCATTCTTGGAGAAACTGTTGTAATCATCGGGGCCGGAACTATCGGACTGGGAACTCTAATGGCTGCAAAAGCTGCCGGTGCCGGTAAAATAATAATGCTGGAAATGTCCAAAGCCCGCACCGCCAAGGCTAAAGAATGCGGGGCTGATATTGTTATCAATCCTTCTGAATGTGATGCTGTGGCCGAGATCAAGGCCATGACCAACGGCTCCGGAGCGGATGTTTCATTTGAGTGTGTGGGCAATAAATTTACCGGCCCACTTGCAGTGGATGTAATCCGTAATGCAGGACGGGCCGTTATTGTAGGTATCTTTGAGGAACCGAGTTCTTTTAATTTCTTCAGCCTGAGCGGTACCGATAAACGGGTAATCGGAACTCTGGCCTATACTCTGGAAGATTTCAAAGGAGTTTCAGCTTTGCTCTCCACAGGTCAGCTTAAGGCAGAACCCATGATTACCGGAAAAATAGAACTGGAAGATATTGTTGAAAAAGGCTTTATGGAACTGATTAACAATAAAGATGAAAATATTAAAATTATAGTGAAGCCTTAACAGAAGTATGCGAGCCCACAAATAATCACTGATGATAAAATTTTGATCTGCCGTTCTTCAAAGTTATGTGCAGATTGAAATAGCGGGTGTAAAGCCCGGTGCCTTGTACTATTGGCAGAGGAGTAGACGTTTTCGGTTATCCAGTTATTGGAACGGGATTGTGCACCCGAAAATGTCCGAAGGGAAGAGTCGCGAGGTTCTTCCCTTTTCTTTTATCTGCGCATTGATGGGAATGAAAATACCGATAAATATTGAAGGTGGAGAAATAAAATGAGTTATGTTGATGTTACTCTTGTGGCCAACGCCGGAGTGATGGTCAGGTATGATGGCACAGATATTCTTATTGATGGAATACATGATGAAGGAGGACATCCCTTTAGCAGAGTATCTCCAATGGACCTGCATCTCATGAAGACAGGAACTCCACCCTTTAACCGGATTGATTATCTGTTTTTCTCACATGAGCACCCGGACCATTTCACGCCATCACTGGTTAACGAATATTTGAAAAACAGACCGGTCAAATTTATAGTAGTCCCAAGGAGCAGCAACGGTTCCAAGGCCACGGATGGATTACTTGCCGAGATTCGGGAGCGTGATATTCACTACCTGATTTCAGGTCTGGAACCGGGAGAATTTGACTCTCTCGATCTGACAAAGGACCTGAGGCTGACAATTATCGGTACACGCCATATGGGACCACAGTATCATGATATTCGAAATGACTGCTTTCTGCTCGAAATGAACGGAATAAAGATTCTGTTTACAGGAGATGCCGACCATGTGGCGGAGTATTATGAAAAGCCGTTACAGGGAGTTGAGCTTGAAGCAGTATTTGTAAATCCTCTATTCTATCATAACCGGGAAGGACGAAGGATAATCACTGAAATATTCAAGCCTCGAAATGTGATTGTTTATCATATGCCTGAGGAGAATAACGACCCCATGCAATTAAGGCTGACAGTGGAGCGTGCCCGGGAGAAATATGTTAAATGCGGATTACAAACATATGTTCTTCAGGAAGAAAGACAACAACTTCGCTTTTGGCCCAACAACCTATAAAGCTGGTAAAGTTTCCATCTTCTCCATGAGGCACGCCCCACTAGAACCGATTTCGGGTCTAGATGATGTATTAGCTGGGAATAACCACCTAACCGAAAATTTATATATCTAAAATTCTTATCAGTGGTTTCCGCAGCATTTGGAATTCAGCTGCTGAAAACTTTTCTCCGCATGATAGGAACTGCGGACCAAAGGCCCGGAAACAACCTGCTTGAAACCAAGCTCTGTACCTATCTCGGCATATTCTGCAAACCTGTCCGGATGGATATATTCGATTAACGGATGATGTTTCGGGGACGGGCGGAGATATTGCCCGATGGTTAATATGTTGCATCCCGCCTCGACCAGCTCTCCCATAACAGAAACCACTTCCGCCTTCTTTTCACCCAGACCGAGCATAAGGCCTGATTTTGTCTTAATTTTATTATTGGGGGAATATTGTCTAACATTACTGATCAACTTCAGCGACTGTTCGTATTTTGCGGCAGGCCTTACTGTAGGATACAGTCGGGGAACTGTCTCCACATTATGATTTATAACTTCCGGGGCAGCTTCAATTACCTTCAGCAAAGGATCGATCTGGCCTTTGAAATCAGGAATCAGAACTTCAACTGTCGATTCCGGAGTTTCTTTTCTGATTGCAGCAATGGTGCTGGCAAAATGCCCTGCCCCACCATCCGCTAGATCATCACGGGTTACAGAGGTGACAACGATATGTTTCAATCCCAATTGTTTTGCAGTAAGAGCCAGTTTAATCGGTTCTTCCGGGTCCGGAGCGTGCGGCTTGCCGTGAGTTACTGCGCAGAATGCGCAATTACGGGTACAGATGTCACCCAGAATCATGAATGTACATGTTCTGCTGGCAAAGCATTCACCGATATTGGGGCATTGCGCGCTTTCACAAACGGAATGAAGCTCCCCTTTCCCCAGCAGATCCCGGATACTGTTCATATGCTGCGCGTCCGGTGCAGGTATGGTCAACCACTCAGGCTTTTGCATATTCTTCCTCTTTGATTATATTTTTCAAGGTCGTTGGGAGTAAAGGCATATCGAACACTGCGCTGAACTGTTTACGCATTTCCTTTCGAACAATATCAACCTGAATCGGCTCGCCTATGACTTCACTCATTGAAGTCACCCCGTATGACGCTATGCCGCAGGGTATTATATATGAAAAATGCTCCATGTCTGGGCAGACATTCAGTGATATTCCGTGCATTGTGACCCAGTTGCGTACCGCTATGCCCATGGCCCCTATCTTACGGTCCCCAACCCAGACTCCCGGGAACTGCTGCTTGCGTCCGGCCTTGATATCAAAAGCACCTAAGGTCCGAATCATAACTTCTTCCATCTTCCGGGCATATGCATGCAGATCCCGCTGCTCCCCTTCAAGAGACATAATAGGATAACAGACAAGCTGGCCGGGACCGTGATAAGTTATATCTCCGCCTCTGGATGTATCGTGGACAGTAATTTTGTGCTGCCTAAGGACCTGATTATCAACAAGTAGATGATCGCGGCTGCCGCTCCGGCCAATTGTGAAACATGGCCGATGCTCCAGCATGATAACAATATCAGGAACAAGGCTTTGTTTTCTCAGTGCAAAAATATCCTTCTGCAGCTGAAAAACTTCCATGTAATCGCTGGTATTCAAATCCAGCAACAAGGCTGTTTGGTGATGTGTGTCTTCCTTAAACATGCTTTGAGGAAAGCAACATGCATGCCAGCGAGCTTCTGCTGCGGCAACTGCCGGGATCTGATCCGGGGCCGTAATATTTATACAGCTTCGCTGTCTGTGGTTTTATATCTGCAATAATTTAAAACGTTATAAATTCCGTGTTGTACTGTTCATTTTCCGATCAATGTTCATCTCTGGAACATTTTGTATGTTACTTTCTGGTGCGCGAACTCATTATTTGTACGGAATTTAGGCTATTCCAGATGAAATAAAAGAGGCACGCTCTTTGCTTTATAGCTGTATCTTAAACTTTAAAGAGGAGAATTTAAAATGGATGCAGCAGAAAAAGCAGCGAGTACTCTGTCCAAAATGACTCAGAAAGCTGGTGATGTTTTCCCCAAGTACCTTAACTTCACCAAAGAAATAAGTGAGTTCGGACCAATTGACCATAAGACCCAGGAACTGATCCATGTTGCATGTTCCATGATGTCCCAGTGCGAAATGTGCATTTCGCTTCACATTCAGGGAGCAGCAAGTCATGGTGCCAGCAAAGAAGAAATTATGCAGGCAGCTATGCTGGCTATCGCCATGGGCGGATCTCCCAAAGTTATGTACATGCACTATGTTTTTGACGAGCTTGAAGACCTGTTCGACTAGTTGATTCACACATTTTCCCCTGATCTGCGGAGAAAACGGTTCTCCGCTATTCAGGGGAAAATCCCGCTGTAAATCAAAGAAATCAAGTACTCCTGAAATGCTCACGATTCATGGCAGTAAATTGAAACTGGTCTATTCAAGGTAAATCAATTTTCGTACTGACCGATTCTGCCATCATATCTGAGCTAAAAATATACAAGGAAAAGGTGGAAATATTTTACGGAGAGGGGACTGTTTCCGATTTTAAGAAACGTGTCTTTCGAGGCCGGTAGTTCACTGTATCCGAAGTTCATATGCAGTCTGGATGAAATTTACTGCACATATGTTGTATCCTGTGAAGCAGGGGCGGCATTTTTATAAAGATGCCGCCCCTGCTTTTGCCATTATTTGAAAATTTTATCTCCGCTGACATTGTTCAGACCGGGATGTATATCAAAACGCACCACACCAACCGGAACATCGACTGCCGCGGCAACTGCGGCTGTTCCGATAGCTCCGAACCCTCCGCACAGCTCAATAGCGGCGATGTTCTCATTTGCCACAATACTACGGGCAACTTCCGCGGCCTGAGTATAATCACTTACAGCAATAGTAAGCAGCTCTACTGCTTCGGTACACACCCAATTCCTGTGCTCTTCAGGATTTCCGTTGGGGGCTATGAAAATAAAAGCGGCTTTCAGTACATTACTCATGTTTATTCCTTGAAATATTGTTAACGGAAAAGGCCTGCATCCCTGGCCAGATCCATGGTTTTCCGGATATCCACAACCATAGGCCCATTTGTATTAAGACGTATGCCGGCAGTTGATCCGTAAGGAATTTCAACTTCCCGCTCACCATCGACGGCAACTAGGCCGGGGGAGACACTGATGCTGAAAATCTCACCCGGTGCCATCTCAGATATTTTTTGTATAGGCACTTCTGCAAACATGCCCGGAGCAATTGAGGCAGTTACGGTTGTATAAGGTCTTTCTCCAAGATCAAGGGCCAGTCCACAAGGCTCTTCAGGGAGAATTTCTCGCAATTGGCCTCCTATTGCAGAAAGACCGATTGAACAGGCACTACATCGTGTCAGAAAAAGCTGAGGAACTTTCTCCATCTGCCAAACCGCTTTTGAAGCAAGAAATACATCGTCATAAACAGCGGCATCGACCAATGCGATATCTTTCACTTTGCCGTTTACAAGAATATCAAACATACATGACTGATAGCAACATTTTTGAACCGGAAGTTTTCCGCTGGCCACCAACCCCGCCGCCAATCCTGCCACTGTCGCTTCTCCCATATAGGGAAAAACATTATTAGTCCCGGTGGAAAGCGGTAAAATGGGAACGGCAACAGTACCCTTACACGCGACCCTACTGGTGCCGTCCCCTCCAAGGATGATGAGACACTTCGCTCCAAGTGTCTCCATTATGCCCGCAGCTACAGTCGTATCAGTCTGATTGTTTCTGATGGGCATTTCTACCGCTTCGACAGGGATGGATGGCGAAATGGAATTAAGGGCACGCGGAATGATCTGGTAGGAATCCGGCATATAGAGAATCTTAGTAACCCCGGCACGCTCCAATCCGAGTATAAGTCTACGGACCATGCGTACTTTTTCCTGATTATCAAAAACACTGCCATGGGCTATCAGACGCCGAATATCCTTGCCGGATGCAGGATTGGCCAATATTGCTGCGACACTCACTTGTCTGCCCTCATGAAATTCAAAGGAGAACCACTGAAACAGTGGTTCTCCTCATTATATATTTAACGAATGCTCTTTACTGCCTTAACAATATCTTCCACTCCGGGGATGTAGTGCTGTTCTAGAGGGGGTGAAAAGGGGACGGGGCAGAAAGGAGCACCGACCCGCTTAACAGGGGCATCAAGATATTCGATTCCTTCTTCGGCAACAAATGCTGCGATTTCGGCTCCGGGACCGGCGAACTGAACCGCTTCATGGGCAATTACCAGCGCATGGGTCTTTTTAACGGATTCAAGAATGGTATCGGTATCGAGGGGGAGTACACAGCGAGGGTCGACAACTTCTGCTTCAATGCCTTCGGCTGCCAGTTTCTCGGCTGCTGCCAGAGCGGTGTAAACCATCTGGGAGGTCGCAACGATGGTTACATCACTGCCTTCACGTTTGATATCAGCTTTACCGATTTCAATGGTGTAGCTTTCATCCGGGACTTCGCCACTTACACCGTAAAGCATCTTGTGTTCAAGGAACACAACGGGGTTGTCATCACGGATTGCGCTGATAAGCAGACCCTTGGCATCATAAGGGGTAGCCGGAATCGCCACTTTGAGTCCGGGAATGTTCATGAACCATGATTCTAGGCACTGGGAATGCTGTGCTGCGGCGCCGATACCGGCTCCCTGAGGCATGCGCAGGGTCATGGGCACAGTTGATTTACCGCCGAACATGTAACGCATCTTGGCGGCCTGGTTGAAGAGCTGGTCCATGGATACTCCGATGAAATCAACAAACATAAGCTCTGCAACCGGGCGCAGACCGCTGAAGGCTGCACCGGTGGCTGCGCCGACAATGGCACTTTCAGTAATGGGGGTATCCATGACACGATTTTCGCCGAACTCATCGTAAAGCCCCTGGGTTACACCGAAGCAACCGCCGAACTGTCCCACGTCTTCGCCGAGAATGAAAACATTCTCATCGCGCTCCATTTCCTGTCTCAATGCTTCATTGAGTGCTTGAAGGTATGTTTTTTCGGACATTATTTTCTCCGTTGGATTTGTATTCGTAAAAGAGAAGGTGAATATTTAAGCGTACACGTCTTCCATCAGCGCGCTGCTCTGCGGCATGGGACTTTCTTTGGCAAATGCTACAGCTTCAGTAATTTCATCGCCAATATCTGCTTTTATCTTATCCAGTTCTTTCTGGGTAAGAGTCTTGCTTTCAATGAGCTTGGCTTCGAAACGGGGAATGGGATCTTTTCCCATCCACTCCTTCAGCTCTTCGTTACAACGGTAAGTACACGCGTCACCTTCGAAATGACCGCGCCAGCGGTAAGTCTTGCATTCAACAAGGGAAGGACCGTCACCTTTACGTGCGCGTTTGACTGCTTCGTCAATAGCTTCACGCACAGCCAAAACATCATTGCCGTCAACAACCACGCCGGGCATGTCGTAAGCAGCAGCACGGTCCGCAATATCAACAACGGCCATGGATTTGCATTGCGGGCAGGAAATACCGTAGCCGTTATTCTCGTTTACGAAGACCAGCGGAAGTTTCCAGGCACTGGCCATGTTCAGTGCTTCCTGTGTGGTTCCCTGGTTGGAAGCTCCGTCACCGAAAAAGCAGAGAGCTACCTTGTCGGTTTTCTTGTATTTGGCAGCAAGAGCGGCTCCGACAGCAAGAGGTCCGCCTCCGCCGACGATGCCGTTAGCACCAAGGATTCCGAGATTAAGATCGGCAATGTGCATGGAGCCACCTTTGCCTTTGCAATAGCCGGTCTGCCTGCCGAAAATTTCTGCCATCATCAACTTAACATCACCGCCTTTAGCCAGAAGATGCCCATGTCCGCGATGGGTACTGGAAATCATATCGGCATCACTGAGAACGGAACATGCTCCCGTGGCGACAGCTTCCTCTCCGAGATAAAGGTGAACGAAGCCCGGAATTTCGCCCGCAGCGAAAAGTTCCTGAAGCTTCAGCTCGAACAGTCTGATCCTGTTCATGGTTTCGTACATTTGAATCAATGTCTTCTTGCTGAGAGCCATTATTGTTTCTCCTATGGATTGTTCTGTCCGGATATTTTCCAGACCAGTTTTCCTTTATTCATTCCCAGTGCCGCCCATATCTGTTTCAATGGAAATGGTCAGTGCTGCACATGCGGCTACAATGTTGCTCACACCTGCACCGAAGCATGGAACTTCGATACCCGGCACGCTGATTCCACCTGTAACCACATTCAGTGATGTCTCGCCGATGGGAATAGCGGCAAGCACGGCTTCCCGGTCGACTTTTTCCGGATCGGGAACGGCCAGCTCGGCGTGAACGTAAACGCCCTGAAACCTATCCCGACCGCAGATTTCCACAATACCGCACAGACATATCCGCGACACCGCGTCGCGAACAGCTCGGACTGCGGCCTTGGTCATGTCTTCGCCGTGCAGGTCAGCAGCGTAGCCCAGTTCGATAGCAAACCGTTTTCTTGCCATGACGGGCCTACATGATCATCAGGCCGGGATTTTCCAGCATGTCACCCAGTTCGCGCAGGAAAGACATGGCCGGAGCTCCGTCCGTGGTCATATGGTTGAAAGTCAGGGAAAGGGTCATCATACTTCTGATCTGGATTTCACCGTCTTTAACAGCCGGCTTTTCAACAATACGGCCAATTCCCAGAATTCCGGTTTCCGGCGGGTTGAGGATTGGGGTAAAACCGTCCACGCCAAGCATGCTGACGTTACTGATTGTAAATGTGCCGCCGGAAATCTCATCCATTTCCAGACCACCCTCACGGGCACGTCCGGCAACATCACGGACTTTGTCCTTAAGCTCTTCCAGCGTGAAGGAGTCGGCCATTTTTACGTTAGGAACGATAAGCCCATTAGGGAGTGCGACGGCAATGCCGAGGTTGACATAGCCGTGCATATGGATGCCGTCGTCCTGAATGGTAGAATTCATGATAGGATGACGCTTAAGAGCACGGCAGGTTGCATAGGAAATGATGTCATTGTATGAAATGCGGTATTCTTTATTACGCTTGTTGCGTTCACGCAGGGTTTCACGCAACCGGACCATTTCAGTAACATCAAGCTCCACAAAAACTGAAAGCTGGGCAGCATTGTTAAGGCTAGCCTGCATGTTGTCCGCAATAAGCTTGCGCACGCCTTCCATGGGAATGATGGAGTCCTGTTGAACTGCCGGGGCTGCCTGTGACGGTTGCTCAACTGCCGGATTCATGGCCTTCAGAATGTCGGCCTTGGTTATTTTACCGCCATCACCGGTTCCGATTACCTGACTGAGGTCCACTCCTTTCTTACGCGCGAACTCAATAGCTTTCGGGCTGGCGTTGATATTCTTGAAAGGAGCATCGGCTGCAGCCTGCACGTCTTTCATGGTAATAGAACCGTTACGCCCTGTTCCGGTGACTGTAGCCAGATTTATCTGCAAGTCTTCAGCAAGCTTGCGGGCAGCAGGCATGGCTTTGACAAATTCCTCTGAGCCGGCAGGAGTCTGACTTGCTCCGGATTCCTCAGGCTTGTCCGCTACAGTCTGGTTAGCAGCTTCACTGGCACTGCCGGAAGTTGTTGAATATTTTTCAGGTGTTTCACCCGGTGCAGCAATAATTGCCAGCACGGCCTGAACTTCGGCAACCTCCCCTTCCGCAACTATGATTTGGGCAAGGACACCGCTGACCGGGGCTTCCACCGAGTTGGTGATTTTGTCGGTCTCCACCTCAAAGAGAGCTTCTCCGGCTTCCACCGTGTCTCCTTCAGCTTTGAGCCAGCGAGCGAGTTTGCCTTCTTTCATGGTTAAGCCCCATTTGGGCATAATCACTTCTTGAGCCATGACCAATCCTCCTGATTTTTTAGGTAGTTGGTTTGAAGGATTGCAATGGCAGTGCCAAGAAACAAAACACTGTTATTATAGGCAGATAACGCATAAAAATGTTTTTTATATTTGATCTGTGTTCTATAGTGGAACAAACATCAAATGCTACATAAACAAACGAAAATAGATCTATATGATGTTGATATTAAATGTTTTTGTTCCATGAAGGGTCTCGTGGGATGTTCGAATTATGAACACTTGACTGTATTGCTGTGATCGTTCAGGTAACTTGATAACAATTATAAAATTTTTTGCTTTGTCACGGAGATTGAGATGCATTTACTCATTAGAGATGGGAACAGCTTTGAAATCAGCCCTCAGCAGAGTGAGCCTTCCCGGCCTGTTAAGCATACCTTTTCCTGCTCAAGCCCCAAGAGAGGGCCGCAGACGAACTATTCACAATGGAAAAAATTTGTCGAAGGCAGAGAAGTAGACCTGAAAAATCTTGATGAAGCCATTGTCGATTCATGGAACAGGTGTAAAAGCATGAATGTGGAACACGCTCCGCGCAGCTGCTGGGATTTTCTGCCCATGTCCCAGCTGGAGCCTTACACCTCTACCCTTGAAAAGATATGCACAAATGTTGAGCAGACGGCCTATGAGGCTATCCGAGGCAAGGAACTTCTTATTACTTTTACAAATGCCAAGGCCAGAGTGATCCGTACCTGCGGAGATCTTGGAGTTTTAGAACAGGCGGACAAGCTTAATTTCGGCCCCGGAGCCAACTGGGCAGAGGAATGTGTCGGGACTAACGCCATAGGCACAGCGCTGAAAACAGGCCGTCCAATGCAGGTTTTCGGTGAAGAGCATTTTTGCCGCAGTCACCACAGCTGGAGCTGTACCGCCTCCCCTATCATTGACCCGCACGGCAGTATCTGGGGCTGTGTTGATATTTCAGGTCCTGTGAATTCGGACCACAGCAAAAACCTTGAACTTGTCCTACAGGCAACACGGTCTCTGGAACAAAGATTGTGTCGCCTTTATTGCTCTGAGCTTGAGGGACATCTGGGGACAATGTTTTCATCGATGTTCAATTCTGTCATGACCGGAGTTATCTCGCTGGACAAAAACGGAACAATACTGAGTGCCAATACTGCGGCGGAAACTTTGCTGGGCAATCCATGGGAACCAATGAGGGGCAGACATGCTGCTGAATTTTTTGATTATGAAGCATTTAGCGCCAAACTGAACAGGACATCACTGCATGAACCGGTAACCATGCATTGCCATGCCAATCCCGGTCTTTTTGTCCGTGGACTGACTGTTTGCAGCCTTACCGGGTCCCGCCTCGAAACAATAGTAACAATTTGCGAGACTCAGCCTACGCATTCAAGGTCCGCGACAAAGCATCGGGAAACACCAACCACCAATCATCAAACAGAAAGCACTCCTGAAGGATTTGAGCATATTCTTCATTCCAGCAGCTGTATGAATCAAATCATCCGTCAGGCTGCACGCGCTTCAAAAACACCTTCCACAGTCCTGTTATTCGGAGAATCCGGAACAGGTAAAGAATTGTTTGCCAAAGGTATCTACAAATCAGGTCCCCGGGCGGATAAACCTTTTATCGCCATGAACTGCGGGGCTTTTTCCGAAGAGCTCATACAGAGCGAACTTTTCGGCTACCGGGGTGGCTCTTTTACCGGTGCTTCAGCTAAAGGCAGGGAAGGGAAATTCCAAAAGGCTGATAAGGGAGTACTTTTTCTGGATGAGATTTCGGAAATGCCTCTTTCACAGCAGGTGAAACTTTTGAGGGTTCTGGAGGAAAGGGCTGTGGTTCCTATTGGCGGCACAACCCCACAGCCAGTGGATGTGAAAATAATTGCAGCGACAAACAAGGATTTGATGCAGCAGGTAAAGAAAGGACTATTTCGCGAGGATCTGTTTTATAGACTTAATGTAGTTGGAATAAGTATTCCTGCACTACGGGAACGTGGGAACGATGTTATTCAGCTGGCAGAATACCATCTTGAACGCATGTGCGATGATTTCGGCATCAGCTGTAACGGAATGACTGATGATGCACGACAAACTCTCGTTCTTCACGACTGGCCCGGGAATGTCCGTGAACTGGTCAATTGTATTGAATTTGCAATGAACAATATGTCTGGAGTCTGGCTTGAAAAACAGCACCTGCCACCTTATCTCCTTGAAAAAGCAAAAACAGGCAAAGCGATCATCGGTGCATCTCAAGATACGGGCTTCGAATTGAAACAGATGGAAGCAGACACCATCCGGCAGGCACTCGACTACCATAAAGGCAATATCAGCAAAACGGCTAAGGCTCTTGGAATCGGCCGCAATACATTATATGCGAAGCTGGATCGCCATAATATTCTGCTTTGAGTTGGCGGCCTATCAGGCAGCCACGCAATCGTATACTAACTATCAACACCTAAGAATCACTCTTTGACGTCGGAGTTATGGATTTTAGAAATTCATTTTACGTCTCAATCTTTACGGTCAGCGTGGGAGTGTCCCCTCCCATCTGACCTGCTTCCTGATATCTGGCAAGAGCGACCTCATGCCATCCTCCCTGCTACAGCTTATTAAGCTGAATCATAAGCCAGCTTATACACTCCGGCACAATTTCACGATTCCTGTATTCGGTAACTAAAGGCGGCATTCCCCACAGCCCTTTTCGATAAAGAGAAATTCATCATACGGACTTGCAGCGACTCAGTCCCTTGCATAAAATCATTACTGTGATTGCCCCAGACATGGATGCGGCCCTTAATCCAAGCGCAATAAAAAACTAAGAAGCTATCCAGTGAATGAATTAAATGATACTATTGAAAAGCTATAAATAAGGAAAGCAACCCCCAAATGTGGAGTACGGCCCTATATGGTTAAGGCTCTTTGTGAGGTCGATTTTAAAATGACGAAGACAAACGAGGCAGATAATATAACCATAGCTCCACATTACTAATCGCATTGTAAGGGAGGATATTTTTATGAAATATACCATATACTTTCTTATCAGCATTTTGACTTGCCTTTCTATTGAATTCCATGATGAATCAATAGCTCATGCTTTGGAAAAAAAAGTTACCGTCGCTGGGGACTTAGAAAAAGAAAACGGCTATCTTGTGAAAATAACCAACGCGGCCTTCCTGCGGGTCGGTTATGAGCCTGAATTTATCTTTTTACCATGGATTAGAGCGATTACCGGCACGATTGAAGGGGAATACGATGTTCTTCTCGCCGCCTACCACACTGACGACCGAGAAAAGGAACTACGTTACTCTGATCCGATCGGGACAGCCGTTGTCGTTTTACTGAAACTTAGATCCAAGAATGTGTCTTTCAATAAGATTGAGGACTTGGCACAGTACAGAATAGGGCACATTAAAGGCTCAAAAGTCAGCACGGAATTTGACAAGGCAGAAAAAGAGTATCTTAACGTTCAATATGTAGTTGACACCACACTTAATCTAAAAAAGCTGCTCAAACATAGAATTGACCTCGTAGTTGAGAAAAAAGAGCGCATAGAAGCCCTGCTGCAGACCACCTTCCGAGACTCTGCCAATAAATTCGCGTATGTCGACCCTCCCCTAAAAATTAACAATTACTACAATTGCAGTTCGCGAAAGAATAAGCGCAGCTATCAAATCATACAAGATTTCAACCGCGGATTGAGTCTCATCAAAGAAGACGGGACATATGATGCAATACTTAAACACCACAACATCTCGGCTGAATAACCATAATGCCTGTGCGACAGTCTGCCTCATATAGTTGGAGCTTACAAAAACTGACCCAGCGATCTATTGAATTGCGTCCGTGAAACCTCTTCTTCGGCAATAGCTTTATGCAAAAACTCATTATGCATATGCTCTGACCGGAACCGAAAGCGTACAGACAATGAAGACTCAAGGGGCGCAAAACCATATTTGCGTGGGATTTCTGTGAATCACGCCTCCATATTCGCCAAAGGAGGCTTTACGATTGGCGTACGTTACCAATAATTACGCTTGACACACATAACAGATTCCTTATATAAATCTCTTTAGATGTAGATATATAAAACTTTAAACATATATGAGGAGTGCGATGAATAAAGAATTTGAAAATGCGACTTCTAGATCAATCCCCCCGTTTCGCGCCGATATTGTAGGTAGTTTTCTGCGACCGTCTTCCATTAAAGAAGCCAGAAAGAAACTTCTTGAGGGAACAATCACGAACCAAGATTTACGCGAAGTTGAAGATCAGGCCATTATTGAGCTTGTTAATAATCAGAAGCAAAACGGTCTTAGGGTCGTAACTGATGGTGAATTTCGCCGCAGTTGGTGGCATCTTGATTTTATGGCCGGATTGGACGGGCTGGAAAAGAGAGTAACCAGCGAAGGTTTTACTTTTCATGGCGTCAAGACAAGATCTGAGAGTGTTGAGCTTAAGGGTAGAATCAAGTTTGGCGAGCATCCTATGCTTTCCCATTTTCGTTTTTTAAAAGAATGTGCTGGGGATTGTACTGCAAAGATGACCATCCCTTCACCCGCAATGCTTCATTTTGTGCTTACTGTGCGAAATAAAGAATTTGCATTGCCTGATTTTTATTTGAATGAAGAAGACCTTATTACCGATATCGTAGCGGCATACCGTGATGCCCTCGCTGCTTTCTATAAAGCAGGATGCCGTTATCTCCAACTGGATGATACCAGCTGGGGAGCCTTATGCTCTACTTCTGAGCGTGAAGCTTTTGCCGAGAGAAATATCGACCCTGATGGTTTAGCTGAAAAATATGTGGATATTGTGAACAAATCTATAGCTGACCGCCCAGAAGACATGGTGGTTACCATGCACATATGTCGTGGAAACTACCGTTCTACATGGTTTTCCAGCGGAGGTTATGATCCGGTCGCGCCGATTCTCTTTGCCAAAGCCAAACTGGATGGATTCTTTTTGGAATACGACTCTGATCGGTCCGGTGATTTTGAACCTTTACGGTACATCAATGATCAGCTGGTTGTGCTTGGATTGGTTACTTCCAAAACCGGAGAACTTGAAGACAAGGAAGAAATTATCTCCCGCATCACCGAGGCGGCCAAGATCGTGCCCATAAATCAGCTATGCCTTAGCCCCCAGTGCGGGTTTTCATCCACTGAAGAAGGAAATACACTGAATGAAGATCAGCAGTGGGCAAAGATTCGTTTAATCGAAAATATCGCCGCTGAGATATGGAAATAACAGTATTTTTTATAATCAAATAAGAAATACTGCTTGTTGTAAGCTGTATTTAAAACTGAATAGCACATTCAGCAGTACTTCTTGTCAATTATTGAGCCGTTCTCATAAGAGAACGGCCCAATAATTATCTCAAAAGCGGAAGAGAACCTGTCAACTTTTTAATATGTGAATCATCACCCAAAAGACCAATTCCTACAAACTCCAATTCATCTGTTGCACGTGCGGCCATTTGCTGCATGTAGTGATCGTAGTGTCTTGCTTTTTGAGCGGTCGAAGTAAAATCTACCAGAAACAAATCTTCAACGGATGATGCTTTTTCGTAGAGCTCGGCAAGACTTTTTGCATCTGAAGCCAAGATAGGAATAGGTAATTGGGTTATCCCCTGATGAGTCCTGCCGGAGCCATCTTCAACATCAGGGCCTACTACACCTTCACTGGCCTGACCTATACTAGTAGCCAAAACAGCCGCAGTATTTACCTGTAATCCAACTGGTAAATTCTTATCCAAAACAATCACATATTTTTTATCCGACATAAAATCTCCTTTGTTTATTCGTTAAGGAGATTAGTCCGCGCCTCCTAAATTATCTTGTAAAATATTGCGAATCTAGCTCAAAGAAACAAAACCCCATCCGCTTCCGTTAACAAAACAAATATACTAATACGTCAGGGCTAGCTGCTTATTGCCTGTCTTTAAGTTTTTCATACAGCCGAGAACTTTCAGTCTCTTTTACCTTGAGCCCAAACTCTTCTGTAAGTATTTTCCCGAGCTCCTCTGGATTAGAAATCTCCCGACTTTGAGTGCTTGACGGCCCTATAATCCGATACGTTAAATCGACCAGAGAACGGGTCTCTGCTTCAAGAATTAATGAAGCTACTAAATGGTTAACAAAAGCAGCTTTGGGATGCTTATGAGAAAAAAAGTGACCCAGCTCACAATCAGCCTGACCGTAGCGAGCCAACTCAAATCGATACAGAGAGAAGAAATTCCCATCTTTAAAAATTTGCATATGGAACTCGCCGGGCCGGCGTTCTGCTATGCGGAAACGCCTTCTACCATCATCAACCTCGACTCCAGACATCGGGACAGGCTGCGAGGGACCGAGAAAACCAAAGCCTACATCCAGCACATATTGCTGCCCTTCATATTCGACCAAAGTAATTCGGTGTGTTAATCCGGGGTGAATATCCTGATTATGAATCACACGCCCCAGATACAGCGTTGGAGAAAATCCAAGCTCTTCGAGGACTCCAAAAAACAGTCCGTTTTGTTCAAAGCAGTATCCCCCGCGTCGTTCTATAACAATTCTCTGGTATAATGATTCAAAATCCAGTGGCAAGTCATCTCCAAGTTGGCATCCAACACTGCTGAAAGCAAAAGTAGCAACATGTCGGGAGACTGCATCACATAGAAAATCAAAATCCAGTTTCTTATCATGCAAATTTAAAATCTTCAGATAATTTTCTACCATTTTATGCCGTTCCATAATTGCCTCCTGTTTATTTCTCAAAATTTATAAGTACAACCCCTGCAATTACAGCAAATATCCCCATAAACCTTATGAAATCAATTTGCTTTACAGGCATGCTGAACCACCCGAAATGACTTGCAATAACTGCAAGTATAAGTTGGCCGGCCAATGCATAGGACATCATTGGGCCGACCCCCATTTTGGGAATAAGAAAATAATACATCCCAACACCAAAGGCAGCCAAAGCTCCGCCTGAAAACCACAAGTAGACTGGAACTGATTGAACAGTCGCTAGTTGAGGATAATGTTTCGTTGATGCAATCACTGCCAACAAAGTAAAGAAGGAGCTAGCGGCGAAGGCAATGGTTGTGCCAATAAGAGAATTTTTCAGTAGCACTCCAAGTTGCGCATTTATACTCGCCTGTGTAGTGATTGCCGCCCCTGCTATAAAAGCCCCGAAAGCCCATTTCATATTACCCCCCTTCGTACAAATCGATACGGTCGTTATGCAGGGAGATTAAATGAGAGAGAAAGCAACCTCATTTACATAGGTTGATTTCAGGATATTTTTTTCGGATACGACTAAGCTGGGTTGGTGTTATACCGAGATGTGAAGCTATGTGATATTGTTGAACTCTTCCCTGTAAGTCTGGATTATCAAGCAAAAATTTTCTATACCGATCCGCTGCTTCTTCCATAACAATCTCAACCTCTCTGACTTCCTTGGCAATAAGCCATTTTTTCTCCAAATAAGCAATCTGAAAAAGAGCCAGATCATGTTTCAGTCGCAGCAATTCGCGATAATAATTAAAAGGAATAGTGACTATGAGTGAAGGCTCCAAGGTCTCAATTGTAAATTCAGAAGGTTCTGACAGGAGTAAGGCTCGCATTGAACCGGGAAAACTTCCTTTATCAAAAAAAATTTTTGTATATTCATTGCCATGTTCATCAGCCGTAAACGCCCTGAGCAATCCAGTGTATACATAGCTGAATGAAGATGGTGTGATGCCTGCACTGTAGAGGATTTCTCCCTTCCCCAAACGGATGCATGAACATTTTTCCTGCAACAAATCCCAAGTATCATTTTGGATTATTTCATATGCTTCAATCGCATCCCTCAATGCAGACATAGCTTTTGATCTCAATACAGAATCAATCACATTTCCTCCAAATGATACAAATGTGTTTGTAATTCGCTTAAGAAAAACACAATTACAAATAATCCTCAATAACAACGCTTTCTTAAACCATCTTTATTTGATGTCCCCCATGCAGCCCACCGGATTTCCCAAACCCAAAAAAAGGACTTACAATTTTCATTGTAAGTCCTTTGAAGTCTCTTGTAGAGCTGAGGAAAATTGAGCTCTGATCTATTGACCACAATTATTGCCGGCAATTAATCCAAAATACACCCTAATATGAATTAAAACAGGTGGCGATGACTATCCCGAGACACACATTCCTATCCTTGTGTGTGGAACACACGCTCCGACCAATGAGCCGGAGCGTGCAGAAGATCTTAATTCATCCTGTTTGAGTGAATCTGGATGTTCTAAACCTTGCGCAAGTCTTCTATAACCTGCTGTAATTTCTCAACATTCTGCACGAACTGCGACAGGTCCGTGGTTGCCTGAGCCATGGAGGCGCTGGTCTCGCCGGAGATCCTGTTGATCTCTTCAGTATGTCTGGCTATTTCGTCGTTAGCCGCTGATTGCTCATTCGACGCAGTCGCAATGGCGCTGACCTGCAACGAAGTTCCTTCAGCGAGCGAAACAATGCTTTCCAGGGCATGGCCGGAGTCCTGAGCCAAAGTGGCCCCCTGAGTCACTACCCCGACAACCTGCTCTATATTGCTGATATTATTTCTCGTTCCGTTTTGGATAGAGGTAATGGCATTGCCCACCTCTTCTGTCGCAGACATGGTTTTTTCCGCCAGCTTGCGTACTTCATCAGCAACCACAGCAAATCCCCGGCCTGCTTCGCCAGCCCGCGCGGCCTCGATGGCGGCATTCAACGCCAGCAGGTTTGTCTGGTCGGCAATATCCGTAATCACATTCATTATCTGTCCGATCTCTTCGGCTTGCTGTCCCAGACCGTTCACGTCCTGCTGCATGTCCTGCACGCGCTGCTCGATATCCGCGATAGCTCCGGCAACATTATTGACTATGTCAGCACCCTCCCGGGCCTTGGTACGTGTTTCTTCGGCGTTGGAGGCCGCGTCGGAAGCGTTTTTGGCCACTTCCAATACGGTCGCGTTCATTTCATCCATGGCCGTTGCCGTTTCTGCTATGCGTTCGCTTTGCGTCTGCGCTCCAAAGTTGGCTTCTTCGACCTGACGGTACAATTGTTCCGTGGAAGCGCTGAGATTTTGCACTATCGAATCAAGCTGATCCGCAGCCAGAAGCCTTCCTTCCTGAAGAGCCTGTTCCGCTTTCAGCTTTACCTTGTTCATTTCAGTAATGTCCTGAACCACTTCTATATGCCCGATTTGCTGACCTGATTTGTCAGTCAGATAGGCGGTGTCGACCTGAAAATCTCTTTCCAGTCCGGGCTGCGTAAAGTAGGAAGTGTTTTGCCCCCGCCTGAGGCAGGCAATGCCGCAACGTTCTGTATTACAAATGTCTGCCCCCCAGTTACTGCATTGTTTTCCGAGCACTTCTTCCCGGGTTGCCCCTGTCAATTCCATGGCCGGTTTGTTAACAAAGGTCCAGTTCATGTCCATATCCGTTACGGAAATAGGCCATGGGATGGAATCAAGCAAACTTTCGTACCAATAAATTTTATCTCTGGCCGCTGTTAAAAGAGCACCCAGAGTAAGAGCACATCCTTTTACTGTATTACCAAATTCCTTTTCACTAATGATTTTATAATCATCTTCAGCAACAGTAGTTATGGTGTTTGTAATTTCTGCTATTGGAGAAATGATTTTTTTTAATAATAAAAAGTAACAAAATACAAATAGAAGTATTGAAATGAAACTTAAGGGCAATATCGCACTAGTTATATTCATGAATCCAATCAATCCAGAAGAACAGAATAAAACAAAGATAACCAGCATAACAGTGTTAAATGTTTTTTTTATTGACCGTGATACAGTTGAAGTGCTCATAATAATTCCCCTGTCTAAAAAGATTTCGCACCAGTCCTAACTTTTTTCCTGTTGAAGAGGATATGGACTGGCTCATTTCCTCGACCTCCGGAACGCCCAAAAAGCGACCTTGCCCCATTCTTACAATCTTTTCTCAGAACATCCAAATTTACATAGGTTGCCCGCCAACATTTTCATTAAAGCGTTTTATTTCGGCCGCCTCTTTCTCTGGACATTTATAGGGACTCCCAGGCCGGCAGCAATAAAATATTCTTTCCCGCAAGAAAGTTCGGCTTCAGTTCTACCAACTTCGTGGCTACCAATTTCATTCTCCTCTCCACGTAAGAAGCGTAGGAAGATTCCAAGCTTATGCTGCACCCAAAATCTCTTGGCATGGCTTCTAGAGTTTCTGATTTGGCCATATACACCCCTCCTGAGGATCAAATCTTAACCAAAAACCAGCATACAAGAAAATCTACCCCAATCCTAAGAAATGTTCTGCATTTTTTCGCAATACAAGAAGGATTGTTAATGCTTATAATGTACCCTACATTAAAATAACTAGTCCTTAGACTATCATATTTTGCACCAAGGAGAAATACTCTTCAACATTTTCTGTCGAATTCATTTGCCGCCAACAATGTCTTCAAGCAGCACAGCGATCAGATGGGTCATAATTATAGAACCGAATCTTCGCCGAAAACGTCGCAGATCCATAAAATTTACCGGATTTCCATAGCCCATGGCCCTTGCACGTGCAGCTTGAAACAGACCGTCAATCCCAGACGTACGGGGAGACAGCCCTACAACACTTAAAATAATTAAATGAATTTAGTCCATGCGAACCCTCTTTGGGGACTTCACAGGATTTACTGTTGTGGGTGGTTTACAGGATTAAGGCCTTGAATTTAAAATCTATTACTCTCTTTGGACAAAGGGATAACTTTCACAAAATCTGGAGACACCCTGCCATTAATGTCAGAGCCAGACAGTTGCCGCCTGCTACCTCAGATAGCCAAGCTCTTCTTCACCCTCCACAATAGCGCGAAGCCTTTCCCGGTCAATCACCGTAGTCATCCAGCCTTTTTTAGCTATTATTCCGGATTCTTTAAGGGCTTTGAATACCTTAGTTACCGTTATTACATGCATCGAAAGATAAAAGGCTATTTCATTATATGTCAGGTAACGCGGAATTTGGGGCGGATCATCATCTGTCATGAAATCGAGCAGGATCTGACAGACTCGAATATTGGCCGGCTTTGTAACAATATCCGTTGATATGGACAGTAGATTGATCAGATTATCACTCAGGGATTGCAGTAGGAGTTTATACAACTCCGGGTTCTTTTCTATGTAGTCGAGAAATTTTTCGCCGTTGATGCTTATGCATTTGCATTTAGTTTTAGCGTAGATGGTGTGGTTA
Organism: Maridesulfovibrio sp.; assembly: GCF_963667685.1. Taxonomy (NCBI): domain Bacteria; kingdom Pseudomonadati; phylum Thermodesulfobacteriota; class Desulfovibrionia; order Desulfovibrionales; family Desulfovibrionaceae; genus Maridesulfovibrio; species Maridesulfovibrio sp. Next base: position 20,582 of record NZ_OY763931.1, on the reverse strand, counting down.
AGATTATCGAATCTTCTGAGTGTTATGCTCGAAGCCACACCGGTCTTGAGAGTTACGGCCCTCAAGAAATTAAGCAGCATACCTGATTTGAAATAAATAAATGAACTCTGCTCACCGCTTTCTGTTAGGTGAGTCAGTGCAGCTACACCTTCTTCTAAATAGTACACGTTCGCATAATCAAAGCACCCTTCCTTGGGAATGGTAACTTCGACACCTATTTTTCTAAGACTTTCGACATGTTTTGAAGCTTCTGTGGCAAAAAGCATGGCAGTATTCCTTTTTTTTTTTGGGGACCGTACTTTTTTGCTATTTTTTTCACAACCTAGTTTGAGCTACTTTTTCAAATCCCCAAACTGTACATATTGTCAACACGTGTTTGAGGGATTTGGAATTTTCAAAGAAAGGGTGTGTTTTATGGTAGAGAAGCAACAAATTAATATTAGTGAAACTATTCACTTAATTATCGGACTTGGAATTATGTTTTTTGGACGAATGCTGCCAGCACCGTCCATAGTGGTAGAAGCTTCGGACAAGCTGATTAGCATGGGCCTGCCACAGATCAACGATGGAATATTAATAGAAATTACTCCAGTTGGAATGACTGTGGCAACACTTTTTATCGGTGTTGTTTACCTTTGGACTACAGTTGATACTATGTGGCCAAGTTTCTTAGGAGTTTTAATGCTCGGCATGAGTGATTATGCTCCAATGCCTATGGTTTTACAACAATACATGGGTAATCCTATGGTTGTTATGATTTTTTTCCTATTCCTTTTTGCAGCGATACTGGTAAAAAGTGATCTTTCAACACACATTGCCCATTGGTTCATGAATAATCCACGAGTGCAAGGCAGGCCATGGATGTTCACGGCTTCCATTCTGCTGGCCACCTATTTCGTGGCTTTTCTGGAGCAGGTCACTGCCTGTTTTCTCATGCTGCCTGTCTTATACGTTGTATTTGAAGCGGCGGGTTTTAAAAAAGGAGACAGGTACGTCACCTTCATGGTCACCAATGTGATTCTAATGGCCCTGTTGAACTTCGCCAGTGATCCCATCAAAGCCGGAGCCTTCTATCTTCTGGCAAACCTTCAAAACCTTGCGGTTAAAACTCCTGAACTGGGTGCGGTACCCATCAACCTTGCCGTTTACCTTGTTTTCGCCCTGATGATTTCTTTTATTTGTATCGGGATAATTCTTTTACTGATGCGATTTGTCTTCCGGGTGGATGTCTCCCCTCTGGAAAAACTCGATATGAGTGCTGTAAATAAAGAGAAGTTACCTCCTCTTTCAGGGGCACAAAAAGCTATCGTCGGTCTATTCTTTTTTTATGCCGTCTGGCTGCTCTTGCCGGGAATTATCGGGCGCGACAATGCTCTTGGCTCTTTTTTGGCACAAAACGCTTTGGCCGGAACCATGATCGTAACATTTCTGGCCTGTTTCATCCGCATTAACGGCAAACCTGTTGCTGACCTTCAAGAAACCGGAAAAATGTTTTCATGGCGGACCTTTTTCCTTATTGCAACGGCTTTCCTCCTTGGTGGAGCCATGTCCGGTAAAGGGACCAATGTGTCCATTTTCATGGAATACCTTCTCAGCGACTATCTTTCAGGAATGGGCCTGACCATGCTCACGGCCGTAGTGGTTGTCATTGGCATTGTCGTCACCAATTTTTTCAACTCAGTTGTAGTCGGTCTGGTTCTGTCCCCGGTTTTGCTGGCTATCGCCAACGCTTTCGGATTCAGTGCAGCCCCGGTTCTGGTTTGTTTTTTCTACACTGTGCTTATTGCCTGTGCGACTCCGGCCGGATCTCCTTTCGGGGCCATTCTCTTTGACCAGCCCAACTGGATTTCCAAAAAAGATGCAGCCTTTCATGCCGTACTCCTTTCCGGAGTTGTTGTGTGTGTGATGGTTATTGTCGGTATCCCCTTAGCAAACATATTATTTTAAAAGGAGAAGTTATGAATAAATATGATGTTGTCATCATAGGTTCAGGTCCAGCGGGTATGACCGCCGCCATCTATGCGGTGCGAGCCAACATGAAAACCCTGCTGCTGGATAAGCTCGCTCCTGGTGGCCAGATGGTTAACACCAATGAGATCGAAAACTACACTGGTTCCGGTACGGTAAACGGCGCCGAACTCAGCATGCAGATGTTTGAACACACTCAAGAGCTGGGTGTGGAATTTGATTACAAGACAGTACTGGAGATCGAAGACAAGGGTGATATCAAGATCCTCCGCTGTGAAGAAGATGATACCGTGTTGGAAACCACCACTGTCATCCTCGCCACCGGGACTGTCCCCCGCTCTCTTGAAATTCCCGGTGAAGAACGTTTTGCCGGAAGCGGGATAAGCTGGTGCGCCATCTGCGACGGCGCCCAGTACCGTGACAAGGACGTAGTGGTCATCGGCGGCGGAAACTCTGCTGTTGAGGAATCCATCTACCTTGCTGGAATCGTCAACAAACTTACCGTAGTGACCATGTTCGACCTCACCGCAGATCCCAAGGTCTGCGACAAGCTGAGGGGCATGGAGAATGTGACTGTCTACCCTTATCAGGATGTGCTGGAGTTTACCGGTGAGAGCAAGCTCTCCGGAGTCAGCATCAAGTCCACCAAAGAAGACGCAACCGAACGTCACGTCACCTGTGACGGCGTCTTCGAATACATCGGTCTTAAGCCTACCTCTGATAATTTTGCAGGGCTCGGCATTCTCGACAAATTCGGCTGCATTATCGTTGATGACGAAATGCAGACTTCGGTCAAAGGCATTTACGGTGCCGGAGACATTACCAATAAAAAACTGCGTCAGATTGTCACCGCATGTTCCGATGGAGCCATAGCGGCCAACTCTGCAGCAAAATACGTAGAGTCCCTGGGGGATTAATCAGGAGAAACAAAATGATCAAAGAACTGAACACTAAAGAATATGATGCCATGGATAAATCCGGCGGTATGCTGGTTGAGTTTTATTCCAAGGAATGCGGCCCTTGTAAGATGCTCGCTTTCGTGTTGAAGGCCATTGATAAGGATAACCCGGATTTCCCCATCTACACCATTGATTTCGATGAAAATACTGAGCTCAAGGAGCGTTGTGGAGTGAAAGGTTTCCCCACCATGCTCTTCATGAAGAACGGCGAGGAAGTGAGTCGAATGGAAGGCCTCAAACAGAAGCCCGCAATTATCAAAGAAATTGAAAGCATTAAATAAGGAGCAGAATAGTGAGTAACAAAGTAGTATACACCAGTGAAGACAACCTGATTACCCGGCAGAACCGTGCTGAAGAAATATTTCTGGAAGCTTTTGAAGCTGAAAAACCTGTTCTGGGTAATGCGCATATCATTGTAAACCCGTATCTGATCAACCCGTTGTCCGCCCTGATTCTGTTCAAGACAGACAAAGAGGTTGAAGCTACTCTGACCGTACACGGCAAGCGCAATTCCCGTGAAGATATTGTGCACACCTTTCCTAAGACAACTTCTCATGCTCTACCTGTGCTTTGCCTTTACGAAGGCATGGAAACAAAAGTCACTGTGGCTCTTTCCAGCGGAGAATCCGAGACTTTCATGATTCGTTCCGAGGAACTTCCCGCAGATGTCTGCCGTTGCAACAACGCCCGTACTTCTCTGGACTACTTCGGTGACAACATCATGTTTCTTTCCCCTGCAGGTAAGAATCTGCCCACCGGATATGACTACAAAGGTGAAATACGCTGGCTGCTGACTATCAACACCATGTTCGACATAAAGCGCCTGAAAAACGGTAACATTCTGACCGGTTCTCATCGCTTCTGCCGCATGCCCTACAATTCTACCGGACTGGTTGAGCTGAGCATGCTCGGTAAAATTTATAAAGAATACCGCATGCCCGGTAACTACCACCATGACCATTGGGAATTGGAAGACGGCAACATCCTTGCCCTGACTCAGGATTTCACCACCGATACAGTGGAAGATATGATAGCTCTCCTTGATCGTGAAACCGGGGAAGTGCTGCGAACTTGGGATTATAAGGATTTTCTGCCTCAGAACGTAGGCGGTTCCGGATCTCAGGATGCCCACGACTGGTTTCACAACAACGCCATCTGGTATAACAAGAAAGACAATACCATTACCTTGTCAGGACGCCATCAGGACGCCATTGTAAACATTAATTACGATGACAGCACCCTGAACTGGATTATTGGTGATCCTGAAGGTTGGCCCAAGGAAATGGTCGACAAGTATTTCTTCAAGCCTGTGGGCGATGTTAAAAATTTCGACTGGCAATATGAGCAGCATGCCTGCGTGGTCTGCCCGGACGGCGATATCATGTGCTTTGACAATGGCCAGTACCGCGCCAAGGTCAAAGAAAAATATATTAAGAATACCGAGAACTTCTCACGTGGTGTTCGTTACCGTATCGATACTGATAAAATGGAAATCGAGCAGATCTGGCAGTACGGTAAAGAGCGTGGGCAGGAATTCTTCTCTCCCTACATCTGCAATGTGGAATACTACGGAGAAGGCCACTACCTGACCCATTCCGGCGGAATCTCCTCCATTGACGGCTGGGCTTCCGACGGTCTGGGAGCATTTCTTGATCCCGAGGACCCCTCTGTGGAATTACGCTCTGTTACTGTTGAAGAAAAAGATGGTGTGGTCATGTACGAGCTGGATGTAGAAGGTAACTTCTACCGCGCAGAAAAGCTTTCCCCCTATCATGACGGCGAGAACCTCGTTTTCGGCGAAGGTAAACTTGTGGGGAACCTTGATGTCACCCCCACTTTCGACACTATTCCCGAACTGGAAGAGGTTGACAAACTGATTTCATCCGAGCGCGAGATAGTAATTGAAGAAGATGAAGACCGTCTTGTTTTCCACGGCATGTTCGAACACGGCTCTCTGGCCATGGTTATTCTTGATGGTGAAAACGACAGACGCGGATACTATCTGAACACTGCTGCGGTAAACCATCTGGCCATGTGTTCAGGCGCGTTCCTTGAAAAGGATGATCGCCAGCTCAAAATGAACATCAGTAAAAATGGTCTTTCCGGTAAATACAATATTAAAGTTTTATACAACGACAGTATCTTCCAGACAGGAGTAACTATTTACTGCTAGAGGATAAAAAAGGGACAGGGCATGCTGTCCTGTTCCGCATCGATCAGGCCATGTAGTGGTTCTTAAGATATACTAAGCTGAAAAGGGTTTGCGAGTAGATTCGCAAACCCTTTTAGCAGAATGCATCAAAACAGATATATTATCCCAGCAGAGTATTAAATCTGCTAAAGATTCAGAATACAAATTAGAGCCATAGTACTCGGTCAATAATATCGTAGACTCACTCCGTAATGGCAAAAAAATTTTAAGGAAAGATGTGGCTCCCCTAGACAAAAAGGGACTTACGATAAAACAATTTCCGCCCCCACCGCATTCTGAAAGCGTCAATTCAGTCTAAATCTATTCCCGTTTATAGCAAGAACGGCTCCGACGGCAAGGCAAACTCCTCCGGCAAGGAACATGGCCCAATTGAAACCATATGCAGTAGCAGTGTGATAAATATCAATTTCCTGCTGTCCAATTGGAGACCTTCCCACCATAAGTGAGTGAGCCTTCAAGGCAGCGTCTTCCACACCAGCTACAGACAATTTTTCCCTAGCGGAAAAAAGAGATGCAATATTCATTGTAGAGCCCAGAATTGCAATGCCGAATGCCATTCCTGCCTGCCTGAGCGCGTTCATGACAGATGACGCAATCGAAAGGTTATCGCTATCCGCATGATTCAGCACACTGATACTGGTTGCAGGAACGGCAAGCCCACTTCCAACACCCAGTAGGCAGAGGCAAAATCCGGTATACCAATAAGGCGTTGTCGCAGTTGAGAAACCGAGTGCACTCATGGCAATCCCAATCAGTAAATAGCCTGCCACGAAAAGCTTGTGGCCTGAGAACCTTGCGGTCAGCCTTCCGAACAGGACCGACGCTATCGCGGTGAAAGCAAAAGCCGGAACCATCCGGCTACCGGCCTGTGTTGCGGTTAATCCTTGAGCCTCTTGAAAAAAAAGAGACAGAAAAAACAGACTGCTATAGTATGAGAATCCCAAGACAAAAGACGCGCAATTCGCCAAAGAGAATGCCGAGGACTTGAAGAGTGAAATCGGAATCAGAGGCTGCGCGGCCCTTTTTTCAACGTAAAAGAACACCGGCAACAATATGATGGAAATTGAAAAAGTGGCCATAACCACCGGCGACAAGCCTCCATCTGCGCCACCTGCTTCGATCAGGGCGTAAATCATGCCGCCGATAAACAATACACTTAATACTTGTCCGGCTGTATCAAGGGGGAATCGTTCTTCCGCGACAAATTCGCGTATTCCCCAGGCGCCGAGAAACAGAGTAAAGGCCCCAATGGGAATATTGAGAATGAAGATTCCCTCCCATCCGACAGTATCAACCATGATACCACCAAGCCAAGGGCCGCAGATCAAGGATATTGCCGTGCATGCGGACCAGCCGCCGACAATACGTGATCTCGACCGAGCATCTTTAATGGAATGGAAAATAATCGAAAGAGCACCTGGAATGATCAAAGCCGCAAATACCCCCTGCAACCCTCGTCCCAGGAGTAACAGCTCGAGACTGTCGGCCACCGAGCATGCAAATGAAGAAACAACAAACCCTGCTATGCCCAGCATCCAAACCAGCTTCATGCCGAACCTGCAACTTAATCCGCCAGCGGCAAGTAAAAAAGCGGCAAGGCAAACAGCGTAGGCATCAATAATCCACTGCATCCCTCCCATGGAGACGCCGAGACTTTGTTGAATGGCAGGAAGAGCGACATTCACGATACTGATGTCCAATGTAGCCATGAATGTTCCGAGATATGCAGCCGATATAAGTGCCAGCATTTTTTTATTCATCTAAAACCCCAAATAGAATTGGCTTTAAGGTTGATTCATTTAGCTAAGACCTTACAAACCGACGGTCGGTTTGTAAATATGTTTCACTTTGATTTTTCAACTGAGTTATGAGAATTAAGGCTTACTTGATACGGGGGATATTCAGCATGAGCCAGAAAGACAATGGGCCGATAGCGTCCAAACAGATGGATGGGCAGCCAAAAACAAGGGAAACACGCCGCATGTTCCTGCTCGACACGGCTGAGGCAGTCTTCTTGAAAAAGGGATATGAAGCTGCAACTGTAAACGATATCCTTGAGGCTGCAAGTCTCTCAAAGGGAGGTTTTTACCATTATTTCAAGTCCAAAAACGAAGTTTTAGACGCGCTCAAGAGTCGCTACACTCGATGGTTCCTCGATACTGTCGAAGCAAAAGTCAACACCTTTCCCGCCAGCCTGATAGACAAAAGGTTTGATGCATGGATTCGCGCCTATGCGGATACATATCTCTCAACAGTCGCTTTACATGATTTGGTCTACCATTCGGTGCATACTCAAAATAACAATGAAGACCGCATTGCCATCACCAGACAAATTGAGCTGTTGTTGGAAGAAGGAGTTGCGCGGGGAGCATGGACTCTTTATTCCCCCCACCTGACTGCCACAATAATCTACTCGGCAATACACGGCGTTTTGGATGACGCCATTGCAAGGGATCTCAAAAATACAACTGCAATTATTGAACAAACAAGCGCTTCGTTACGCCTTTTACTTCAGTAGGCTATACACGCCTACTCTGCCCGGCTGCTCTTGGCTAAAAACTAATGTTAAGACCTGACCGACTTGCCCCAGAAGCAACTCTATCTATTAGAACGAATATAGCGCTTAGCTGACATGGAATCCGGAAGTCCTAACGCCATGCATTCCTACTTACTAAAAAAGTACCCATCTTATTTAATTTTATGCTAGTCTACAAAGCATCAACTAAGTCTCTAAAACTAAATAAAACACCAGTTATTGCAGGAGGAAATTATGGCTGACCCCAAAGATATGTATCAATGTCAAGTAAGCAACTGCGGTTACATTTACGATCCCGATAAAGGCGAACCTAAAACTGACACAGCTCCCGGAACAGCTTTCGCCGATATTCCTGACGACTGGAAGTGTCCACATTGCGGTGCTACTAAAAAATCGTTCCGGCCACTGGCTGGCCCGGGTTCAACTCTTGCCGAAGGCGCTTAGACCGCAGAAAAAACAGCTTAATATCTGTTTATCCTAAAAAAAAGAGGTTACATCTTTCGATGTAACCTCTTCCAACGCCAATTGCTCAACTATCACGTCCCAAGATCGAGCGTTGATAAATACAGGCCCCAGTTCACCCCGGCAAATGTTGCCAGCCGGTTGACCTATAGGCTCCCCAAACGAAAAAAGGACCTACAATTTTCATTGTAAGTCCTTGAAATATCTGGTGGAGCTGAAGAGAATTGAACTCTTGGCCTCTTGAATGCCATTCAATTATTTCACCCTTCATTCCACATCACAAAACCTCACATTATCCCTTTATTTAAAAGACACTTGACGACTTTAAGCTTATTTTACTATCACCATATTTCAGATCGTTTTTTACAAAAAGTGGTACCAAAGTGGTACCGCACTTCTGGAGGGACGTATGGCGAAGGATAAAAGAAAGTGGATTACTTCAGCAAAATTTTCTGGCGTGCGCTGGTATCAGCATGCAACTCGAAAGCATGGGGTTAAATTTGATAAGTGCTTTGGCCTGCGCTATGCGGCGGCTGGTAGAAGATTTCAGCCAACCCTCGGATGGGCTAGTGAAGGATGGTCTGAAAAGAAAGCAGCACTAGAACTTTCAAAGCTCAAGGAAGCATACAAAACGGGCAAAGGCGACTTCTCACTTTCGGAAAAACGGAAAAAGAACCAGAAGAAATATCTGCAAGAGCAAGAAGAGATAAAAACAAAAGAAAAAGAGTCTATTATCTTCTCTGATTTCTGGGAACAAAGCTACTGGCCAACACAAAACTATAAGTCTGTCGGATCTCTCGGAGCTGAATCAGCTCTTTATAGAAACTGGATATTCCCAAAGATCGGCAAGGTTCAGCTTTTAAGGATCAAAGCTAAAGATGTTGAAAAAGTTTCATCCGCTATGTTTGCAAAAGGTAGAAGTGTAGCATCTGTCAACTATGCTTTAGCCGTGATCTCACAAGTATGGAATCTTGCAAAACGCGATGGACTTGTTGCAGAAGACTCCCCCACTAAAAAAGTGAAACTCCCAAAAAAAGACAATCGGCGTACCCGCTTTTTGACGAAAGATGAAGCAATCAGACTTTTCAAAGAGTTAAAAACAAGATCCCCCGAAACCCACGACATGGCTATTCTAGCTTTATACTGCGGATTACGGTTCGGAGAAATTGCCTCCCTTACATGGCAGGACATCGATTTCGAGAATGAAGATATTTATATCCGAGATCCAAAGACCCTAGTAAACAGGAAGGCTTTTTTCATTAAGCCTGTACGCGAAATGCTAGAACGAAGAGCTTTAGAGCCCCATTCAAATTCAGAGAGGCTATTCAATACAGTTGATGGAGGCAAACTTGCACGAGTTTCTAAAACATATGGCAGGATCGTTGCGGAGATGTTCAACGAGGGCATAGACGACTCAAGACAAAAAATGTGCTTTCATAATCTACGCCATACATTTGCATCGTGGCATGTCCAACTAGGAACTGACTTGTACACTGTAAAAGAGCTTATGGGACATAGTAATTTCAAAATGACTCAACGCTATGCACACCTCGCCCCTGACGGACTTAGGAAGGCTGTTAAGGTTTTGGAGGATTAAGGGGTTAAAGGACTTGCAATCTAACTATATTTTAAGTCATAAAAGCAGTTATCATTTTCAATAAATTTTACTCCTAAACATAAGTAATTAAAAATGTTTTGTTTAAAAACTGACCTATTTAAAATAGTAGGCAATTTTAATTTAAAAAAAATAAAAGGCTACTCTCCATACTGGAAAGCAGCCTTAAATGCTAAGCATATAATTTAAATTTATCCGTTTAATAGAACTTCCCGCATACGTCGAAACTCATCTTCACTTATTTGGCCATGGGAAAATTTTTCCTTCAGGATATCAAGTGGATCACGATTATAAGCGCAGGACGGTTCTTTTGACTTAAAGGATTGAATAATTTTCATGACCCCAAAGAGGACAAGTACGACAATCAAAATATTCCAAAACATACCATACATTCCCACACCCATGAATCCATGCCCAGCTCCAAACAGACTACCCCAGCTGCAACCGTACATAAGAACCTCCTGAAGGTTAAGATCACTACTGTAGTTCTAAAAACTACAAACCTGTCATGGCTTTTACATCTTCAAGTGACTTTTCCATCTTCTGAAGCCCGTCATTCACCATCTGCATACCACCGGCTGTACCTTTTTTCATCATTCCCATCCCCTTCATCATTTCCATCATGCCTTTATTAGCATTGCCCATCGAATTTTCTATCATGGATTGGTGGGGATTACCTTCTGCACCATTTTCAATCATTTTCATTCCATTATGCATAGGCATCATTTCTTTATTCATCATTCCCATGCCTTCTTTCATGGTAGCAGGATTTTTCATCATATCCGCTCCATTTTTCATATCTTCAATCCCTTTCTCCATAATCATGATTCCTTCATGCATGGACCCTGTAACCTTGTCATTACCTTGCATGGAGCTGTGATCCATGTTCATATCCATAGCAAAAGCAGCCGTAGACATTGCAACAATAAATGCGACCAGCATAGTGATGTTTAAAATCTTTTTCATTTGATAATCCCTCTGTTTTGTTTAATTTTAATTATTTCTTTTAACGACCACAACGGTGAGATCGTCTTCTTGTTTATTTCTTCCTGTAAACTCATGCACAGCATCAAAAATGGTTTCTACAAGAGTTTCAGCAGACAAATCCTTTGCAGAATTTATCACTTTCCATAGCCGCTCTTTTCCGAAAAATTCTCCATCGCTGTTGGAAGCTTCCCAGATCCCGTCAGTTCCCAGAATTAAAATCTGACCAGCATTCAAATCAAAACAGCAACTCTCGGAATATGTGGCCTCTGCTACAGCTCCAAGAGCAATTCCGTTCCCTTCGAGTTGAATAAATTCCTCTTGGGTATGATCAAATATTAATGCAGGATCATGCCCGGCCCTTACCCAGCGCAACTCATTTTTTAAGGGATCAAGTTCAACCATAACCATGGTCATAAATTGAGCTGTCTTACAGGTATCCTCCGCCACCAATTTGTTCACATCTGCTAAAACCTCCCCGAGAGTGCCACTACTTAAACTCCGTGCCCGCACGTAACCCCGGATAGACCCCATAAGCATTGCCGCTGGAACCCCGTGCCCACTGACATCTCCCACAGTAAAACGGATATTCTCCTGATCTACATAAGATTTGATGTAGTCAAAATAATCTCCGCCCAGTTCATCGCAATACTTACTCTCACCATAGATATCATATCCTGAAATATGAGGGGAACTCTGCGGCAACAGATTTGTCTGCACTTCCATCGCAACATCAAGAGCGCTTTTAATCTCGATATGCTCCTGAAGACTGGGAACCATTTTATTAAAATTATCCGCAAGCTCACCAACCTCATCAGCATTTGAAATTTCAACTTTGGCAGCAAAATCACCGGATGCAATTCGCTTTACGCCCTTGGCAAGAATCAAAATGTTTTTTGTAAAACGATGAGACAGCATAAAAGCGAGGATTGAAACGAGCAGAACTACGGCAACAAGCACCAAAAAAGTACTACGATATTGCTGTGATATTACGGAAGTTACGAATTTTTTAGCATTCTCAGCAGGCTTAACGACATCATCATAAAGCAGAATTAAAACCAGTGAAATACCACGTTTATCAGGAGCTGAAAAAGCCCAGATACTGTCACGCCCTTTATATGGCATGCTTACAACACCGGACTTTCCTTCTTTAAGAAGCTCTTTAAATTTAGAAAATAATACAGAATCAGAAGAGGAAAGCATGACCTCAGCAGTTGAAGGCTCCCACATATGCATCATGGTTTTAAGGTTAGTTCCGGAAACTTCTTTCGCAACAACTTCAACCACACCTGTACCGTTATCATTCAGCTGCGGCTTGATTAGCAATGAATCAATATTGTGAGAAAACATATTAAGATGATTATTGCCGGATAAAAGAGTATCAAGTGGCACATCAATAGAGACAGATCCCACAGTCTCTCCCTGTACGACTATTGCCAAAGAAGCAGTAAGGACTGTTCTTCCTGTCAGGGGATCTTTTTTAGGAAGTGACCAAGTTGGGAGCAAATTTTCCTGAAGAATAGAAGCCGTCTGAGGCTGTGATTCATTCATCATCTGCCCCATAGACATACCTGTTGAACGTGCCGGATAGGTAAGTGATTCTCCTGAAATAAAATCTGCTTTAATCCATAAAGTCAGGTTAGGATTTCTTTGTTCAATTGTTTTAAAAAGAGGAAATATCGCATCAGTTGATCTCTGCTGTATAATTCTATCCGCTGTTCCAAGATATCCGGAACCATAACCGACATAATTGAAGTCGATCTCCCGTCTCCCGTGCATAACAAAATTATGCTGCCCATATTTTTGCTGAAGCCGCTCATAGTCACTCTCGGTGTCATGATCTGTAGAATCTACAAGTATCTCTGGCAGAACAAACATGTCCCCTTCTTCAATCCATGCGGTCAGTTCGGCAGAGAGCTGTTGCAACCTCAACTCAACAATTTTACGTTCTTTTGAGAGAACCCTCGCATGATCTTCCACCAATCTTTTTAATTCAACACTGCTTTTGTTTACAAGCTCACTACGAACTTCTCCGCCGATCTCCCCAGAAAGAGAATGCAACGATTCAAGCACCCCGGTCTGCACGGCAACAAGGGGTACAATTGAAACAAGTAACAAGAGTAAAAGCAGTTTAAATCTAATCTTCATAAAATTCCTGTTTTTGGAGAGCAACTACACTAAAAAAAGAGATGATAAAAGTTTGAGTCAATATACCTCATATCTAAGTATTACGCTCAACAATTTTGCATAGAGATTACATTTTACATTCCATATAATATTTATTTAATTATTATAAGACATTAAAATACACAGCACATATTTAATTAACCGACACATCAACTATTGTGTAAAAAATTGCACAATAATTTATGTTTCTTATTCACACTAAAAAATCTATACTATTTTAGTATAGATTAACAATAGGTTGCACTTAAAAACTTTGTGCAAAAAGTGCAACAACTAAACGCAATATCCTGTAATTACATAAACTAATACGACAGAACTTGCACAGAATATTTTAATAAAGTCTGGCTATAGCAGATAGAAATAGGTTATACCCAGACTAAATACCATTATACGGCTTTATATATGGAATGGAATAGTAATTGCTCAAACACAAAATGATCATCAGATAAAAACGTGCAGGAGATCCAGTGTCTAAATTTTTTAAATGTACCACACTTTTAATCATAGCAGTGCTTATCCTATTGCCAAGTACAGGAAGTGCCCAGAACAGCTCAAGTAACGGCATGGCTGAGTACAAAACCGAACACGCTGAAATAAAAGATCTTACAGAATATCTGATTGAAGCTGCACGCAATAATGACGACCTCTATGCGGCATTCTACAGCTGGAAAGCCGCCTTACAACGCGAAACAAGTGTTTCAAGCCTACCGGACCCTAGATTCAGTTTTGCATGGTTTATTCAGCCGGTGGAGACCCGGACTGGACCACAGGAATTTAAATATGGATTAAGTCAGACTCTTCCATGGTTCGGCAAACTGAATCTTAAAGGTGAACAGGCCTTGCGTGATGCAGATATTAAAAAAGCAAAATTTGATGCCCTTAAACTCAAGATATTCTACAAAGTTAAAACTAATTACTACGACTACGCCTACCTTGCACAGGCAATCCGCATCACTCGTGAAAATATTGAGCTTATGAAATATCTCGAATCCGTTGCCAGCTCCAAATACGCCACCAGCTCGGGTAAGTATGACGGGCTCATAAAAACCCAAGTAGAACTCGGTAAACTTGAGGATAGACTCCGCTCTCTGGAAGAACGCAAAAGACCTACAGTTGCGAAATTGCTTGCCGCCATGAACAGGCCGGATGGACAATCTTTACCCCTGCCTGCTTTTATCCCGATCATGAAGATAGAAGCCGACCCACATCAGCTTAAAAAAGATTTCAAGGAAGCCAATCCTAGTCTGATGGCTCTTACCCATAAAATTAATAAAGAAAAACTTTCTGTAGAACTGGCTGAAAAAGACTACTTTCCTGACTTTTCCTTCGGAGTTGAATATATCCAAACAGGTAAATCCAGATCTCCCAATGTTACCAACGAAAATAAAGATCCTGTTGTTGCCGGGATGTCTATAAACCTTCCTATCTGGTTCGATAAACAAGAAGCTCAGCTTGTTGAGGCTCAGCAGAAAGTTAAGTCAGCCAGCCGCGAAAAAACAGGGCTTGAACGCAATCTATCTGCCGACCTTGAGCTGGAAATCTATCGTTACGAAGATGCTATCCGCAAAGTGAACCTTTACAGAGACTCGCTTACTCCCAAAGCAGAACAGTCACTTGCTGTTTCCATTGAAGGTTTTCAATCCGGAACAGCTTCATCCGCCGACCTGATTGATGCAGAAAGAACCCTTATCGAATTTCAACTTGTCTATTATCAATCGCTGGCAGAACAGGCCAAAAGGGTTGCCGCCATTGAATACCTAGTCGGTCATGAAATACCATGCACAATTCATGGCTCTATGCTGCCCCATACAGCGATATCCCCACCTGTAAAATAACCATATATATCAAGCAAATATATCATGAAAAAATTTAAAGACATAAAATCATCAATTATACCGGTCATCGCTATCGTACTGATCGCATTCGTGGCCGGATACTGGTTTTCCGGAAATGACAGTACAACCGCTGAAAAACAACTTGTAGATGAGCACGCCGGACATGGACTTGATGCCGAAGTAACTGAAACAGGCGAAGTGGTCTGGACCTGTTCCATGCATCCGCAGATTCAGTTGCCGAAACCGGGCAAATGTCCGATTTGTTTTATGGATCTGATCCCGCTTGAAAAAGGCGGCAAATCAGGAGACGAAGCAATCAGCCTTAGACAGATAAGTTTGACAGCTCAGGCACGTAAACTTGCCGGAATCGAGACCAGTGCTGTTCAAAAAAGAAATGTCAGTGTTGAAACCCGCATGGTGGGAAAGGTTGATTATGATGAAACCCGCATGGGAACCATTACGGCATGGACCGGAGGACGGATAGATAAACTTTACATAGATTACACTGGAAGTTCAGTCCGTAAAGGACAAGCCATGGCTTCCATATACAGTCCCGAACTTCTTACCGCGCAAGTTGAACTTATCCAGTCTGTAAAAGCAAAAGAAGCATTACGCGGAAGTTCTATGCAGATCGTAAAAGACACTGCTGCGCGCACTGAAAAAGCTTCCCGTGAAAAACTCCGCCTACTCGGTCTTTCCAAATCTCAAATTGCAGATATCATAAAAAACGGCAAAGCGGACGAACACATTATACTTTATTCTCCAATGAGCGGCATTGTTCTGAAAAAAGACGTAGTTGAAGGAGTTTATGTTAAGACAGGAACTCCCATTTACACCATTGCCGACCTCTCAAGAGTCTGGGTCTTTCTTGAAGCGTATGAATCAGACCTGCCATGGATTAAAATGGGAATGCAGGTTGATTTCACGACCGAAGCATACCCCGGCAAATCATTTCAAGGAAAAGTCACTTACATAGATCCGGTTGTTAATGAAAAAACCAGAACGATCAGAATCCGTCTTGAAGTTCCGAACAAGGAATTGAAACTTAAACCCGGCATGTTTGTGCGCGCTGTCAGTCAGGTTGATAAAAATGCAGTATCTCAGCTTGTTATCCCGGCATCAGCTCCGCTCATTACCGGAAAACGTGCTGTAGTCTATATTGCTGTACCCGGCAAAGAAGGAGTTTACGAAGGACGGGAAATAGTACTCGGCCCCAAAGCCGGGGACTTCTACGTGGTAAAATATGGTCTGGTAGATGGTGAGCAAGTTGTTACAAATGGAAATTTCAAAATAGACAGTGCCCTGCAGATTATAGCTAAGCCAAGCATGATGAATCAGGAAAGCGGCGTAAAAACAGTCCTAGACAACAAAGGATCTGAACACTCGCTGCCTCCTATCTTCGTTTCTAAATTAATACACCTGAAAAAAAGTTTTGATATTCTGATTAATTCAGCCAAGGCTGACTCTATCGACAAAACCCGCATGCTCTATTCCAAGTTTTATGACAGCCTTAAAGCTATAGACAGTGCAGGACTCAAAGGAGACAACTCACTTGTCTGGAAAGAGTTATCCATGCTTCTTACTAATGACGCTGTAATTGGTCGCGATGCAAAGAATGCTCTTAGGCTGAAATCAATTACAGATGAAACGGCAAAACATTTTAAACGACTTGATAATGCTTTTAACATATCAAACCTTGCCAAAAACACTGGAAGCAAAGTTGAAACCCCTGAAACTTTCAAAATTCAAATGGGGAAAGTATATGCTTCATACTCAGCTTTCACAGAAGATCTTGCGGCAGATAATATGCTCTTGGCGCAAACACACGCAGAGCTGATGGCTGCAGAGCTAAAGAAAATAGATCATGGATCTCTCAGCAGTGAAGCTCATAAAATCTGGATGGACGCCTTCAAAAATATCAATGACGGGATTGATTCCATACGCAGTGCAAAGGATATCGTGGGAGTGCGCGCCGGACTGGAGCCTCTTTCATACGGCATGATCGACGTTGTGGACAAACTCGGCATCAAATCATCTCAACCTGTCTACGAAATATTCTGCCCTATGGCTTTTGATTTTAAAGGAGCCATGTGGCTGCAAAGCGACGAAAACATTCGAAATCCCTACTTTGGAGAAACCATGCTCCAGTGCGGTGAAATTAAGCGTCAGCTCAAAGATAAGGAATAGAGCGTAACAGCTATGAGTGATAATTTAAAACCTGAACCAAAACGCCCTGTACCCCGCACCTTAACAGAAAAGGTCATACTGTTTTGCCTTGAGCAGAAACTGATTGTTGCCATCCTCTTGATTATGGTCATTTGCGGGGGAATATATACTGCGCCTTTCAACTGGAAAATTGACGGAATAGACAGATCCCCCGTCCCCGTTGATGCAATTCCTGATATCGGTGAGAATCAGCAGATTATTTTCACCAAATGGCTTGGTCGTTCCCCTCAGGATGTGGAAGATCAGATAAGTTATCCGCTGACCGTGGCCCTGCTCGGTGTGCCCGGAGTAAAGACCGTTCGCAGTTACTCCATGTTCGGTTTCTCAACAATTTACGTCATTTTTAAAGAAGATGTAGACTTTTACTGGTCCCGTTCACGGTTGCTCGAAAAGCTTAACAGTCTTCCGGCTGGAACTCTCCCAGCGGGTATAAAACCATCTCTGGGGCCTGATGCAACGGCCTTAGGTCAGGTATATTGGTACACAATTGAAGGACGCGACCCTGACGGCAATCCCACCGGAGGGTGGGACCTTGATGAATTGCGCTCAACACAGGATTGGTATGTCCGCTACGCGCTGCTCTCTGCTGAAGGAGTAAGCGAAGTGGCTTCTGTCGGAGGCTTTGTAAAAGAGTATCAGATTGATGTCGATCCCGATGCAATGAGAGCTGCGAATGTAACTCTTAGCGAAGTATATCGCGCTGTAAAAAATTCCAACCTTGATGTTGGCGCACGTACTATCGAAATTAACAACGCTGAATATGTCATCAGAGGTATCGGGTTCATCAAAAAGATATCTGATATTGAAAGCTCAGTTGTTAAAGTTGTAAATGACATCCCTATTCATGTTCGCGATGTCGCGCGGGTGGCTGAAGGTCCGGCCCTGCGTCGTGGAGTTCTGGATAAAGGCGGTGCAGAAGTTGTCGGCGGAGTTGCAGTTGTCCGCTATGGCGAAAATCCACTGCAGGTAATTGATAATATCAAAAGCAAGATAAAAGCTATTTCACCGGGATTACCCTCAAAGATTCTGCCGGACGGGACAAAAAGTAAACTGACGATTGTTCCTTTTTATGACCGCTCAAACTTGATTCATGAGACCCTCGGCACGCTTAACACAGCCCTGACTGAAGAAATACTGATTACTATCATTGTAGTCCTTATTGCGGTCATGCACCTTAAAAGTTCATTACTTATTTCTTCATTATTGCCTCTTGCCGTACTCATGAGCTTTATGGGTATGAGAGTCTTCAAAGTTGATGCAAACATTGTAGCTCTATCAGGAATTGCAATTGCAATCGGAACCATGGTCGACATGGGGATTATCATCTGTGAAAACATACTGAAAAAGCTCGAAACGGCAGAAGAGGGAGTCAGCCGCCTTAAGCTTATTTACGATGGAACAACAGAAGTCGGCAGCGCAGTAATGACTGCTGTTGCCACTACAATCGTCAGCTTTATGCCTGTATTTGCCATGGACGGAGCCGAAGGAAAACTATTCAAACCATTAGCTTATACGAAAACTTTCGCGTTACTGTCCTCCATCATTGTAGCTTTGACGGTTTTACCGCCTTTAGCTCAACTTCTGTTCACTGCGCGTAAAAAATTTGCCAAGGGGAAGCAATCTTATATTCGTTCGGCCCTCTACATCCTTTCTGGAATTACTCTTTCCATAATACTGAAATGGTGGGTTGGAATTTTCTTTATTTATCTGGGTATAAAGCACTTTATATTGCCATTTGTTCCTGCGAAGACTCATAAATTTATAGGGTATGCAGAAACATGGGTAATTGTAGGTTTGGTCGCCTCCGTTCTTACAAGTTCGTGGCTGCCGCTCGGACCGGAAAAAGGCATGAGCAATAATTATGCTTTTGTAGCCTTAATTATCGGAAGTTTAATGCTCTTTTTCGAATTATTCCGTTACAACTACGCCAGAATGCTTGGATGGTGCCTTAATCATAAATTACTCTTTTTATCTCTGCCAACTTTTATCATTGCGTTGGGAATGTCTATCTGGCTTGGCTTCGGCAATCTTACATCATTCCTACCTGACACAATCAGAACCTCTGCTCCGTACATCAAACTGGCTCACACTTTCCCCGGCTTAGGTAAGGAATTTATGCCGGACCTTGATGAAGGCGCATTTTTGTTCATGCCCACCACTATGCCGCATGCATCCATAGGCGAAGCTCATGATGTTCTGCGTAAACAGGATATGATGATTCAATCTATTCCAGAAGTGGAATCGGCCGTTGGCAAACTCGGAAGAGCAGAAACGCCTCTCGATCCAGCGCCTATTTCCATGATCGAAACTGTCATTAATTATAAATCCGAATATGTTGTTAGTAAATCAGGAGAGAGACTCCGTTTTAAATATGACCCCGATCAAAAAGACTACTTTCGCAATGTCAAAGGTGACCTTGTTCCGGCAAAGGACGGATATCCCTATTTAGTGCAAGGATACTATGCTAGAGACGACAATGGAGAACTTATTCCTGATGAAAATGGTAAACCTTTCAGAATTTGGCGATCTGCCCTTAGTCCAGAGCTGAATCCAAAACGCAAGAGCTGGAAAGGTATAACTTCTCCGGATGATATATGGGATGAAATAGTCAAAGCAGCTAAAATCCCCGGAGTAACTTCCGCGCCGAAACTGCAACCAATAGCCGCAAGAATTGTAATGCTGCAATCCGGCATGCGAGCTCCCATGGGCATCAAAGTTAAAGGCCCAAATCTGGAAACACTGGAAAAAGTAGCTCTTGATCTGGAAAGACTGCTCAAGCAGGTAGGGTCAATACAGCCGGAAGCCGTTATTGCCGACCGCATCGTGGGTAAACCATACCTTGAAATTGTTATCGATCGTGAAGCCATTGCAAGATATGGAATTATGCTTTCACAGGTACAGGATGTTATTGAAGTGGCTGTCGGCGGTAAGGTAGTGACAACGACTGTCGAAGGTCGTGAACGTTATCCTGTCAGGGTTCGCTACATGAGAGAGCTGCGCGATAACATAGATGATCTCGGCAATATTCTTGTAAGCACTCCGGCCGGAGAACAAATCCCGCTCAGCCAACTGGCAGAGATAAAATATATTCGCGGACCGCAGGTCATCAAAAGTGAAGATACATTTCTGGTCGGCTACGTACTGTTCGACAAAAAACCAGGGTTTGCCGAAGTGGATGTAGTTGAGCAGACTCAGACTTTTCTTAATTCTAAAATTAAATCAGGCGAGCTGACTATTCCTGCCGGAGTTTCATACGAATTTGCAGGTAGTTATGAAAATCAGATCAGAGCACAAAAGAAACTTGCTATAATCCTGCCACTGGCACTGATGTTCATAGTACTTATTTTATATTTACAGTTCAAATCCCTAGCAACAACTCTAATGGTCTTTTCAGGCATTTTCGTTGCATGGTCCGGCGGATTTCTTATGGTATGGATGTACGGTCAACCGTGGTTTATGCATTTTACCGTATTTAACACACCCATGCGCGAATTATTTCAGGTAGCTCCCATCAACTTAAGTGTTGCCATTTGGGTCGGTTTTTTAGCTCTATTCGGCATAGCCTCGGACGATGGAGTTATCATGGCAACCTATCTGG